>JBIPLV010000091.1:0-8362 GCA_044369475.1 Cyanobium sp. | reverse complement strand
CGGCCCTGGGCAACAAGAAGCTCGAGAACTTCTGGCGCGCCCACCAGGTGCCGCTACCCAACCCCAAAGGCGATCCTGAGCAGCTGCACATGCTGGAGGCCTGGCTCAAGAGCTACCGCCCCTGGGAGCTCTTTGACAACAGCGGCAGCCTGCTGCCCCACCTGCAGGCCCTCTCCCCCACGGGCCGCCGCCGCATGGGCTCCAACCCCCATGCCAACGGCGGTTTACTGCGCCGCAAGCTGCGCCTACCGGCGATCGAGCGCTACGCCGTCGCCCTTGACGCTCCAGGCCAATTGGAGCATGAGAACACCGCCCCGCTGGGCGAGCTATTGCGCGATGCAATTGAGCTCAACCCTGATTCGGTGCGGGTGTTCGGGCCGGATGAAACCGCCTCCAACCGCCTGCAGGCGATCTACGAGCGCAGCAAAAAAGTGTGGATGGAAGAGCTGCTGCCTGAAGACGCCGGCGTCCATGGCGCAGGAGGCAGCGAGTTATCTCGCAGCGGTCGGGTGGTGGAGATGCTCTCCGAGCACACCCTGGTGGGAATGATGGAGGGTTACATCCTCACCGGTCGGCACGGCTTCTTTCACACCTACGAGGCCTTCGCCCATGTGATCGCCTCAATGTTCAACCAGCACGCCAAGTGGCTCGAGAGCTGCATCCATCACGCCCCATGGCGGGCCCCGATCTCTGCCTGGAACTGCCTGATCAGCTCCACCGTGTGGCGCCAGGACCACAACGGCTTCACCCACCAGGACCCGGGCTTCATCGACCTGGCTGGCAACAAGAGCGGTGAGGTGGTGCGCGTCTACCTACCCGCCGATGCCAATTGCCTGCTGGCGGTGGCGGAAGAAGCGCTGCTGGAAACCAACGTTTGCAACATCATCGTTTCGGACAAGCAGAGCCACCTCCAGTACCTCAGCCTGGATCAGGCGCGCGCCCACGTGGCCAAAGGCATCGGCCTCTGGAGCTGGGCCAGCAACGACGACTGCGGCACCTCACCCGATGAACCCGATGTGGTGATGGCCTGCGCCGGGGACGTCCCCACCAAGGAAACTCTGGCTGCCGTGCAAATCCTGCGCCGCGAGATCCCCTTGCTCAAGATCCGCGTGCTCAATGTGGTGAAGCTGTTTTCCCTCACCACCCCCAAGGAACACCCCCACGGGCTGAGCGACCGCGACTTCGACAGCCTGTTCACCACCGATCGGCCGGTGATCTTCAATTTCCATGGCTACCCCTGGCTGATTCACCGGCTCACGTACCACCGCACCAACCACCCCAACTTCCACGTGCGCGGCTACAAGGAAAAAGGCAACATCAACACCCCGCTTGAGCTGGCGATGAACAACCAGATCGATCGCTTCAATTTGGTGATTGATGTGATCGACCGGGTGCCGAGATTGGGTTCCCGCGCCGCCCACGTCAAGGAGCGGATGAAGGAGGCGATCCTGGCCAACCGCGCCTACGCCCACCAGCACGGCATGGATGCCGACGACGTGACGAACTGGCGGTGGTCTACAGGCCCTACCCCGGGCCATGACGGAGGATTGCTCGTATGAGCGACCTTCAACCCAGCAACCTGCGCCTGCCCACCCCGGGCTGCTATGCGGACCCCGACCGCAGCGGCCTCTCCGCCGACAACGTGTTCGACGGCATGACCGAGCACCTCTTCTACACGCTCGGCAAGCTCGCCCCCACGGCCAGCCGCCATGACCTGTACATGGCCCTCAGCTACGCCGTGCGCGACCGGCTGATGACCCGCTACCTGGCCGGCATCGAAGCTCTGCGGGCCACCCCTACCCGGGCGGTGGCCTACCTCTCGGCCGAATTCCTGATCGGCCCCCAGCTGGGCAACAACCTGCTGATGCTCGGCATCCAGCAAGAGGCAGCCGAGGCCCTACGGCGCTTCGGCATCAACGACATCAACGAGATCCTCGACGTTGAAGAGGAGCCCGGCCTGGGCAACGGCGGGCTGGGGCGACTGGCCGCCTGTTTCCTCGAATCTCTGGCCTCTTTAGAAATCCCCGCCACCGGCTATGGCATCCGCTACGAATTCGGCATCTTCGACCAGCTGATCCGCGACGGTTGGCAGGTGGAGATCACCGACAAGTGGCTCAAGAGCGGTTGGCCGTGGGAGCTGCCCCACCCTGACCAGGCCTGCTTTGTGGGCTTCGGAGGGCGCACCGAGAGTTACCGCGACGAGCACGGCACCTACCGAGTGCGCTGGATCCCCGATGAGCACGCCATCGGCATCCCGCATGACGTGCCGGTTCTGGGCTACCGGGTGAACACCTGCGACCGGCTGCGCCTCTGGCGCGCCGATGCCACCGAGTCCTTCGACTTCTACGCCTTCAACATTGGCGACTACTACGGGGCCGTCGAGGAAAAGGTGGGCAGCGAGACCCTCTCGAAGGTGCTGTATCCCAATGACGGCACCGACGAGGGCCGTCGCCTCCGCCTCAAGCAGCAGCACTTCTTCGTGAGCTGCTCCCTGCAGGACATGATCCGCAACCTCGATTCGCGCGGGATTCCGATCACCGAATTCCCCGATCACTGGGCGGTGCAGCTCAATGACACCCACCCGGCCATCGCCGTCGCCGAGCTGATGCGCCTGCTGCTCGATGACAAACACCTCGAGTGGGAGGCCGCCTGGAGCATCACCAGCCGCTCCTTGGCCTACACCAACCACACCCTGCTGCCGGAGGCCCTCGAGAAGTGGGGGCTGGGACTGTTCGGCTCGCTGCTGCCGCGGCACTTGGAGCTGATCTATGAGATCAACCGCCGCTTCCTGCAACAGGTGCGTCTCAAGTACCCGGGGAACGAGCAGATCCTGCGCAAGGTGTCGATCATCGACGAGGACGGCGGCAAGGCGGTGCGCATGGCCAACCTCGCCACCGTGGCATCGCACCACGTCAACGGTGTGGCAGCCCTGCACAGCGAACTGGTCAAAACCGAGCTGTTCCCGGAGTTCGCCGCCCTGTGGCCGGAGAAGTTCACCAACGTCACCAACGGCGTGACGCCCCGGCGCTGGGTGGCTCTGGCCAATCCCCAGCTCTCAGACCTGCTGAATGAATCAATCGGCGAGGGCTGGGTCAATCACCTCGATGAACTGCGCAAACTGGAGCAGTTCGTCGACGACAGCAGCTTCCTGGAGCGCTGGCAGGCCACCAAGCTGGCCGTGAAGGGCCAGTTGAGCCATTACATCCACCGCCACACCGGTGTGCTGGTGGATCCGGCTTCGCTGTTTGACGTGCAGGTGAAGCGCATCCACGAATACAAACGCCAGCACCTCAACGCCCTGCAGGTGATCGCCCAATACCTGCGCATCAAGAACGGCCAGGCCGACGGCATGGCCCCCCGCACGGTGATCTTCGGCGGCAAGGCAGCGCCCGGCTACTACATGGCCAAACTGATCATCCGCTTCATCAACGGCATCGCCGAAACGATTAACGCCGACCCCGACATGGACGGACGGCTACGGGTGATCTTCCTGGCCGACTACAACGTGAAGCTGGGGGAGCGGGTCTATCCCGCCTCCGACCTATCCGAGCAGATCTCCACCGCCGGCAAGGAAGCCTCCGGCACCGGCAACATGAAATTCGCCATGAACGGGGCCCTCACCATCGGCACCCTGGATGGCGCCAATGTGGAGATCCGCGAGCAGGTGGGCGCCGAGAATTTCTTCCTGTTCGGCAAGACGGCAGAAGAAATCTCCAGCTTGCATAACGCGGGCTATCGCCCCTGGGAGTTGATCGGCTCCATGCCGGAGCTGGCCGAAATCCTGCGGCTGGTGGAACAAGGCCATTTCAGCAACGGCGACGGGGACCTGTTCCGGCCCCTGCTGCAGAACCTCACGGGCCGCGATCCCTTCTTCGTGCTGGCCGATTTCAACGCCTATCTGCAGGCCCAGGCCGACGTGGATCGTGCCTGGGCCGATCGGGGCCGCTGGAACCGGATGTCGCTGCTCAATTCAGCCCGCAGCGGCTTCTTCTCCTCCGATCGCTCCATTCGGGAATACGCCGAGCGCATCTGGAAGGCCGAGAGCTTCCCGGTGACCATCACCTGCGAGCTGGACTGACCAGGGGGATGGGCTAACCGGGCAGGTCCGGGGTCTGGTGGAGCAGGCGATTGAGCCGCAGGCGATCAGCATTGAGGGGGTCGGGGGCCAGCTCGCCGGCCACCTCTCGAAACTTCTGCTCCACCTCCTCGGGCACGCGCACATCGAAGATGCGCTCCATCAGGGCCTCAATCGAGAACAGGTGGGCGTTGATGTTCTCCAGATCGGCCATGGCCTGCTGCACCGCATCAAGCTCACCAGCCTGATCGGCGACAGCACCGGCCGCCGGTGCTGCAGGAGCCGGATTGGCGGCGGACTCAGCCGCCTCCTGTTGCTTCTGCAGCTCCTCCATCACCCGGCCAGCCAGGGTGCGGAACGACTGCAAGGCAGCCCAATTCAGCTCCTGCTGCTGGCGCAGGGTGGGATTTTCACGGATCAGCCGGTCGTGTTCCCGATAGAACCGCTGGCAATCAGGGCATTGGCAGGGCTCTTCGGGCACCGCATTCCCTTGGGTTTTCAAATTCCATCATGGCACTCACGCCGCCAGGGGGCCTGGGTCGCGTTGGTCATCGCCCAACTCGTCGATCTCACCGCTGGCTGCCGGCAGGGGGATCTCGATCGAGGTGACCACATGGATCACATCGCGTAGGCGCATGGAATCAGCAAACCAGCCCATGGCCTGCTCGGTGTCCCCGCGGCGCTCCGCGTCGGTGGCCTGCTCTTCATGGGCTTCCGCCAACAGGGCTAGCCAGCACAGGCAGCGGGCCTGCACCACCGAGAGGTCCAGCTCATCGGGTTGGCTGTCGGCGATGCGCTCGCTCTCCTGCTGCACCAGCAGCCGCAGACGCAGATCGTGAAGCTGGGTCATCGCGGTCAGACGACTGAAACCACGCTAGCCCCGGTGGGCGAAATAGGTAGACCACCACCCGTAGCGCTCGCTACCAGCTAGGACCAGAAGCGGGGCTGGCGGGACTCGAACCCACGACCTACGGTTTAGGAAACCGAGCCAGGGCAAGACCCTGACGGGATTCTGGCTCAGGCTTGCCTAGCGGTTTGCCTAACGCTGGCCGGAAAGGGCTGATCCCCATAGGCTCGGCTGGACACAGAACGACCGGCCGTGCCGGCTGATGACCCTCTGACACCGGCCGAAAGGCTCTTCGCAGAAGCTGGGTACACCAGGCTCCAGTTCCTGGCATGGCGGGTGGGCACTCTGCCGATGCTGGAGGTGCAGGCCGCGATCAGGGCCCTCGGCAGCGGATGGCCGGCAGACGTGCTGGCTGAGCAGCGCAGCGAAGCCTCCCTGGCGCGCAGGTGGATCGAGCAGCAGCGACGGAACCAGGCCCCTGAGACGCGACCTGAATCGGCATCAGACCAGGGCGACAGCAAGTCCTATGGCCCTCCCATGTCGTCGCGGGAGGCCATCGAACTCCTTGAGCGAGAGGTGCGTGAGCTGGGGAAGCACCACAGCATCAGGGCATTTGAAAAGGCGCTGAACCGGGCAGCCGGCCTCGCCCGCGACAACGCAGAAGAACTACCGGTTCAGCTGGGCGGGCAACACTGCGACTGGCAGCTCGTCTCACTGGGAAGCGGAGGTCATCGCGGCGCCCACGTAGTGAGAAGAGAACTCGATTCACACCACGGGTAGTGGCAAGCCCCCCTTGCACTCCAGATACAGCGGCTAGCCTGAAATCAGCGCAGATCGACACCCGATGACACATCGGGCCTCCGGCGACTCCCGCCTTCGGCATGACCCACAGAAACCGGATCACTGGGAGCCGCCACTGATCGGCATCAACGCTGCATGGCGCTGGCAGGGCGAGCAGGCCCCTCAACAAGAACACAGCCCACCAACGAACGCCTTTGATCAGCTGGCTGAGGCACTGCGACCCTTTGGGTTCCGCACACCCCAGGAACGAAGCCAGGACCTGTCAGCAAAAACCCCATCAGCGGAATCACTGTTCCTTCAGGCAGGGCAAAGCCAGGTCGCCTACCTGAACTGGAAGTTCGGCACGCAGCCCAATCTCCGCCTGGTGCGCCTCTACCTGCTGATGCAGCGAGGCTGGAGCACCTCTGCCATCAAGGATGCGATCACAGAGGCTGCCCTGGCCAGCTGGTGGCTCAGTGGCGAGGCCACAACCTGGGGCGTCGATCCGATCACTCAGAAAGCCAGCAAAGCCCTTGTGGGCTACCTGCGCACTAAGCCCGCGCAGATCGAGGCCGCCTGGCAACAGCGGTGCCAGGCAGAACAGTGCCGGCCAGCAGCCCCCCAACAAGGCTCGCAACCAGCTAACCCAGAGCTGATGAGCTCAAGCGAGGTTGCAGCCTTGCTCAATCCCGCTGACAGACCGGCGTTCAGCAAGGCGTTATGGCGTGCTGCCAAGGCTTTTCGTCAGAAAGGCGGCCGGAAACCAGAGCCCCTCGGCGGCGCCGGTGGTGGCTGGGCCCTCGCCCGGCTTGGTGGAGGAGGCCATGGACGCGGTCACCAGCTGATCAGAGCCCGCGCCGAATAGCCAAAACCCACCCAGACAGGCCAGTCTGGTTCTAGCTGTGGTGCGACCACCGAAATGGCCTACCTGGTCGACAAGGAGTTCCTGAAGGCCACTCAGGACTGCTTCGAGAACGCCATGGCCACCGGAATCCTGCGACTGGCCAGCACACATCCCGACCTGGATCAGTTCAGCGGTCACGCCTTCCTGGACAAGAAAAGACTTTGGGTCAGAACCAATCGAGGTTTCTGTGTGCGTTTTTCGCCTGAGACCACCTGCATGACATCCGTGCTGGTGCGCAGTGATGTCGAAGTCCCGGGCTGGCTCGCCGAACAACTGCGTCAGATCTGCCAAGGCAGCATCAAGATTGCTCTGCAATTCCAGAAGGCCTGCCTTAAGGAACAGATCTACAGAACTACAGAGGTTGACGAAGACTCTCTGGAGATCCTTGACGACCAACAGCTCAGCCTGGAGCGAGGTGTCACGGCTGGGATGGCGTACCACGCCGGCGCTGAAGCGGCCGAACGCTCGATTGGAGCCGCACGCATTCAGAGCGATCCAACCTGGAACCAGACTCTTGCCGCAACGTCTTCTCCTGGCAACGGTCTGATCACCAACAGCGGTGAGCTGAGCGGCAATCCAAACGCCCAGGGCTTCGCGGCCGAACACAAGGTCATCAACACGTTCAACGCCCAGGCAGCGGCAACAGAAAGCCCCTACCGGGCTGTGAGCACAGAATCGTTCGGCGGCAGCACTTCCCAGAATTCGCCTGACATTCAGATCATTGATCTGCGAACAGGCGATGTTGTCGATGAAATACAGGTGAAGTCAGGCAGCCATCAATACGTCAGCAGCTCGATCGGCCATAACCGCTACGGGGAAATGCACAAACTGCATAACCTGGAAGCGGGATCGGTCGAAGGCGGCAGCTCGACATACACCTCACCCGATCAACGGGCTCAGGTCTCGTTCTCACAGGAAGAGGCTCGCCAGATCGCCCGCAACCCACACGGGTACGTCGATGAACAGCGCTCTCAGGTTGAGCAACAAGTGATCGGTCAGAAGGTCACAGCTGTGGCACAGACACTGACGGCAGGCGCCATGGCTGGTGCGGGGATGAGCGCAGCTGGGGGCTTTGCTGAATGCCTGGGCGCAATCGCCCGAGGTGACACCGCGCGATCCGAAGCGATTCTTCGCTCCATTCCAGAACGAACCAAGGATGGTGCCCTGCGAAGCCTCGGCCGTGCTGGGGTCGTTGCCGCGGCCCAGGCGCTGCTCGGGGCCAATCCCGTGGCGGCTGGCGCCGGTGTGGTCGGCGTTGACATGGTGCGCTGCTTCGGAGCAGTCCTCAATGGCGAGCAAACTCCGGAAGAAGCCTTTCGTGATGTCACACCCAGAACATTGGGGACGATGGCCACCGTTTCGCTATGCATGGCGAACCCAGCGATTGCCGCCGGGATCATTGGGTACCGCTTCGCTTATGGCCTGATCCGCAGCTACGCGAAAGGGACACCTGGCGCAGCTCTGAGCCCTCGAACTGCCAACTGAACCATGTTCCTGAAATTCCTCGACTCCATCCTTCCAGGCTCGGGCGCGATCATCAAAACTACCGTTAGAGCTGTCCAGCGTGGGGTGGAATCTTTCGTCCAGTCCCTAAGGGAAGACTGGGCAAAGGTGACATCGACTCAAGGAGGCACCAGTCGGCCGTCCGAGGAAATCAGACACAACATCAACGAAACCGATGGAGAGATCACTGATCTGGAACGCAAGTTGAGACGGGATGGCCAGCTGAACAGGAACGACAACGAAAAGCTCGACG
>JBIPLV010000296.1:0-26497 GCA_044369475.1 Cyanobium sp. | reverse complement strand
ATTTAATAAAGGCTTTTAAAATTGTTGCAAATGCTTTTCCAGATGTGAAGTGTGTTTTAATTGGTCCTAATATGAATAGTAACAACAAGGATTTGGTTCAAATTATAAATCAATTTTATGGACCTAAAAGAAACCTATTGTTGGCGGGAGAAGAAGATAATATCTCAGATGTAATGAGTGCATTGGATGTGCATGTCCTGTCTAGCCTTGGAGAGGGCTTCCCAAATGTGGTGGCCGAGGCTATGGCTTGCGAGAGTCCTTGCATAGTCACAGATGTAGGGGATTCAGCTCTTATTGTTGGCGACACCGGATGGGTTGTGCCTGCAGCTAATCATACGTCTTTAGCCGAGGTTATGATTAAAGCAATTGAGGCTAGCTTTAATAGAGACTCATGGTGTGATAGGAAAATGGCTTGTCGTTTGCGAGTCTCAGAGAACTTTAGTTTAGATAAAATGGTTGGAAATTATTTAAATATTTGGCGTGACTGAACGATTGCATGTACTTAAAATTTGAATTCATGAAAAAAGAGATTTTGTCAAGTAAGCTAGCTTGCCCCAAATGCAAATATCCACTTGAAACTATTAATAATAAGTTAAGCTGTACTAATTTGTTGTGTGATTGTAGTACAGAAGGGGTTTTAAAAATTAATTCAAAGTTGGTTTTAATTGATTTTGAGAATTCTATAATTTCTTTGAATCATGTCAAATCGACTGCGGCAACTAGCCCTGTGGCGAGGAGGACTAACATCAGCCGCACCTATGATTATATTAGAAAGGCCTTAAATGGGAACAGTTCGATTACTCTCAATAATATTAAAGTAGTTGAGAGCTTGCTGCTTCCTGCAAAAGAGCGCCCAACAATCTTAATTGTAGGGGGAGGGACCATTGGCGCCGGATTAGAGGAGTTCATATTAAAATATAAAGATTCAATTATCTCGTTTGATGTTTATGATTCTCCTAATATAGATTTTATTGCAGATGGACATTCTATACCACTTTTAGACAGTTCTGTTGATGTGGTAATAATTCAGGCTGTTCTTGAGCACGTATTGCAGCCGTCAAGAGTGGTTAGTGAGTGCTATAGGGTCTTGCGTGAGCACGGAGTAATATATTCTGAGACACCATTTATGCAACAAGTTCATGAGGGAGCATATGATTTTACAAGGTTTACAGTATTAGGGCACCGGCTATTATTTAAAGATTTTGTTTCATTAAGAGTTGGATCTACAAGTGGTTTAGGACAGTCTTTATTATGGTCATTAGAGTACTTTGTTAGCGGTATTTTCCGTTCTCGAGTATTAGGTAAATTAATCAAATTACTTTTTTTTTGGGTTCGCTGGCTAGAGTCAATTATTCCTATTGAGTGGAACAATGATGGAGCGTGTGGGTGTTATTTTTTAGGCAAAAAAACGTCTATCGATGCGCTGAATTACAACGAGTTGTTAAAGGAGTTTAGAGGAGTAGTTAGGTAAGTATTAATTATAATTTTATTATTGATTTTTATTTTTTTCTTGAAGTGGTATTTTGTGGTTTTCAATGCTTAATTAAAGTATTGGTGTTTTAGCCTGACTATGTTGAAAATTAAGTCCTACTCACGGCTAATTTGTACATTGGTTTTTTGACTAAAAGCCATTAATGTTTGATAAGTGTTTTAATCCGTAGCAGTTACTTTTTATTGATATGTAAATCCACTGCTTTTTTGCTGGCCAAGGAGTTTAGAAGAGTTTTTTTATTTAAAAAAATGTTATGGATACAAATAAGTTTATCAAAAAATTTTTGAACCGAGATAAAAGCTTTTTTGCTGATGACTTGAAAGATAGATCGGAAATTCTTAGAAAAGAAATATTTGGAAAGAATGTATTGGTTATTGGAGGTGCTGGAACTATAGGGTCGTCATTTATTAAGGTTCTGTTGTTTTTTCGTCCTCGTAAAGTTGTTGTTGTGGATACTAATGAGAACGAATTGACGGAGTTGATTCGTGATTTGAGAAGTAGTGATTACAATATTAGCTCCACTGAGATTATAACCTATCCGGCATCATTAGGCACTAAAGTTTTTAATAAACTTTTCATAGGTCATGGGCCTTATGAGATAGTAGCAAATTTCGCTGCTCACAAACACGTAAGAAGTGAGAAAGACATTTATTCGATAGAAGCGTTATTGTGGAATAATTTGATCAATGCTAAAGAACTTATGGATTTGTTGACGGAGTTTAAGCCTAATCATTTTTTTTGTGTATCTACTGATAAAGCGGCAAATCCTGTAAATATAATGGGAGCAAGTAAATTTTTAATGGAGGACTTGATTTTTTCATATTCTGAAAAGTTTAAGGTTTCTACTGCAAGATTCGCAAATGTTGCATTTTCTAATGGTAGTTTGTTGTATGGCTTTTTAAGACGTATCGAGAAACAGCAGCCAATTTCTTGTCCGAGTGATGTTCGAAGATTCATTGTATCGGCTCAGGAAGCAGGTGAGATATGTCTTTTGGCTGCCATATTGGGTGATTCTTCTGAGATATACTTCCCAAACTTTAGTATGCAAAACGATTTAATTAATTTTGCAGATATTCTTCCCTCTTTTTTAGCAGAGTATGGTTACATCCCTAAGTATTGTGCTACTGAGAACGAAGCAAAAAAAAGTATGTATCTTATTAGCAAAGGTATTTATCCTGTTTACATTGTTCCAAGTGAAACCTCCGGTGAAAAATTGTATGAAGAATTTTATACAGACGATGAAGATGTTTCCTTTGGAAAATATTCCTCAATCGGAGTTATTAAAAAGCAAATGCGTTATAGTAATAAGGAGATTTCAGGAAAATTGAATGACTTAGAGCAATTATTCAATTGTGATGAATTAAGTAAAATTGATATTGTGTCTTGGTTGAAAGATTGCATACCAAATTTTAATCATATAGAAACCGGTAAATCACTAGATAGTAAAATGTAGTTTTCAAGTGTATTTACAACTAAATTTTTATAAACTATTGATCGTGAGTGAAACTGAGAATTTATAATTATATATGCTTGCATTTACGGAATTGAGAGGATAATATTTTGAATTTTAGGGTAATGAGGACAAGTCATTTCAAAGAAGACCAAACCATCAAAGCTAGTATGAAGTAAGAGCTTGGCCGTAGGGAAGAAGACATTGTTACGATCTTGGTATGTTATAGAAGTGGAAGCAGGAATACTGCGAGGCTAATGATGTAAGGTGTTTTAATGACCTATAGCTGGAAAATAGCCGCCTTAAGAGGTTACTTGCAGATATGATTCTTGATAACAAGATTTAAAAAAGGGGTAATCTACAAAAGGCTGGGCCCCGATATGCGTCAGTAGCTCGTCAAAATGATTCTTGTGCCCTATAGCATCAGCTTTGCTCGATACCCAGCGTTAATCAATCGCTTACCAAGCATGTACTACTAGCACCGCAAACTTGATGACCAGCCTGCAATAGGTTTGATGCGCGTTTATGTCAACGAAAATCCTTCTCACGGACAAGACATTAAGGTCACGATTTTACAAGAACCATGAAGGAATCACAGAAAGACCGAGCGGCTCTATGCCAAGCTTAAGTTGGCCAAGCTTCGTACGAATCGCCTGCGCAGGCTGGTGCAGGTAAAAGAGCCGTGGATGCAGCCCTTGGCTGCTAATGAATGTTGAAGCACGGACTTCATGAGTGACAGCATAATAGATGGCAGCAAGCTGATCGCACTAAATGTAATTGACGATTACAATAGATAGTACTTGGGATTTAACCCAGGGCTCTAGCTTTCCTCCCCGCGGGTAACGCGAGCACTTGATAACTTTATTTACTCATGAAAAGCTCAAACGCATACGCATTGGCAATGGCCCCCTGTAGAAGAGCTACCACGTGCAGTTTTGGGCCCCGGGTTCAGATTCAGAAGCCAAAGAGAAAAGGAAATTGAGCTGCAATTCATACAGCTCGATAAGCCAACGCAGAATAGCTACATCGAGCGTTTTGACCGGACCTACTGTACCGAAGTGCTCGACGCATACTTATTCACGAGTATGAAGGAGTTTTTCACGGTATCGAAGAATTTCAGCACAAGTATAATCACTTTAGACCTCTTGGATATCTCAAAGACATGGCACCAGTGGAGATTAATGAACACAGAAATCCCTAACTTGGTGTTACTACAACTAGGGAAATACAAATAAATTCATTGAAATATTGATTAAGTATGATACTATTAGCGCTTAACGAACTCAACATTGACTACATTAAGGGATATGTAAGTCAGGGTAAGCTACCCAAATTTGGCCTTTTGCTTCAGCATGGAGTAGTGAACACAATTAGTGAGGATAAATACGATCTACTTGAGCCATGGATTCAATGGGTGACCGTACAAACAGGTAATTCCTATGATGAGCATAAGGTTTTCCGTCTGGGAGATATTGTTAACAGGCCGGATTTACATCAGATATTTGAGGTTTTGGAGAAAGCAAACCTTTCTATTGGTGCAATTAGCCCTTTTAACGCGGATAACCGCTTGTCTAATGCTAAATTCTTTATTCCGGATCCTTGGACTCAGACTAAAGTTAGTGGTGGCTTTATAATTAAAAAATTGAGTAGAACTGTTTCTCGCTTCGTTAATAGTAACGCCTCTGGAAAGACAGGCCCGACCGATGTAATCTGGTTAACACTTGGCTTTATTGTTTATGTACGTATCAAAAGGTGGCCGAAATTCTTCAAACTAGTAACTCTCCGCAAAAAGCCAGGTGTAAAAGCTGCTATTCTAGATATGATTCTACTTGAAGTATTTGTTACCCTTCAGAAAAAACATAAGCCGGACTATTCACACATATTCTTTAATGGAGGAGCGCATGTTCAACACCATTACATGTTTAACTCTTCACAATACAAGGGTGACTTTAGAAACCCCGAATGGTACTGCCCTAGTGGTTGGGATCCCATTCTTATGATGCTTGAAACATATGACACCATCATTGGTGATTTGTTAGAGTCAGGAGAAAGGATATTAGGGATTACAGGTTTACATCAAGTACCTCATGAAGAACAAACGTTCTATTGGCGCCCCGTGACACATAAAGATTTTTTGATTGAATGCGGCGTATATGGGGAATTCAATGTAATCCCAAGAATGTCCAGAGACTTTCTTATAGAAGTTTCAACTGATGAGCAAGCGTTGGAAATAGAAAGCCACTTAAGTCTATTTACGGATTCCGTAAGATCGAAACCTGTTTTCAAAATTGACAATCGTGGGAAGTCTTTATTCGTTGAGGTTATTTATGATGATGATTTGGCTGAGGGGATGAGCTTCGATGGACCAAGTAGTATCTCTATAGGGTCCTTAAAATCAAAGTTGGCATTCGTTGCAATCAAGAATGGTAAACATGATGGAATTGGTTACGTGTTTAGCAATAAGCCTATGGACTTGCCTGAACAGATCAAGCTGACAGAGATCTATGACTTTATCAAAAGAAATGCATTAGCTGACGCTCGGATAGCGTAAAGTGGTAATTATGATAGCCGATAAAGCCAACTGCTAGTCTAAATATTGCTTTTTTTCTTATTGGATTGTTATTCCCAATTACTGCAGTATGCAAATATTTACAGATAAAAAAGGATACGGCTGCTAATGCGAGTAATAGGAAGCCAGTGACTATAGCAGTCACCAATAGGTGGTTATTATCTGTTTCAACCAACAACTCATGGTGTTACTGCGACCAATCTGATGTAAAAAGACTCTTTCTGCGACTAATTCGACGCACATAGACTTGTAGAGAATCAATAAGCGGGTATCTGAATACTCCGACCAACAAAAAGAAGCTTGAGATTTGGGTTCCACTAGTGAGTGTATGTATCCCTAAAAAGCAGATGGTTTAAAACTTGAGTTTTAATCTTAAATTTAAACTGTCATGAAAAACCCCGATTCAAGGAGACTCAGATTGTATCTGCCCTCAAAAAACAAGAAGCAGGTATCTACACTCGTTAGATTTGCCGGGTACTTGGTGTCTCAGAAGCTACATTCAACAACAGGAAAGCTAAGTACGTTTGTCTTGAGATTTACGATTATTGACTTTTACGGGTTAGTACTAAGGTTATTTTCGCCGATTGATTTCAATTTTTCCATGCGGTTACTAAGCTTTAATTTAGCAGAGTTGAAACCTAACGGAATGAAAATCAATCGGCTTTTTTTTATTGTCTTCATCAGTTTTATCGCGGTAACCGCTCATGCGCAATTACCATCTGACCTCTCTAAAGTCAAATCTGCTCAAATTACTGACGATCAACTATCTCAGTTTGTCCAAAAAGCCCAATCCAGTGGCCAGTCTCAGGATGCAATTCTTGCTGAATTCAAACAAAGAGGCCTCCCAGATTCAGAATTGACAGCTTTATCTGAACGGGTAGCGAGTTTACTAGGTAGCAACAATAATACAGATGTTCCATCAAGTAATGCAGCATCAAGCCGCAATCGAACCACCCCTTCAATTGGTGAAAAGCAAATAACTCCCCAAGCGGTTGCCTCAAAAGTTTTTGGTGCGGAGCTCTTTAGCGGTGCTTCACCAATGTTTATGCCCAATTTGAATATTGCTACCCCTGATAACTATAAGGTAGGACCTGGCGATGAATTGTTACTTGAACTTTATGGGAACAACGTTTTTACGCAAAAATTACTCGTTTCAAGAGAGGGGTTCGTAAATGTTAAGTATGCTGGATTAGTAAATGTAAATGGTAGTACTATACAAGAACTTTCCATTATCATAAAAAATAAATTAGCTCGTTTCATCCCCTCATTAGCTGGTGGCGGTTCAAAATTAAACCTTAGCTTAGGTTCAATAAGAAGCATTAGTGTAAATGTAGTCGGAGCTGTTAAAAAGCCTGGTACTATTACCGTCCCCTCTTTGGCTACTTTATTTAATGTTTTATATGCTACGGGAGGTCCCTTGGAAAACGGTTCACTACGAAGTATAGAAGTAATCAGAGGAAATAAAAAGGTTTTAGAGGCTGATTTATACAATTTTCTTTTGAAAGGAGATCAGTCTGCAAATATATTTTTACAGGATAATGACTTAATTAGAGTTCCATTTGCAAAACAGCAAGTTCAGTTAACGGGGTTATTGAATAGAACAGGAATCTTTGAAGTAAAGGCAACAGAAAACCTTTCCGATTTATTTGAGTTCGCAGGTGGATTTAAACCCTTAGCATACCAAGGCAGAGTAAGGGGAACGCGTAATGGGTATCTAACGAAAGAAGTTATTGATATTCCTGCTAATAATTTTTCTGACTTTTCACTCCGACATGGGGATAGTTTACATGTCGACTCATTAATTGACAAGTTTGTAAATAGGGTTACTATAGCTGGGGCCGTATACAAGCCTGGAGCCTACGCCTGGGAAAGAGGACAACAAATCACAGACTTGATACAAAAAGCCGAAGGGCTCAAAGAAGAAGCCTTTTTAGGTTCAGTCAACGTATTACGAACGTTTGAAAACTTAGAAAAACAAAATATTGCTGTCGATTTACGACCTATTTTAAAAGGACAGCAATCGTTTACATTAATAAACGAAGATGTAGTTACTGTCTTCTCTTCCTATGATTTAAAAGATAAATTCAACTTAAGCATTAGTGGCCCTGTTCGTAATCCGGGTAGTTTTCCATACGCTGATTCTATTACACTGCAGCAGTTAATTTTATTGGCAGGTGGTTTTACAGATAAAGCTATTCCAGCCTCTATAGAAATTGGAAGAAATAAGAAAGAAGCAATCGGTAGTAGCGCAGAGGCACAAGTAGAAATTATTAAAGTATCAGTTAATTCAGATTTAAATAAAACAGGCGCTGATTTTCAATTAAAACCTGGAGATATTGTAACTATCAAATCTGACCCCTTAAAAATTCCGCAATCAAAAGTTTTATTATCTGGTAAGGTACTTTACCCTGGTACTTACGTATTGGAAAGCAGAGAAGCCCGACTTAGTGGGATACTACAGCGTGCGGGTGGTTTATTAAAAATTGCCGACCAGAATGGTGTAAAAGTGATCCGGAGAAATTTAATACAGGATACAAGTTCAGTAAAAGAAGCAACGCAAAAGCAAATAAAAAATCGTAAGGACTCAACTGACAAACAATTAGATAAGTCCAATTTTGAAGTGACTGAAATTGCTGTTAATTTAAAAGCTTTGCTAAAGGGGCCTGGCACTGCAGATGATATAATTTTAGAGGATGGAGATGAAGTGGTAATACCTCAAATTAAAAATGTTGTTACGGTAACAGGAGAGGTTTTAAAGCCAGTAGCTGTGCAGTTTACCCCTGGCAAAGGAGTAAGATATTATATTTCCTCCGCAGGCGGCTTTGCAAACAAGGCAAGAAAAGGTAAATCCTTCGTTATTTATACCAATGGGAGATCAAAGAAAACGACCCATTTGTTAGGGCTTTTTAAATCCTACCCTAAAATAACGCCTGGGGCAACGGTTGTGGTTCCAGCTAAACCAGAGAGAGAAGGAAAGTTTGACCCAGCAAAAGCAGGTATCTTGATTTCTGCATTGTCTGCTTTAGTCTCAACTATTGCAATTTTAAAAGGGCTATAATGGAACAACAACTCGACGACGAAATATCCCTCAAGGAACTGATTGAAAAAGGCCGCGAGCTTTTCAATTATTTGATCAGTAAATGGCTGGTTATTTTTTTGGCTGGTATTATTGGTGGACTGGCGGGTTTTTATTTTGCATGGTCCAAGCCAGTAAAATACACAGCAAAAATAAGTTTTGTAGCAGAAGAAGGACGCTCCAGTGCCAGTGGGTTAGCCTCCTTGGCTGGTCAATTTGGATTTGATTTGGGCGGTTCCTCAGGAGAAGGAATTTTTGCTGGAGAAAACTTATTGATCTTTTTAAAAAGTGAGGGATTGATTCGCGAAACCTTATTAACTCCAATGGATTCAGTTAGTAAGTCTACACTTGCTGACCGTTATGCGGACATCAATGAATTTGAAAAAAGGTGGAGCAAAAATAAATTGATTGGGAATATTGCTTTTTCAAGATTCACCAATGGTGATTTTCCTCGTAAGGAAGATAGTCTCTTGCAAGTTTTAGTAGGGACTATCAGTAAAGAATTATCAGTTACACGCCCTGAAAAGAAAGCAACCTTTGTAGAAGTAAAAACATCCACGCGTAATGAACTACTCAGTAAATTATTTACGGAACGTTTAGTACAAAAAGGGACTGAGCGTTATGTACAGTCTAAAATAAAGATCAAGGCGGCTAACGTCGCGCTTTTACAAAAAAGAGCCGATAGTTTGGGGGCATTGTTAAACCGCAATACGTATAGTGCAGCCGCAGCACAGCAATCACTCGTTGATATAAATCCAGCTTTGCGTACAGCGCCTGTATCTGCTGAAATTACGTCACGCGAAAAAATGATGATTGCTACCATTTTTGCGGAGGTGGTAAAAAATCTTGAGTTAGCAAAGTTTACATTGCAGCAAGAAACGCCGGTTATTCAAGTGGTAGATCGCTCTTATCTCCCTTTGGAACAGGAAAAAGAAAGTAAATTAAAAGGAATATTGCTGGGGGGTATCTTAGCTGGCTTTTTAACCATTGGCTTTTTATTGGCGCGCAGATGGTGGAAGTCTATTTTATCTAATTGATCTCAATGAAGATTAGCTATTCATATATACTATTTTTTAGTCTTTTTGCTTTGCGGACAATAGATGTAGCTGCGCAAAATCCTGCTGTTCACTACGAGCAGGATGTATTGTTTAGAGAATACCAGTTACTTAATGAGTGGGTTCCTAAAAACTCTTTGACGATTCGCCCCTTTATGGGTCGTAAAGCCTCAGATAGTTTAAGCAGAGATTCTGTTTTTAATCTATTTGCGCCTAAAAAATTAGAGCAGGATTTTATGCGTGATGAATTATATGCAATTCCTCTACGGGTAGAATCTCAGTTCAACTCAAAAAGACCTTTCGGTTGGAACAATGGTAGCATGATTCAGGCAAGAGGTGCTCAACTACGATTTAGTACGGGCTTGCTATATAAATCAGATGCTTTTGAGGCAGCCTTTGCGCCAGAATTTATTTTAGCAGATAATGCACCTTATCGTATTACGCCCAACTTTGGTGACACCATGCGTACTAATTACAGTAAGTTATTTTATGGCAATTCATATGCACGTTTTAACATGGGGCCAATTACACTAGGTTTTTCAAATGAAAATGTTTGGTGGGGGCCAGGCCAGTTTGGCGCACTCATTCTAAGTAATAACGCACCCGGATTTGGTCATTTACATTTAAGCACCCGTCGGCCAATTCGTAATCCGGTGATGGATATCGAATTTCAATTTATTGCTGCCGGTTTTGATCAGGATTCAACACTTAACTCAGAAATTACTTTTCTACGTGGCGCACCTTTTACGCGTCAGTGGCGGTATATGAATGGGTTTGCCATTGTGCTTCAACCCAAACCTATCCCCGGTTTATACTTGGGATTAACGCGAGCCATGCAATTTTATAGGTGGCAACTTTCCCAGATGCCTGATAAAATTTCGTTCTTACAAAAATATCTACCAGCAGTTACGGCTTTTTTTGGACCACTCAACCCGCAAACGGTTGACAATAATTTTAATGACGGGCGAGACCAACAAGCTAGCGTCTTTTTTCGATTTGTAATGCCGAAAGACCACTTTGAAGTTTATTTTGAATATGGGTATAACGATTTTAAAGATAATCTGCGTGATTTGACAATTGATGCACAGCACTCAGCTGCTTATTTAGCCGGGATTAAAAAAATGATTCCGCTTCCAAAAAAGAATAACTACATCGGTGTTTCATTAGAAGTGATACAATTGGCGCAGTCTCCTGACTTTATCACTCGAAACGCCTGGAATTGGTATACCCACAGTGTGATGAATCAAGGGTTTACCCACATGAACCAAATACTGGGAGTTGGAAGTGGGTTGGGTAATAATATTCAAATCCTGCAGCTGGAAAAAGTAATGGAAGGTAATAGAGTGGGGGTTCGCTTGCAGCGAATTCAAAATGACCCTCGACGTCTAGTTGGCACAATCAGTACCGCATTTTTGGGGCCTATTAATTGGAATGATCTCGCAACGGGCGTATTTGGACAATGGCGTTTTGGAAAGTTGGTTGTAAAAGGGGAGTGTTTGTATGTACGCTCAAACAATTATGGATGGGAGCAAAATCTTTCCATGCACAACATTTTTGGAGCGCTTAATTTTTTATATAACTGGTGAAATTTTTTGCTACCATAATATCCTTTTTGTTCTTGGCATTTCCAATTTCAAAGTTGCATGCACAAATTGATGTGTACAGTGAAATTGCTACAACCGATTTACTTCGAATCAAGCAGTTGACTCGCAACGATTCAGCAGACCATCGCTCTTATATGCTGCGCAGCAGTACGCTATATTTTCAGGATTACCAGCCTGGCTCCTCTTTTTTCTCAAAAAAGTTAGCAGTTCAATTAAGAAATATTGGAGTTACGTTGCAGCAAAATGATTCATTGGGATTAGGGTCTAATGACGGCTCATTTCTCCCAAATGTTGGGATGCAACAACGAGTGCAAATAAGCGTAGCAGCTCGCTGGAAAAAACTATACATTCAATTAGCACCAGAATTTTTAAAGGCACAAAATCTCCCTCCCACCACTTACCAATTAGATCCCGTTTACGCCAATTTGCTCCCTTTTTACTACAATCTGGTTAATAACAATATGGATCTCTACGACCGGATTGGAACAGAGCCTTCTAATAAGTACCTTCCTGGTCAGTCAAGTATTCGATTTCAGTCTTCTCATGTATCGGTTGGATTATCAACTGAAAATCTTTGGTGGGGTCCTGGCATTCGGAACTCATTGGTGATGTCCAACCATGCAAAATCGTTTCCGCATCTCACGTTAAATTCTGTGAAGCCACTTAAAACCAGCTTTGGTCATTTGGAAGCTCAGTTTGTAATTGGGTATTTAGATAAAATGCCCTTTGCAAATCCAGAAGATGCGCGGATGCGCCGAGAGTTTCCTTGGTACTGGATTCCACCAAAGGATACATTTCAGCGTGTATTCTCTGGCTACATTATAAGTTGGGAGCCTAAATGGACAAGAAACTTTTTCTTGGGAATTGCTGGATCCATGGTTAAGTACCGCAATAACGAGTATAGCCGCTTATTGGTGTTCCCTTTTGCACAAGTGGAAGGCGAAACTCGTCAGCGGCTAGGCTCGTTTTTTATGCGTTATGTGATGCCTAAGGATCATGCAGAATTTTATGTCGAGTTTGGTCGAGCAGATAAAGCAGCATATCCTACTAACTTATTACAGGATAGTATTCCAATGGGATATACAGCGGGAGTTAGAAAGTATATGCCATTAAGAAATGGACGTTCTCATTTACAATTTGGTTTAGAAATTACTCGTTTGCAGGTTCCAGATCCACGATTAATCCTTCGTGATGGCAATCCGTATGGACCTCCAAATTACAATAGCTGGTACATCCATCCAGTGGTTAGACAGGGGTATACTAACTATGGGCAAGTGATGGGTGCTTGGATTGGACCGGGTAGTAATAGTCAAACCTTGCAATTAGGCTGGATAAAGGGCTATAAAAAAATTATGTTTACCGGAGAAAGAGTGCAGCATAACAATGATTTCTATTACTACTTTTATATCACGCCTTACCTGGATCCGTTCCGTCAAAATCCATCCAAATACTGGGCAGATGTGAGTGCTAGTTTGCAAGTGCAGTGGGATATAAAGTCCTTTTTGTTAAGTGTGGGCGCTTCTTCCACATGGTTGTTTAATTACAAGTGGACCAAATTAGATGGAGGGTTTTCGGGACGCTCTGAGTTGTCAGATCGTCGCAATAAGCAATTATATGCCTCTTTGGTCTGGTTTTTTGATAACAAAGTATTTAAATAATTGGCATGAATAGGATTATCCGTATTGGATTAACTTTTTTGTTTGCGCTTGTTTTTTCAGTGGGTGTAGAGGCACAGTTGAGTAAGCTGCCCGTTGAAAAAATGACCGATGAGCAGTTAGTAGCCTTATTAACACAGCAACAATTATTGGGCTTAACACCTGCTCGGTTCGAAATTGAAGCGAGTACACGCGGCTTATCACAAAAGCAAATACTAGTCATTCGGGAAAGAGTGGAGCGAATGGATCCCTTTATGATCAGTAAGACCATGTCTCAATTAAAGGAAAAAGAAATTGACCCCAACGGAATGCGTTTACCGGTTCGTTCTCAACGACCTGATAAAAAAGAAGTCGATTCTGTTTTACAGATTTTTGGTTCGGACCTTTTTGATAAAGAAGGGGTCAGCTTTGAGCCTAACCTTTCCTTGCCCACACCGAGTAACTATGTATTAGGCGCCAATGATGAGTTATTAATTGATGTGTTTGGCCTCTCTGAAAAAACAGCAAAGCTTCGCGTTAGTGCAGATGGAGATATTCGCTATCCCAATCTTGGTCCGATTCGTGTGATGGGTTTAACCGTAGAACAGGCTACTTCAAAAATCAGCAATGCACTTTCAAAAATCTATCCAGCCATTCGTGCAGGTCAAACCCGCGTTGCTGTTTCTCTAAGTCAAATTCGCACTATTCGAGTAACAATGGTGGGTGAGCTGAATCGCCCGGGTAGTTATGCCCTTCCCTCTCTTGCTACCATCATGCATGCCATACATGCCGCCGGTGGCCCCAATGAAATTGGCTCTTATCGCAGCATACAATTGATCAGAGGAGGAAAAATGATTGCCGATTTTGATCTCTATTCGTTTTTATTAAAAGGAGATCTGTCAACTAATTTATTGTTACAAGATGATGATGTGGTTCGTGTGCCTGCTTACAGAAAGCGTGTAGCAGTAAAAGGAGCAATCAAAAAGCCGGCCATTTTTGATTTAACGGAAGCAGATAGTCCTGCAAGTCTTTTGGATTACGCAGGTGGTATGGCAGACATTGCCTTTAAGGAAATGGTTCGTGTAAAAAGATTGGGGGCTACAGCAAGAGAAGTGCTTACGATTCACGCTCCTCAATTGTCACAATTCAAATTGATATCCGGGGATACATTGGTGATTGACTCTTTAGCTAATAGATACGCAAACCGAGTGCAAATTGGCGGGTCAGTTTACTACCCTGGCGAATATGGATTAGAAAGTTTTACAACCGCTAAGGCTTTATTGGAAAAAGCACAAATCAAGGAAAGTGCTGTTTTGGATAGGGGAGTTATTCGCCGCTACCAAAATGACCTTACTCCAACGTTAGTACAATTTAATGTGAAGGACGTGTTGAATAGCAAATCAAGTCTTGCATTACAAAAAGATGACTCCATTCATATCTATGATCAGTCGTTAGTTAAGCAATACCAGTATATCACCATTGAAGGCGAGGTAAATCAGCCAGGAATTTATCCTTTTTTAAAAGGAATGCAAATTCAAGATCTAATTCTAACCGCTTCAGGGGTAAAAGACGGAGCCGTATTGAAAAGAGTTGAAGTTTCTCGTCGTATTCGCCAAAAGGATCAACTTGCCGATTCTCTTCAGTATACGGTTGTTAAAACAATCGACTTGGATAGCGGCTACCAGGTGAATGCTACAATGGATGTTGTGCTTGAACCTTTTGATGTTGTGTATGTGAGACGTTCCCCTTTATATCGTAATCAATCTAATGTGGTTATTGAGGGAGAGGTAAAATTTCCTGGAAAATATGCACTTCGTTCTGGAAAGGACAGGATTAGTAATTTATTAGATCGCGCGGGTGGTTTGACACAGTTTGCTTTTCCGGAGGGTACTATTTTAATTCGAAATATCTATACAGGTAATACGCCCAGTGATACTGTGATTCGATCACTAAAGTATGCTCTGTTAGACGCCAATACTTCCATGCAGATTCCAGAAACAGAGGCGGATAATAAGAAAATAACAGAGGCGGATAGCCTTGGTATTAATTTGATTTCAAAGCAGCTGAATAGCCAGCAAAAGCGAGTGGCATTGGACTTAACCGAAGCCTTAAAAAGACCGGGTACTTCTGCAGATATTTTATTAGAAGACGGGGATATTATTAAAATACCTGTGGAGCAACAAACCATTCAATCATTTGGGGCTATTAACTACCCGCAACAAATCACATACAGACAAGGAATGAGTTTGAAAAACGTGATCAACGCTTCAGGTGGATTTGCATCGAATGCCTCTAAAAAAGATGTATATGTGTTGGAGGCCAATGGAAGAGTGCGGAGCACGACTCATATTTTAGGTATCCGCTTCTATCCGGGTTTGACTCGTGGTTCAGAAGTGTATGTTCCTTTTAAAATGCGTAAAAATCCATTGACCAAGGGAGAATTGGTGGGAATAACCACTGGTCTTCTTTCTCTGGCTGGTGTGATGCTGGCTATCATTAACACCTTGAAGTAATTACCATGTTCAATCCAAAAGCAGTTTATATAGACACAGATGCTTTTTCTGTATATGGTTCGGGATTGCTGCGTTATTTAAAAAGTAAAATTGGAATTTACTTACTTCTTTTAGTTTTTAGTTTAATAACTGCATCCACACTTTTTTACTTTTCATCACCTAAATATCAGGCTGTCGCTTCATTTGTATTGGAAGAACGCAGCTCGAGTTCTGGTGTGGCAGGTATTGCCTCACAAATGGGAGTGGACCTTGGCGCATTAGTCGGTGGTTCATCAGGTTTATTATCTGTTGAGAACATCCAGGAAATTGTACAGTCTTCCAGAATTATGGAACAGGCTTTATTAGCCACTGTCCCTGGTAAAAAAATTTCTTTCGCCGATTTATATGTGCAAGCCTCTGGAATGGCTAACGAGCGTGGTTGGAAAGGAAAGCTTGCTACATTTTCTGCGGCATTTCCTGATCGGGATACGGCACTGCAAGTGATCATGAAACGAATTCGGAAAAAAGATTTACAAGTTGAACGAATTAATAAAAAGGGTAGCATATTTCGGGTAACGATAAACGCTGCTGATCCTGTTTTTGCAATTGGGATGTCGACTAAATTAGTCGAATTAACTTCTGCGCTTTATTTCAATATCAAAACGCAAACATTGGCAGCTAACGTTGCAAAAGCTGAAGTAAAAGCAGATTCATTGCGACAATTGTTGGGCGGAAAAATTGCACAAACCTATTCTTACCAGGTATTAGATGCCAATCGGTTTTATACACAAAATATGATTGGTGCAGAAATGAGCACAAGCGATCGTTCTGTACTATTTGCTTTGTATGCAGAGGTGATGAAAAACCTAGAGTGGAGCCGCATGATGCTCATTAGTCAAACGCCGGTAATCCAAGTTCTTGATCAACCAAAGCTTCCACTGGTTGACATGAGATGGTCTTTATTTCTCTATCTGTTAGTTGCTGCTTTTATCGCAACTGCTTTCTATTTATTATTTGGTTTGTTCACATTTAATCCCTCTTCCATTGCTAAAAAGTCAGTATGAAGGGGTTTGTGATTTGGGCTTCCCACGAAACCCTACGACAAAAAAATGTAGACCATCTATGCTCTACAGCATCATTTTCTATTGAGCGTGTAGAAGCGATTTACGCAACCAAACAACACATCCCCTTTTTAGATAAACTAGTTAAAACTGCTTTTGACCGAACAGGTTACCCAATGACCTCGGCAGAGCTTGCTTGTCTATTGAGTCACCGTAAGGTCTGGCAACTAATTTGTAAAGAAAAAGCTAATGAAGAGCAGCAATTTTTAATTCTGGAATCTGATTCAGTAATAAAGAATCCTGAAGTGTTACGCTCTTTATTTAAATCAATGGAAAGTCGCTATGATCTGTTTTTTTGGGGCGGATATGAGGGACGGATAAAATTATTTCACAGCACTTTGTTTTATCCAGCTATAGGCTATAAAGTAGGGGCACCATTTGTTAAAACGCTCTTTTGCGCATATGGTTATTCAATGAATAAAAAAACAGCCCAGCTTTTATTGGAGAAAACGGCTAGCATTTCTTATCCAGTTGATCATTTTAAACGATACTTTGGGGCTGATGAAATTCGTATTGGGTCTATTTTGCCAGAGGTTATAACAGGTAATCAATTAGATTCAAATATCCCTCAGGCTAGTAAACGAGGTCTATTTTTTAAAATCTTTCTTAAGTTTATTGAGTGGAGAAATATTCTACTTACAAGATTTGGATAAATGGTCTGCGAAAGGGGTTGCTCTATTATTACCTTTTCGTATATGCCCTTTATCTCTATTTGAATAAGGGTATAGCCTATAGTTTTTTAGCCGAATCGGTATTAGTAGTCGGTCTATTATTTATACTGCTTAGCTTAAAACAGCTGCAATTAATTTGGAATAACCCAATTCTTATTGTTTCGATATTTTTTATAGCCAGTTTATTGGCAATTCTTTTTTCAATAGGTAAGTATCCTCTTACTGCTATTCTTCAAGATGCTTCTATGTTTTTGTACCCTGGATTTGTGCTAGTAATTTTTTTATTCCAGGATGACTGGGATTTTTTCATTAAAAAACTCATAACGCTTTACGCCTGGTATCCGCTAGTAGCATTCTGTTCTTATCAGTTATCTGCCAATTGTATTGATTTTAGAGAGTTTGTTCTTTTTGGTAATGTGCCCTTAGCGTTAGTAAAATATGGGGATATGGCCATTCATTTACTGATAACTAGCTTACTACTTGCAGCTGGCTATATCCGGTTTCGTCTGCCTATTTTAATTATTAATGCGTTATTGATCTTTTATTTAGTATTACTGATTGCAACCTACACGCGTGGTGGATTATTGGCTTATTTATTGCCTTTCTTGATTTTTCTATATGCCAGAAGAAGGGAGTTAGCAGCAGTTATCAATAGAAAGACAATTATAGTGGCTCTTGGATGTATAATAACAGCTGTCTTTCTTTACTTGAATTCAAACGATGAGCCAAATTTTCAAGGAAGATCCATTGGATTTGATCAGCTTTCCAAAAACCTTACTAGTGTGTTCTCTGTACAAGAAGAGGGGGCATTGACCGATAATAAACTCTGGCGGCTGGCCTGGTGGTATAAATTATTTTCTGATGCCTTGGACCCGGTACGTGGATTAGTAGGAGTGGGAGTGGGACCAAGTTTAACTTTATTGGGTGACGTAGGAACCGATGATGAGTTACTTCGTTCTCCCCATAGTTTTCATTTAAGTATCTTGGCAAGATTCGGAATTCCAATTTTTCTACTTTGGATTTTTTGGATGTGGCTTCATTTTTCAAAAATCCGATCAGAAAAAAAAGAATCTTTTGCTTTTTTGATTTTGTTGTCTATTCTTGGATTTATAATTAATGCAAGTTTTGATGTATACCTCGAGGGTCCAATGGGGGCTTTTGCTTTTTGGACCTGGGTTGGTGTATTATATGTAAACGATTTCAAGTCATGACAAATTTGGATATTTTGATAGTTGCATGGAACGGGGTAAGTGAACCATTACGTCACATACAATTTGATGCACCTCGAAATTTCAGATTATATCTCTTTAATTATACAGGTGGGGATCAAAAGCCTGTCTTACCAGTCGACAAATCAGTGGATGGAGTTTTTTCTCATAAAACAGAATTTAAAGGTCAACTGCTCCACAAACTATGTCCCGATGTAAAGCCCCTAACCTATCGATATATTGGCATTATGGACGATGATCATGAGATTACAGTTTCAGGAATCAACCTATTAATTGATATTGCCGTACGGGAAAATGCAGATTCATTTCAGCCTTCTATAACACCCAATAGTTACTACAGTCACCGCTGCTTTGTACAAAAGCCGGGCGCTCCTCCGGAGCAAATGTGTTGGCTCGAAATTATGGCGCCATTTATGCGAAAAGAGATTTTTGAATCTGCTTATCCTTTTTACACTACGAATATCTCTTCTTACGGGATAGATCGATACGTTTATCCTTATCTCCAGCGTAAAATGGGTATGGATCGGAAATTATTGATTCACGCTGTTGCACTGCGACATTTAAAGCATGTTACGCCTGGCAGTAAGGTGCTCTCCAGTGGCTTAGACTCTTTGCAAGAATGTGAAATCATACGTAAGGAGATCTTACAACGCATTCGAAGAGAAAAGCTTCATTTTACCAACCGCGAATTACGGGTTATTTTTGAACTTTGGAAACCGCGTGTATTTAAGTGGCGCGATGATATCGTTCGACAATGGAGAATACTCACAGGCACCCGTACAACTGTCAGATAATTGAATCAATTCCTGTTTATTCGGGAGGTTTAGAGTATATACTCAATGAACTAACCAGTGAAACAATTAATAATTCCACTTTAGAGAGTCACTGTATCAGCGCAACGGGAGCACACGGAATTGTAACTGCATACACTGACGCTCAGTTCAAAAAAACACTTACTGACTTTTATCTCAATTTTCCAGATGGGATGCCGCTGGTTTGGTTAGCTAAACTGAAAGGATTTAGTAACGCAACGCGTTGTTACGGTCCCGACTTTTTTGATGGATTTTTAAAGCGGACAGCAGGTAAAAACGTGCGACATTTTTTTTGTGGGGGAAAATCGGGTATTGCATCATTATTGAGTGAAGTAATGCAAAAAAAGTACCCTGGTTTACAGGTTTCAGGTTATTATTGTCCTCCTTTTTCTCCAATGACTGAGCAAGACTGGCAGTATCTAGTTAGGCAAATCCAAGAATCTGATTCTACTGTGATTTGGGTTGGGATTAGTACACCTAAGCAAGAAAAGTTTGCAATTGAATTATCCAGGCGTGTAAAAGTAAAATACCTGGTTACCATAGGTGCCGCCTTTGATTTTTACACCGGTCAAGTGCCTCAAGCACCCAAATGGATGCAGCAGGCCTCTTTGGAGTGGTTTTATCGATTATGCAAAGAGCCACGCCGTTTAGCCGGTCGTTATTCACGGATAGTTCCTACATTTGTTTACTTGGCTATTATCAATTTATTCAATCATTATTTAAGAAAAGTCGATCGATAATATGAAAAAAGTGCTGGTATGTGGAGCGGGTGGGTTTATTGGAGGGCATCTGGTTAAAAAATTAAAGAAACAGGGCGCTTGGGTCCGGGGAGTTGATATTAAAGAGCACGAGTTTTCTAAATCTCCTGCTGACGAATTTATTGTAGGTGATCTTACCGATCAGCAAGTAGCTAAACGTGTGTTGGATCAGCCCTTTGACGAAGTGTATCAATTAGCCGCTGACATGGGCGGAGCTGGATATATTTTTACAGGAGAAAATGATGCGAACTTAATGTTCAATTCTGCCTCCATTAATTTAAATATTATACACCAGGCAGTTCTATGTGGTGTAAAAAAAATATTTTATTCCTCATCGGCTTGCATTTATCCGGCCTATAATCAAAATGATCCTTCTAACCCAAACTGTGCTGAAAATTCTGCTTATCCTGCAGAACCAGACAGCGATTATGGGTGGGAAAAATTATTTAGTGAGCGGTTGTATCAGGCTTTTGCACGAAATCACGGATTGCAAATTAGAGTTGCAAGATTTCACAATGTGTTTGGCCCCGAGGGAGCATGGTGTGATGGTAGGGAAAAAGCACCTGCTGCTATTTGCAGAAAGGTAGCAGAGGCCCCTAATGGGGAAGAAGTTGAAGTATGGGGTGACGGTTTACAAACTCGTTCCTTTTTATACATTGATGAGTGCTTGGAGGCTGTGGAGCGATTTATGGAAGGAGAGTTTGAAGGGCCCATTAATATTGGATCTGAAGAAATGGTTTCCATCAATGAATTGACAAAAAAAGTTATTTCGATTTCCGGAAAGAATCTGCGTATCAAAAATGTTCCTGTTACCTACCAAGGTGTAAGAGGAAGAAGGTCCGATAATACACTGATTCGGGAAAAATTGAATTGGGCTCCCTCGCAGCCACTCCAAATTGGTTTAGAAAAAACCTTTACCTGGATCAACGAGCAGGTAAAAGTGACCGTATAACTTATCTCTATGCGAATTCATCTAATTGCCTTGCTACTAGCCGGGTTGTTTTCCACTATTGGAATGTCTCAACCTGTATATGAACGTCATACTTATGAAGTTTATCCATTTCTGGCCAGAATGGCTCAAAAAGGGCTATTAGAATGGAATGATAATATTCGCCCTATTCTCAAAACAGACATAGTGCGAGCGCTGGATACCATAGCCAATCAAAAAGATAAACTATCCAGCCTTGAAAAGGCAGAGTTAGCCTTTTATCAAGGTGAATATAGCTATGAGAGTCGCAAACGTTTATTTGGGATTGCGAATGAGAATTTCAATATGCGGGCACTGCCTGTTTTTTCTGGTAATTTGGTTAAGGAGGGTGATCGAACGATGTTCAGGCGTAGTATAGGTATGCAAGCTTTTGGGCAAGTGGGAAAAAAATGGGGATACCAGTTGTTTTTGCAAGATTTTTCTGAAAAAGGGAAAAGTCTTGATACTAACCGAATGGGCTTAGATGCCAATCATGAAACTGGATTTGTTTTGCAAAGTGCCCGTAAAACAGACGCCTTAAATTACTTGGAGTTGAGAGGACATTTGACGTACCAGTTTAACAAAGGGTCTGTCTCAATAGGTCAGGATTATTTATTGTGGGGTTATGGTCAATCTGGACGAATTGTACTATCAGACAAAGCGCCTACCTATCCTTATTTTAGGTTGGATATAAATCCATACCCCTGGCTTCGATTTAATTACACACATGCGTGGTTGAAATCAGATCTTATTGACAGCGCAAGATCTTATACAATTCCAAATGGTTTATTTGGTGGCGTCCGAGAGGTTTTCATAGCTAAATACATGGCCACACACACCTTGGATTTTAGAATTAGAAAGGGATTGAATTTGAGCATAGGTGAATCTATGATTTACACAGATAGAATGAACGCTGCGTATTTGATACCAGTTTTGTTTTTTAAAGCGTTTGATAATTATGCAGGAAGTGGAAGTATTACGCGTGGTTCCAATGGGCAGTTCTTTTTTCAAGTGAGTTCAAGAGATCAGATAAAGAATACCCATTTGTATGCAACGCTACTGATTGATGAAATTAAAATCTCGCGTATACTGGATAAAAAAGAACAACGAAATCAGATTGGGTATACGTTGGGCGGATCTGTAACAGATCTAGGGTTGCCCTATTTGCAACTTGGAATGGAGTACACAAAAGTGAGACCATTTGTGTATCGTAATTTTTTACCTCAACAAAACTATACAAATGCTAATTTTTTGTTGGGCGATTGGATGGGTGCAAATGCGGATAGAATCAGTTTATTTGCAAATTACACACCATTACCTCGACTAAAGATTAGGGCAAGATATATGCAAGTACGCAAAGGAGAGCAGGGAACATTGGATCAGCAGTATTTTCAACAGCCCCAGCCCCCCTTTTTATTCGGTAATCAAATTTCTTCTAAGGAGTATTTGCTCCAAGGTCAATATGAATATATTCCTCGTTTATACTTGACGGCATCATTTAGACGGTTTGATCAAACTACCTTACTGAGCGTTGGGATGAACTATGGGCTTTGATTTTGACTATCTTGCATTGAGCCATTTCTTATGCAAAGAAGTCCTAGAATCAACTATTTTCTCCGATTAGGGTTAGACGGGTTTTTATTAACCCTATTCTTGTGGGTTGCTTCTCATCAATTTCGAAATGATCAAACTTTATGTTTAACAGGAAACTGTGGATGGTTACTTGCCTTTAATTTATTGATTTGGTATATTGCGGCAAGAGTCTTTCACTTTTATACCACTATTACCCTTTTTTCGTTTTCCCAAGAATTGACTCTTTTGCTTCGAGTGATTGCCCTGCATTTGCTCGTGTTTGTTTTTTTTCTGGCACTACTATTTCCTAGTTTTTATTCCTTGCGATTTCAAATTTTGCAGTACTACCTGTTGATTTTAATTGCATTTCCTTTCATAAAATATTTTTACCGCGTCGCTGTTGCATTTATTCGAAGTCATTATCAATACGTCAGAAAAATATTAATAGTAGGAGACCTAGGTCCAGGAACCAATTTATTTCGATCAGGTATGCTGATCAATAATTTGAGGTATACAATAGTTGGTTTTGTGGGTGAAGCAAATCATAATGGTTTAGGAATAAATAAACTGGGAAGTTTGGAAGATTTACCTTCTATTTTTCAACGACAAACAATTGATGAAGTTTTTCTGATATTACCCTCTACACAGGTGACAGAAATTGGGTACGTAATTGATGTTTGTGAAAACGCAAAAGTGCAGGTAAACGTTATTAATGATTTTAATCGGATGGGAACTACCTCTTATAATTTGACAAATTATGCGGGGTTCCCCGTTGTGGGCATACGCTATTTTCCACTCGACGATCCGGAGAACCGAGTTTTTAAAAGAAGTTTCGATATTGTTTTCTCATTACTTTTCTTGATTTTAATTTTTAGCTGGTTGGCTCCAATCTTAGCGATACTGATAAAGTTAGATTCCAGGGGTCCAATATTTTTTAAACAAGACCGTTGGGGTTTGAATAACAAGAAAATCAGTTGTTATAAATTCCGAACGATGTTTACTGGTTCTCCCACACATTCTGGGGAAGGTGACTTTTCACAGACAATGGAAAATGACAAGCGTGTAACTCGGTTAGGTCGTTTTTTACGTAAGACAAGCTTGGATGAGTTGCCACAATTCTTAAATGTTCTATTGGGTAGTATGTCTGTGGTGGGGCCTCGTCCGCATCCCATTCCACTTTCAGTTGAGTCAAAGGACATTGTTCAGCATTATATGTTCCGCCATTTAGTTAAGCCGGGTATTACAGGTTGGGCACAGGTAAGTGGAAGTAGAGGAGCCATACGTTCTACCGACGAAATGACGAAGCGAGTTGCCTTCGATTTATGGTATATTGAAAATTGGAGTTTTTGGTTGGATTGTCAGATTATCTTTCAAACTATAATCAACTTAATAAAGGGAGATGAAAAGGCTTACTGAGCTTTCGGAGCAAGACCGCTTGCATCTTTCATCTTCTTCCATTGCTATTTGCGGTCTGGCCCGTAATTGTGCTCGTTCACTTCCTGAGAATATAAAATTTGTTGAAGAACTGAGAAGTTATTTTAGATTTTTGCAGGTCGTTATAGTGGAAAATAATAGTCATGATAATACGCGGGTAATTTTAGATAGTTGGTCAGAAAATTCTTCTTATGTGGTTATATTAGATGGTGGTACTAGGTCAACTGCTTCGAAATCCGATCAATATAGTACTAATGCAAATCCATATTACTCTCATAAGCGGATTAGTTACTTAGCCTCACTTCGTAATCAATATCTAAACTATATCAAAAGTAATGCTCGTGCTTATGATTATATCCTAGTTCTAGACTTTGATGTCGATAAAATTACATTGACAGGCGTCCTTAACTCTTTTGAGCAACGAGATAATTGGGATGTAGCGTGCGCATATGGATACTCCATATCGCCTCGCCTACAAGAACGGATTCATGACACTTACGCTATGGTACTGCTTGGAAAGGAAAATAAACCACAGCAGGAAAGACCAATTAAGCAACTGCAGCGCGACGTCCGCTTGGACAAAAAAGAAGGTTCGTTACTTCCTGTTTATTCTGCATTTGGAGGGCTCTCAATTTATAAAGCTGGTTTACTAGAAGGGATTAGCTACCAGGCATTGAGCAATGATGACCCCAGGGTGGAGGTTCGCTGCGAACATTTTTCAATTTGTCACCAATTACATCAAAAGCGAGCAACTCGAGTAGTTATTAACCCTCGGATGTATTTGAGGTATGAGCTGTTTTTTGATACTTTATTTAGGTTTTTTAACAAATTGATCAAAAAGCTTAAGTATTAACTCTTGCTCAATTTTTTGGAGGGGTTATTAAAAAACATGAAATTTGTATTTGACACAACCTTATTCATGAGTCAAGTATCAATATGTGCCTTATTGTCTTTTATTATTACACTTTATTGTACACCTATAATCATTCATATTGCCGAGGCAAAAAATCTTTTCGATCATCCTGATGATGATCGAAAACTTCATACTAAGCCCATCCCATCATTGGGTGGTGTTGCACTTTTTATCTCCATTTCTATTTCACTTGGCCTAATAAATGAGGCTTGGATTTCTCAACCTGAATTTTCTTTTTATTTCACAACAATGGTCATCATTTTTTTTCTAGGTTTAAAAGATGACATTTTGGTGATTTCCCCTTGGAAGAAATTATTAGGTCAAATTTTAGTCGCTCTCATATTAACTCTTGAAAGTGGGTTGTTGATAGATAATATGCAAGGGTTTCTTGGGTTATATTCAATACCCCAAAGCTTTGCTTATTTTCTTTCAATTTTCACGATTGTTGTCATTATCAATGCTTTTAACTTAATAGATGGGGTAGATGGTTTAGCAGGATCTGTGGGGGCAATTATTTCTACAAGTTTTGGTTTTTATTTTTTAGTTAATCAGCAATACCCCTATGCCGCTCTAGCACTTTCATTATCTGCTGGCTTATTGGCATTTTTAGTTTTTAATTTTCACCCTGCTAAAATATTTATGGGAGATGGAGGTTCTATGTTAGTTGGACTTATCGTGTGTATTCTTGCTATAAAGTTCATTCAAATTGCACCTTTGGGCATTACAACCCCGATACCTTCTTCGCCTGTATTGGGCTTTGGGTTTTTATTGCTCCCATTAATGGATACCTTGCGCGTATTTTCTTTGCGAATGATTAAGGGAAGATCTCCGTTTAGTCCAGACAGAAATCACATTCATCATCTCTTATTAGAACGTGGACTAGGTCATCGTACTGTGGCTATCTTATCCGCCTTATTTAGTCTACTTTTTATTACGCTGAGTTATTTCCTCTCCATATATCTTAGTTGCACACTTGCCATATTTTCACTTATTGCAGTATTTTACTTATATGTTGGAATATTATATCTAACAAGAAAAAGAAGGAGTAAGGATCTTCTGAAAGTCATTCGTAATGAAGAAAGAGCTTAACTATTAGGTTGGTCCGCTATTATCCATAAGCTTGAACAGGTCCTCATTACTTATTTGTCTGAGGTAATTCTCCATCTCCTCCTCTCTAATCTTTTTCACATTCACCTCCGTTATGGTTGGCGTTTCCCAGGGCTTTTTGTCCATTAGACAGATATTACCACCCATTTTGTCATTTATTTTCTACAAAATACTACATCAAGTTAACAGAAAAAAGTAAGTATATAAGCATATAAATGTCAAATAGTTGATATCCGGGCATCCTAGAGGCCTACTTTGTTTAAAAAATTTTATAAAATATTAAACAAGCTTGATGGTGGGGAGGACAATTCTGTTTAACTTAGCGTTTCATTAATTAAACAGAATATGTCTACGGTAGAGTTCAATCAACTTTTGGTCCTTCATGCGGATTTTCTGCGCCCCTTTGCCATTAATCTGACTCGCGACTCAGATGCGGCGGACGATCTTTACCAGGAAACCCTCTATAAGGCATTAGCCAATCGTGAAAAGTATAATGCAGGTACTAATATCAAGGCCTGGCTCTTCACCATTATGCGTAATA
>JBIPLV010000090.1:0-8429 GCA_044369475.1 Cyanobium sp. | reverse complement strand
ATCGGCATCATCGGCCTGGCCCTCAACCTGCGTGCCTATGACTTCGTGTCGCAGGAGATTCGCGCCGCTGAGGACCCCGAGTTTGAAACCTTCTACACGAAGAACATTCTTCTGAATGAAGGTCTGCGTGCCTGGATGGCACCGGCTGACCAGCCGCACGAAAACTTCGTCTTCCCTGAAGAGGTTCTGCCCCGTGGAAACGCCCTTTAATTCCAATCTGGTGGTCGGGGGCAAAGACCTCGACTCCACCGGCTATGCCTGGTGGGCCGGCAATGCCCGCCTGATTAACCTCTCCGGCCGCTTGCTCGGCGCCCACGTCGCCCACGCTGGCCTGATGGTCTTCTGGGCTGGCGCCATGATGCTCTTCGAGGTGAGCCACTTCACCTTCGACAAGCCCATGTATGAGCAGGGCCTGATCCTGTTCCCCCACGTGGCCACCCTTGGCTACGGCGTGGGCCCCGGCGGTGAGGTCACCGATCTCTACCCGTTCTTTGTGGTTGGTGTGCTGCACCTGATCAGCTCGGCCGTGCTCGGCCTGGGCGGTCTGTATCACGCCCTCCGCGGCCCTGAAATCCTCGAGAATTACTCCTCGTTCTTCTCCCAGGATTGGCGCGACAAGAATCAGATGACCAACATCATTGGTTATCACCTGATTCTTCTTGGCGTCGGCGCCCTGCTGCTGGTCTTCAAGGCCATGTTCTTCGGCGGCGTCTACGACACCTGGGCCCCGGGCGGTGGCGATGTGCGCATCATCACCAACCCCACCCTCAGCCCCGGCGTGATCTTCGGCTATCTCACCCGCGCCCCGTTCGGTGGCGAAGGTTGGATCATCGGGGTCAACTCGATGGAAGACATCATTGGTGGCCACATCTGGATCGGCCTGATCTGCATCTTCGGTGGCATCTGGCACGCAATCACCAAGCCTTTCGGCTGGGTGCGCCGCGCCTTCATCTGGAACGGTGAGGCGTACTTGAGCTACAGCCTTGGCGCGCTGAGCTTCATGAGCTTCATCGCTTCGGCCTACATCTGGTTCAACAACACCGCCTATCCCTCGGAGTTCTACGGCCCCACCAACGCCGAATCCTCCCAGGCCCAGAGCTTCACCTTCCTGGTGCGCGACCAGCGCCTGGGCGCCAACATCGGTTCGGCCATGGGCCCCACCGGCTTGGGCAAATACCTGATGCGCTCGCCCACCGGCGAGATCATCTTTGGTGGTGAAACCATGCGCTTCTGGGACTTCCGCGGCCCCTGGTTGGAGCCCCTGCGTGGCCCCAACGGCCTGAGCCTCGACAAGCTCCAGAACGACATTCAGCCCTGGCAAGTGCGCCGCGCGGCTGAATACATGACCCACGCTCCCAACGCGTCCCTGAACTCGGTGGGCGGCATCATCACCGAGCCCAACTCGGTGAACTTCGTGAACATCCGCCAGTGGCTGGCGTCCACGCAGTTTGTGCTCGCCTTCTTCTTCCTGGTGGGTCACCTCTGGCATGCCGGCCGCGCCCGCGCTGCTGCTGCCGGTTTCGAGAAGGGCATCGACCGTCAGGCCGAGCCCACCCTGGCCATGCCGGATCTCGACTGAGCCCTTGTGTTGATCTGAATCCGCAACGATCAGATGCGGATCCGCCGCAGCCCCCGCCAAAAGCGGGGGCTTTTTTGTTGCCCCGCTTTTGGCTGCATAGCGTTCCAGCAGTACGCAAGATCACCTGCATGAAGCGTGCCCAGCGTCCGCCGGTGCTGATCAGCGCAGTGAGCGCCAGCCTGCTCAGCACTGCCATCGGGTTGAACCCCGTCTTGCCTGCCGCCAAGGCCCAAGCCCAAGGCGGCATCACCGCTCCGGCCGCCGGAGTGCTGTGCGACCAAGCCGGCCCCGCCTGCTACGACCGCCAGGGCCCCTCCATCGGCCTCACCCAGACCTATTTCGGCAGCGTCGCTGCCAACCGGCTGACCACCGAGCTGCGCAACCGGCCCCAAACCAGTGAATTCCGACTCAGCAACGGCGCGGTGTGCGACCTGCGGGCAGCCACCTGCTGGAGCGATGGCTGGCAGAAGCGCCAGCTGGCCCCCAATCTCACCCAGCAACTGTTCGGCACCCTGCCGAGTGCCAACAACCCATCCGGCAGTGGCCTCCAGGGCCTGCAGACGCCGCAGGCCGGCGTGGTCTGTGATCCCGGAAACCAGAGCTGCTACGACCAAGCCGGGCTATCCCTGGGCCTCACGCGGGAGTACTTCGGGGCCTACGCCGAGCAAACCGCCCTGCGCAACCAGGCCGGCCAGACATCCGCCCGCCAGTTTCGGCTGAGCAACGGCAGCTCCTGTGACGTGGTGGCCCGCACCTGCTGGAGTGACAGCTGGAACCGCCAGCAAGTGAACAATCTCGCCCTGTCCAACCAGCTCTTCGGCAGCGCTGGGGGTAGCAGCAGCAGGAGCAGCAGTAGCCAAATCCGCACGGGGCAGTGCCGGCTGAGCCGCTGGTTCAGCACCTTGTTCAACGGCAGCTGTGAGCTGCGCGAGACCCGCAGCACCAGTGGCCGCCTGCTGGAGGTGCTTCTCCAGGACGGCACGCAATACAGCATCAGCAGGCCCAGGGGCGGGAGCTACCAGATCAGCGATCGGAACGGCACCAGCTGGCCGGTGCAGGTGCGCGACCAGGGGCGAACGCTCAGCTTCAGCTGGTCGGATCGGGTGCTCACCATGACGCCCCAGACCGCAGCCACCAGCAGCACCAGCTGGGGCCAGCTGCTCGACATCCTGCTGGGCCAGTGAGGCCCTGGCTTGGGGTTAGCCCGCAAGCCAGCGGCGCAGCAAGGGCAGGCTCAGGCCGATCACATTGCTGAAACACCCCTCGATCCGCTCCACCAGCAAGCCGCCTCGGCCTTCCAGGGCAAAGCCACCGGCACACTGCAGCGGCTCGCCACTGGCCACATAGGCCTCAATCTCCGCCGGGTTAAGGGACGCAAACTGCACGCGGGTCACCACAGCGGCGAGACGGGGCTCGCCATCGGCTGCTTGTTGGCAACCAGGCAGGAGGCAATGGCCCGTGATCAGCTCCCCCCAGCCGCCAGCCATCCGCCGCCAACGCTCTCGGGCCTCGGCGGCATCGACGGGCTTGCCAAACACCTCCCCCTCAAACACCAGCAGCGAGTCACAGCCCAGAACCCCAACGCCATCCGCCAAGGGCAACGCAACGGCCTCCGCCTTAGCTCGCGCCAGCTGCTGCACCAAGACCCGCGGGTCGGCATGGGCGATCGCCGCCTCATCGACGCCGCTCACCTGCACCCGATGGGGGATGCGGGCCTGCTCCAGCAAGCGCCGGCGGGCGGGGGAGGCGGAGGCGAGAACGAGCATGGGCTCAGGGAGAATCCTTCCATGCAACACCGGGACGCCGCCCCCATCGATCCCCAGTTCCCCAACCCCCTCCTCCACGACCGGCGCGCCCAGCAGCGCGCCAGCCAGGCCCTGCGCTGCCTGCCCTTCCGCCTGGAGTTTTACAACACGGTGGCGGAGCAGGCCCTCAGCAGCAACGAGCTCTGCCGCCGGAACGACAGTCGGAGCCTCTGCCGGGGCGCCCCCACTCCCGATCGGGTCGAAGCCCATTGGATCTGGCTGATCCAGCTGGGGGTGCTGCGGCGCGAGGTGGACGGCCAGGGGCTCACCGAGCGGGTGCGGCTCACGCCGATGGGCCGCACGCTGCTCAGCCAGTGGTCTGAGGAGATTCCCGCCGCCACGCTGCTGGATCGGCTCCAGCACGGCCTGCGCCGGCGGCGACCCCGGCTGTGAGCACCCAACCTGTGCCCCCTCCCCAGGCCCCACCCAACCCCCTGATGGTGCTGGGCACCAGCAGTGGCGCCGGCAAATCGCTGATGACCGCCGCCCTCTGCCGGGTGCTGCGCCGCCGCGGCGAAACGCCCCTGCCCTTCAAGGGGCAGAACATGAGCAACAACGCCTGGGTGGACCAGACCGGCGGCGAAATGGCCTACTCCCAGGCGCTCCAGGCCTGGGCCGCCGGCCTGGAGCCGCACCACAGCATGAACCCGGTGCTGCTCAAGCCCCAGGGCGATTCCACCAGTGAGCTGATTCACCTGGGCCGTTCGGTAGGAAGCGCCCGCGCCGAGCACTACTACCGCGACTGGTTTCGCCCCGGCTGGGCCGCGATCCGCCAAGGGCTAGAGACCCTGCAGGCGGCTCATCCTGGCGGGCGCCTGGTGCTGGAGGGGGCCGGCAGTCCGGTGGAGGTGAACCTGCAATCCCGCGACCTCACCAACCTGCGGCTGGCCCAATACCTGCGGGCCCGCTGCCTCCTGGTAGCCGACATCGAGCGCGGCGGCGTCTTCGCCCAGCTGGTGGGCACCCTGGGCCTGCTGCGGCCGGTGGAGCGCCCCCTCGTGCGCGGCCTGCTGATCAACCGCTTCCGCGGCAGGCGCGAGCTGTTTGAGGAAGGGCGGCGCTGGCTCGAGGCCCACACCGGCGTGCCCGTGCTGGGGGTGATGCCCTGGCTCGATGAGCTGTTCCCCCCGGAAGACTCCCTCGACCTGCTGGAACGGCGCGGCCGCAAGCGGGGAGCCGAGCTGGAGATCGCCGTGTTGCGGCTGCCGTCGCTGAGCAACTTCTCCGACCTCGACCCCTTGGAGGCCGAACCGACGGTGCAACTGCGCTGGCTCGCCCCGGGAGAGGAGCTGGGCCAGCCCGATGCGGTGATCGTGCCAGGCAGCAAGCAAACGCTGCGGGATCTGGCCGCGCTGCAGAGCAGAGGCCTGGGGGAGAAGCTGCGCCGCTACGCGGCGGGCGGTGGCCAGGTGTTCGGCATCTGCGGCGGCATGCAAATGCTGGGGCGCGAGCTCAGCGATCCCGATGGGCTGGAAGGGCAGGCCGGCATCGATGCGGCCGGGATCGGCTTGCTGCCCCTCAGCACGATGTTTGGCGCGAGCAAGGCGCTGCGCCAACGCCGCAGCCCCGCCCTCTGGCCAGCCGCAGCCGGCGATGCCCTCGCGCTGGAAGGCTTCGAGCTGCACCGCGGCAGCACCACCGCGCTCGCCCCTTGCCAGCCCCTTTGCGCCGATGCGGCATTGGGCTGGGTGGCCGCCTTCGGCGACCAGGGCGGACTGGTGGTGGGCACCTATCTGCACGGGGTGTTTGAGAGCGGGTCCTGGCGGCGGCGCTGGCTCAATCAGCTGCGGCAGCGCAAGGGGTTGCCGGGGCTGAGCGAACGGCAACCGCACCACAGCCGCCAGCGCGAAGCCCTGCTCGATCGGCTCGCCGATGCCTTCGAAGCCCATGTGAACCTGGAGCCCCTCCTGCGCCCCTGACCCACCCGCCCATGGCCGCTGCCCCCGTCACCATCCACTGGCCCAACGGCCACACCACATGCTGCAGCGCCGGCAACGACTGGCTGGAGGCAGCCCAGCAGGCCGGGGTGACCATCCCCACCGGTTGCCTGGGGGGCAGTTGCGGGGCCTGCGAAATTGACGTGAACGGCACCACCATCCGCGCCTGCATCGCCACCGTGCCCACCAGCAAAAGTGGCGTCCTCACGGTGGAGCTGACCAGCGATCCCTACTGGTGATCGGGGCTGGTGATCGGGGCTGGTGATCGGGGCTGGTGATCGGGGCTGGTGATCGGGGCTGGTGATCAAGCCTGAATCAACCCACCGCCGAGCAGCATCTCACCGTCGTAAAACACCGCCGCTTGACCCGGCGTGATCGAAAACTGCTCCTCGGCAAACTCCAGCCGCACCCGATGGGGCCGGCCGGCAGCCCGGTCGGCTTCGGTGGCGGGCAAAGGGAACAGCCGGGCCGGCTCCGGCGCACTGCGGTAGCGCACCTGCACCGCCACCGCGATCGGCTCCTCGAGCGGGGCCACCGACACCCAATTCACCGCGCCCACCACCGCCGCAGCGCGGGCGGCCTCGCGCCGGGGTGCCACCACCACCTGGTTCATGGCCCCGTCGAGCCGCACCACGTGCAGCGGCTCGCTCCAGGCGACACCCAGCCCCTTGCGCTGGCCAATCGTGAAGTGCTCGATGCCATCGTGCTGACCCACCACCGTGCCGTCGGCGAGCACGATCTGACCCTGCCGCGGCGGCAGATAGGCATCCAGAAAGGCCTTCATCGAGCCGTGGTGATCGGCGAGGCAGAGGTCCTGGCTTTCGGGCTTCTTGGCGGTGCGCAGGCCATGGCGCTGCGCCTCCAGGCGGGTGTCGGCCTTGGTCAGTTCACCCAGGGGAAACACGAGCCGCCCCAGGGCCTCCTGGGGCAGGTCGTACAGGAAGTAGCTCTGATCCTTCTGGCTATCCAGGCCCCGCAGCAACTGGTGGCGGCCGTTGTCGCTCACGGCACCGTGGCGCACTCGGGCGTAGTGGCCAGTGGCGAGGCGGCCGATGCCCCGCTCCGCCTGGGCCCACTGCAGCATCGGTCCAAACTTCACCTCCCGGTTGCAGCGGGAACAGGGCAGCGGCGTGACTCCGGCCGCGTAGCCCTCCACCAGGAAATCGACAATCTGCGCCTGAAAATGCTCGCGGAAATCGACCACGTGGTGGGACACCCCCAGCTGCTCGCAGATGCCGGCCGCATCCACCAAGCCTTCGGCGCAGCAGGCCCCCTTACCGCTCATCAGCCAGAGGGTGAGCCCCTCCACCGCCCAGCCCGCCTCCACCAGCAGCGCCGCAGTTAGAGAGCTATCGACGCCGCCCGACAGCCCCACGGCCACCCGATGCTCGCCGGGCCAGGCGCGCAGCCGATCCAGGGCCGCAAGACCGGCCGGTGTGCACGGTGATGCGGGGTTGCTGGACGTGGCAACGGAAACGGACAACAGGGCAGACAGCGAGCAGGTGTTCTCCCATCATGAAACCCAGTTGCCGAAACAGGGTTGGTGCAGCCACCCGCATTGCCCACCTGGCCCGAGCGCGACGCCCGCCATCTGCTGGTGAACAGTGCCCAGATGGCGGTGCTGGAGGAGCAGCTGTTCGCCAGTGGCCTGCCGGTGGAAAGCCTGATGGAAAAGGCAGCCCTGGCGGTGATGCGGCGGCTGCTGGAGCAGCACGGCGAGCGGCTGTCGCGCGATGGCGCGCTGGTGCTGGTGGGGCCGGGCCACAACGGCGGCGACGGCCTGGTGATCGCCCGGGAGCTGCACCTGGCGGGGGTGGCAACAACGCTCTGGAGCCCGTTTGAGCGCCGCAAACCGCTCACCGAAGCCCAGCTCCGCCATGCTCGCTGGCTGGGCATTCCCCTGCTCGACCACAACCCCGATCCTGGAGCCAGCCCCCTCTGGATTGATGCTCTGCTGGGCATCGGCCAACGCCGTCCCCCCGGGCCGGTGATCGAACCCCTGCTGGAGGCGCGCCAGCAACAACGCCCCGGCGGCCTCGTGGCGGTGGATGTGCCCACAGGCCTCTGCGCCGACACCGGCCAGGCCACCGGCCCGGTCACGGCCCAGGCCCTCACCACCTACGCGATCGGGCTCATCAAGACCGGCCTGGTGCAGGACGCAGCACTGGCGAGCGTGGGCCAGCTGGAGTGGATCGACCTGGGTCTGCCGAGATCCCTGTTGGACTCCCTGCCCGGCGATCAGCCGCTGGGGCTGGGGGCGCGGGATCTGGCCGACCGACCCCGGCCCCAACTCAATCCAGCGGCCAGCAAATACCAGCGGGGCCGGCTGCTGGTGGTGGCAGGAAGCAACGCCTACCAGGGCGCGGCCAGCCTGAGCCTGGCTGGGGCCTCCAGCAGCGGCTGCGGCAGCCTGCAGGCGGCGCTGCCGGAGGCCCTGGCCAGCAGCCTCTGGCAGCAGCACCCCCATGTGGTGGTGAGCCAGACCCTGGCCTGCCACAACCACGGCAGCCTGCGGCTCGATCAGCTCGCTGAGCTCGACCCGCAGCGGCTCGATGCCCTGCTGATCGGACCGGGAATCGGGCCCCTCACCTCGCCTGAGGCCAGCCTCAGGGAGGCCGACTGCTGGCGCAGCCTGCTGGGCTGGACCGGACTGTTGGTGCTCGATGCCGATGGACTGAACCGACTGGCCGGGCCGGCAGCCCAGGGCCTTGACCTGAGCGCCAGCAGCTGGCTGCAACAGCGCCAGGGCCCCACCTGGATCACCCCGCACCCGGCTGAATTCGCCCGGCTGTTTCCCGAGCTCGCCGCCACCCCTGCGGCCCTGGAGGCCGCCGCCCAGGCGGCCCAGACCAGCGGCGCCTGCGTGCTGCTCAAGGGAGCTCGCAGTGTGGTGGCAGCCCCCGATGGACGCCGCTGGCAACTGCTGGAGGCCAGTGCCGCCAGTGCCAGGGCCGGCCTCGGCGACGTGCTGGCGGGGCACGCCGCCGGCCTGGGGGCGATGGCCATGGCCGCCAGCGGCGGCGCCGACGCCTCCTGGCTGGCCGCAGCGGCCCTGGCCCATGCCCAGGCCGGCATGCAACGCAGTACGCCCGTCAGCCAGGGCGCCGC
>JBIPLV010000089.1:0-8494 GCA_044369475.1 Cyanobium sp. | reverse complement strand
CCATGGATGGCGGCCAGATCGCGGTGTTCGCGGTGCAGGACATGCTGCTGTTCTTCCTGGCCTGGGAGCTGGAGCTGCTGCCGGTGTATCTGCTGCTGGCCATCTGGGGCGGCAAGAAACGCCAGTACGCCGCCACCAAGTTCATCCTCTACACGGCAGGCAGCTCGCTGTTCATCCTGGTGGTGGGGCTCGCCATGGCCTTCTACGGGGGCGGCACCCCCAGTTTTGAGTACACAACCTTGATGGCGAAGGACTTCTCGACGAAGTTCCAGCTCTTCGCCTACGCCGGATTGCTGATTGCCTTTGGCGTGAAGCTGCCGATCGTGCCACTGCACACCTGGCTGCCTGATGCCCACGGCGAAGCCACGGCACCGGTGCACATGCTTCTGGCCGGCATCCTGCTGAAAATGGGTGGCTATGCCCTGCTGCGCTTCAACGTGCAGCTGCTGCCGGAAGGCCACGCCCAGTTTGCGCCGCTGCTGGTGGTGCTTGGCGTGGTGAACATCATCTACGCCGCGCTCACCTCGTTTGCCCAGCGCAACCTCAAACGCAAGATCGCCTACAGCTCGATCAGCCACATGGGCTTCGTGCTGATTGGCATCGGCAGCTTCAGTGCTCTCGGCACCAGCGGCGCCATGCTGCAGATGATCAGCCACGGCCTGATCGGGGCCAGCCTCTTCTTCCTGGTGGGTGCCACCTACGACCGCACCCACACCCTGCAGCTCGACGAGATGGGCGGCGTGGGCCAGACGATGCGCAAGATGTTTGCCCTCTGGACCATCTGCTCCCTGGCTTCTCTGGCCCTACCAGGCATGAGCGGCTTCGTGAGCGAGCTGATGGTGTTTACCGGCTTCGTCACCAGTGAGGCCTATTCGCTCAGCTTCCGGATTGTGATGGCGGCCCTGGCGGCGGTGGGAGTGATCCTCACGCCGATCTACCTGCTCTCGATGCTGCGCGAGATCTTCTTCGGCAAGGAAAACGCCGAACTGGCGTCCCACACCCACCTGGTGGATGCTGAACCGCGGGAGATCTACGTGGTGAGCTGCCTGCTGGTGCCGATCGTGGGCATCGGGCTCTATCCACGGATCATGACCGACACCTATCGCGCCTCGATCGAAGCGCTGGTGCAACGGGAAACGACCGCCCTGGCCAAGGTGATCCAGCCGCCACCGGGCGATCTGATTCGCCAACCGCTGCTGGTGGCCCCGCCCCTGCCGGCCTGACCCACCAACTCCGGAGGGCGGTAACAAAACTGTGCAGATCGACGCCAGGGCATGCCGCCCCCGGCTGCCCTCCTTACGCTCCTGATCCGCTCTGGAGCTCCGCGCCACCCGCCTCTCCACTGCGACGCCCCTGGGAGACCCCGCGATGAAACAGCTGAACTTTCTGCTGATCTTCAGCTTCGGCCTGGCCACGGTGATGTTCACCTTGGAGAACACGGCCCCCACCACGGTCCACTTCTTGCCCGGACTGAGCGGCACCCTGCCTTTGGCGGCGCTGCTGCTGCTGGTGGGCGGCGTCGGCGCCGCCGCCGCCTGGGTGTTTGCCGTCTGGACCGGCGTGGTGCGCAAGGTCGAAACGCTGCAAAACCAGAGCGAATTTGCCGCCCAGCAGGTGCGCATCCAGGAACTAGAGAACGACCTCCAGCGCTACCGGGCCACCGTCGATGCCCAGCTGGGCCTGCTGCCAGCCGCTGGCGAGAGTTCGGCTCCCAGTGATCCCGGCCAGGCCGACGAGACCGCCCGCAGCGAGTCGATGACGGTGTCCGTGAGCTGAGGGGCGGTGAGCTGAGGAACCCAGCCCAGCACAGGCACCACCGGTAGTGGCCGGATGGCGCCGCTGGCCCGCCTCGGGCAATACCAGTAGCGTGTGCTTTGCACCCATTGGATCGAAAGAGCGGATTGGCTGAAGGAGGCGCCAGGCTGGCCATCCGTCTGCTGCAAGACGCAGCGGAGCGGGGCGAACTCGACCCGTGGGACGTGGACGTGATCGCCGTGGTGGATGGCTTCCTCGACCAACTGCGCCAACGCATCGAAGTGCCGCGCCTGGTGGCCGCTGCAGGGGCGAGCCGGGGCGGAAGCTACGAGCAGGATCTGGCCGAAACCAGCGAGGCCTTCCTGGCCGCTTCGGTGCTGGTGAGCCTCAAGGCCGAGGTGCTCGAGGCGGCCACCTTCCCGCCGGAACCCCTCGACGATCAGGACTTCGGCTTTGACTTCGACGCCGATGGCCAGGGTTGGCTGGTGAGCCCCGGCATGGAACTGCCGCGGCGTCCGGAACGGCACCTCTGGCGTCGCCCTGTGGCGCCCCCTCCCCTGCAGCGCCCTGTGACCCTGGGGGAGTTGATCCGCCAGCTGGAGGACATCGCCGAGCGGCTGGAGGAGGACGAGGGCCGCACCCGGCAGCGCCATCGCCCCAAGCGCTACAGCGAACGGGCCGCGATCGAACAGGTGGCCGCCCTGGCCCACCGGGAAAAACTGCCGGAAACCACCGCCGCCCTCAGTCAGTTCCTGCTCAGCTGGGAACCCGCCCATGACTGGGCCGCGTTCAACGATCTGGTGCAGGACTGGGCTGCCAACGTGGAAGCGCGGCGCGCCGACGCCGACTTAGACCGCGATCGGGTGGGCGTGTTTTGGGCCCTGCTGTTTCTCTGTCACCAAGGCAAGGTGGACCTTGACCAACAGGGTGGGCTATTTGGGCCGCTACGGCTGAGGCGCCTGCTTAGCGCCGGCGAAAGCCGCCAGCTGCCCCTCGTGCCAGAGCTCGGGGCGGCGGAAACGCTGTTAGCAGCCTGAGCAGGGCGACTAGGGTGATTGCTCCGACCGATGTGAGCAAACGCCGATGAAGGCGATGATCCTGGCGGCCGGCAAGGGAACACGGGTGCGTCCCATCACGCACACCATTCCCAAGCCGATGATCCCCATCCTGCAGAAACCCGTGATGGAGTTTCTGCTGGAGCTGCTGCGGGAGCACGGCTTCACCGAAATCATGGTGAACGTCTCCCATCTCGCTGAGGAGATCGAAAACTACTTCCGCGACGGCCAGCGCTTCGGCGTGGAGATTGCCTACAGCTTTGAAGGCCGCATTGAAGACGGCGAGCTGATCGGCGACGCCCTGGGCTCAGCCGGAGGCCTCAAGAAGATTCAGAACTTCCAGCGCTTCTTCGACGACACCTTTGTGGTGCTCTGCGGCGATGCCTTGATTGATCTGGATCTCAGCGAAGCGGTGCGGCGCCACAAGGCCAAGGGAGCCATGGCCAGCCTGATCACCAAACGGGTCCCCAAAGACCAGGTGAGCAGCTACGGCGTCGTGGTCACCGACGACGACGGTCGGGTGCGCTCCTTCCAGGAGAAGCCGGCGGTGGATGAGGCCGCCAGCGACATGATCAACACCGGCATCTACATCTTTGAGCCCGAAGTGCTCGACTTTGTGCCGAGTGACCAGCCCTTCGACATCGGCTCCGATCTCTTCCCCAAGCTGGTGCAGGCCGGTGCGGCCTTCTACGCCCTGCCGATGGAGTTTGAGTGGGTGGATATCGGCAAGGTGCCCGACTACTGGCAGGCGATCCGCAGTGTGCTGCAGGGCCAGGTGCGCCAGGTGCAGATTCCAGGCAAGGAAGTGCGGCCGGGGGTGTTCGCAGGCCTCAACGTGGCGGCCGACTGGGAGCAGATCAACGTGACCGGCCCCATCTATGTGGGCGGCATGACCCGCATCGAGAACGGCGCCACGATCATTGGTCCAGCGATGATCGGCCCCAACTGCCACATCTGCGAAGGGGCCACGATCGATAACTCAATCATCTTTGACTACTCCCGCATCGGAGCGGGGGTGCGGCTGGTGGAGAAGTTGGTGTTTGGCCGCTACTGCGTCGACCGCAACGGCGACCACTTCGACCTGCAGGAAGCGGCGCTTGACTGGCTGATCACCGACGTGCGCCGTCAGGATGTGGTGGCGCCCTCACCCCAGCAGAAAGCCATGGCCGAGCTGCTCGGCACCGACCTGGCCCTGAGTAACGCCAACTAAGGCGTTCACGAGGCCGCCAACGCAACAGGCTGCAGCGGGGCCAGACCCGCCTGCTGCAGGATCGCCGGAATCTTTTCCTCGGCCTTGATCGCCATCAGGTGCACCCCCTGGGCGATCTGCAGATAGTCCGCCACCTGTTCAGCCGCAATCGCCACCCCCTCAGCCGCCGGATCCGCCGCGGCCGCTAGCCGGTCGATCACGGCCTGGGGAATGTTGGCCCCCGGCACCACCCGGTTGATGAAGGCCGCATTGCGGGCCGACTTGAGCAGAAACACCCCGGCCAGCACCGGCAGCTCCAAGGGGGCCGCGAGGTCGCCCACAAAGCGCTTGAGGGCTTCGGCGTCCAACACCATCTGGGTTTGCACGAAGCGCGCTCCAGCCTGCTTCTTGCGCACCAGGCGACTCTTGAGACCACTCCAGCTGGGCGACTGGGGATCGGCGGCGGCACCGGCAAACAGGGCGGTAGGCCCATCGGGCAGCAGTCCCTGCACCGGATCCTGACCGGCGTTGAACTGCTGCACCAGCTGCAGCAACCGCACCGCCTCCAGCTCATTCACCGGACGGGCCCCAGGCTGATCCCCGGCCCGCACCGGATCACCGGTGAGACAGAGCACATTGCGCACACCCAGAGCATGGGCACCCAGCAGATCGGCCTGCAGGGCAATGCGATTGCGATCGCGGCAGGCCAGCTGCAGCACGGGCTCGATCCCCGCATCCAGCAGCAGGCGGCAGAGGGCCAGGCTGCTCATCCGCATCACGGCGCGGCTGCCGTCGGTGACGTTCACTGCATGCACCCAACCCCGCAGGGCCCCAGCGGCCTCCAGGGCCCGGCAGGGATCGCCGCCGCGAGGCGGCATCACCTCGGCGGTGAGGGCTGGTTCTCCGCTGGCCAGGGCCCGTTGAAGCAGCAAGCCGAACCGTTCTTCTCCGACTCATCATGGAACAACGCCCTGCCTTCAACGCGCTGCCTACAGTGGAGCTCAGCCTGCGGCCTGGGCCAATGGATTCCGATCGCTCCACGGCAGGCTCACTGAGTCAGGGCCGCCATGACCTCTCGGAGCGGGAAATCGAAATCATCGAGCTGGTGGCCCAGGGGCTCACCAACCAAGAGATTGCCGCGGCGCTGACGATCAGCAAGCGCACCGTGGACAACCACGTGAGCAACATCTTCACCAAGACCGGCGCCAAAAACCGGGTGGCCCTGCTGAATTGGGCAATGGATCACGGCAAGATCTGCCGGGATGGCTTCAATTGCTGCGCCATCGACGGCAAAAAGACTCAGCTCAGCTGACCTTCAAACAGCCTGACCCTCAGCCTACCGGGGCCGCCTCCAGGGGAGTGGATCCATCATCGGCAAGGGCCGCCAGGCTGTAGCCATCAGCCCCGAGCCCGAACAGCTCGGCATAGGCGAGGCAGTCGGCTTGATCACGCCCAGCAAAACGCAGCATGCCCAGGTTGTCGTAGAGACCCGTCATGCAGTGACTTCTTAATTTCTACAGATTTATTTTAGGGCCTCAAGCAGCTCCAGCCGTTGGGCTGCCGGCCAATGAGCCAAGGGAGCGCGCGCCAGGGCTGCATTGCTGAGTTCGTGGCGGCCGGTCAGTTCAAGGATGCACCAGGCTGGGGGCTCCAGCTCCACCAGACTGCGCTCCCATGTGGCGGGCGCCAGCTCCACTTCTGCCACCACGAGCGGGGCATTCTCCGCCTCAAACACATCCAGCACCCACGCACCGCCAGGCAGATCCAGCCCGTAGCGCCACTTGCTGAGCCGCTGGGGAGCCAGCGCCAGCAGGGCCTCGGCGTCGCCGGCGGGAATGGGGTACTCGAATTCTTGGCGCACCAGGCCTTCCGGCAAGGCAGCCGCCATCGGGGGCAGCCCCGCTGATCGCGCCTTGAGGGTGAGCCAGGCTCCGGCCACGGCTGTCACCCCACTGGCGCTGCGCACCCGCACGGTGACGCCATCGGCAGACGCCACGAGGTAGCCCTGCTGCAGCCGAGCCTGCCAGCGGATGTGCTGGCGCCAATCGTCACCCTGCACCAAAAAGCGCCGTTCGATTTCCAGGGCCATGGCACACCTCAGTAGGGGCCTAATTGTGGGAGGGCTCGACAGCCGTGAGGCTCCCGGCCCAATGCAGCTTGTGGGTGAGGGTGCGGTAATACGACGGGCTCTGCTCCAGCAGCACCTGCAGTGCGGGATGGGGACTGCGCTCCACCACGGCCCGATCCCCCGGCTCCAGCACCGTGGCATGGGCACCGTCTTTCCAGAGTTTCACCCGGCGGCTGGTTTCCCCCAGGGGCCACACCGAAAGCTGGGCCCGCGGCGGCACCACCACAGCGCGGCTGGAGAGGCTCATCGGGCAGATCGGATTGACCACGATCGCCTCGATGCCGGGGTGGAGGATCGGCCCGCCAGCCGCCATCGAATAGCCGGTGGAGCCGGTGGGGGTGGCCATGATCAAGCCGTCGCCGCGGTATTGATCCACCACTTCGCCGTCGATCTCCAGCTCGAGCACACAGGTGGGAGACACCTCGTCGAGGCAGGGGCGGAAATAGAAATCGTTGAGGGCCAGGTGGGGGCCATCGGCCTGGTCGACGCCATCACCGCGGTCGATGTGGGCTTGCAGCATCATCCGGCGCTCCAGGGCAAAGCGGTCATTGCGCAGACGCTCCCAGAGGCTCTCCTCTTCGTGCTTGCCGGCATCGGTGCTGAGGCGCAGGAAGCGGCGGTCGTGGGTGAGAAAACCCAGGTGACCGCCCACATTGAAGCTGAGGATCGGCACATCCAGGGGGGCCAAATGACGGGCAGCCCCAAGCACGGTGCCATCACCGCCCAGCACCAGGGCCAGATCGGGCAGATGGGCTTCGGTGGCCAGCAGGCCAGGAAAAGGGTTGCGGGCCAGGCCACTGGAGGCCACCACCACATGCACCCCCTGGGCCGCCAGATCCTCGGAGCAGCGCTTGGCCTGGCGGTGAGCAGCCTGGCTGCCCGAGCGTGAAATCAGCCAGACCCTCTCAAGCCGCATCGGGGAAGAGCAGGGCTACCAGCGCAGCAGGTTGAAGCGCTCCATGTCGACCGTTTCCCGGTTGCGGTACAGGGAGAGCAGGATGGCCAGGCCCACGGCCGCCTCCGCCGCCGCCACGGTGATCACGAAGATCGCGAACACCTGACCGCGAATCAGCTGGCCATCGAGATAGCTGGAGAAGGCCATCAGATTGATGTTCACCCCGTTGAGCATCAGCTCGATGCTCATCAGCACCCTCACCGCATTGCGGCTGTTGATCAGACCCCATACTCCCGTGCAGAACAGCACAGCCGCCAGGGCCAGATACGCCTGCAGGGGGATGGTGCTGGGAAGGGTGATCTCCATGGGGCTAGGGGGGAGGAGCGGCTGGGGATGTGCGGACTGGATGGAGCAAGAACAGAGGCAGAAGCGTTGGGCGAATCAACGCGCTCAGCGGGGTGACTTTTCCAGGAGCAATGGTGTGCGCTCCTTTTCGATCAGGCCCTGATCCACGGATTCCCCGGTGATCACGTCGCTGCTGAGCACATCGCGGCGCGCCAGCACGATCGCCCCAATCATCGACATCAACAGCAGCACCGAGGCCAGCTCAAAGGGCAGCAGATAGTCGCTGAAGAGGTGTTCGCCGATCCGAATGGTTGCCTCCTCCCCAACTGGCGCAGGGCCAGGCAGGGCCCAGGGTGTGGTGAAGGCCACCCGGATCAACAGCACAAACAGACCACCGCAGACGGCACCAGACAACAGACGACGCAACCCCAGGCCTGGAATGGCTGCGAGGTTTTCCTTCTTGTTCACGAGCATGATCGCGAACAGGATCAACACGTTGACGGCGCCGACATAGACAAGCACCTGGGCCGCCGCCACGAAGCTGGCATTGAGCAGCAGATACAGCCCTGCCACCGACAGAAATACCCCGCCCAGCAGAAAGGCGGAGTAGACGATGTTGGGCAGCAAAACCACCCCAAGGGCACCGAGCACGAGCGTGGCGGAGAGGGCCACGAAACAGATCAGCTGGGTGGTGGAGGCGATGGTCATGACGCGTCTCCGGTTGGCTGTGCGGAAGCCTTGGGCTCGGCTTTTGGCAGGGTTTCGAGCACCTGCTCGGGCAGTTTGCCTGCGCGTGGGGCGGTATCGGGCACACCGTGGGGATCCATCGCACCCTTGGGCAGGTAGGCCAACTCGCGCAGCGGCAGCACCGCGGGGTCGCTGGTCACGCTGGTGGGCAGGCGACCCAAGGCGATGTTGTCGTAGTTGAGGCTGTGGCGGTCGAAGGTGGACAGCTCGTACTCCTCGGTCATCGACAGGCAGTTGGTGGGGCAATACTCCACGCAGTTACCGCAGAAAATGCACACCCCGAAGTCGATCGAGTAGTTGCGCAGCTCCTTCTTCTTGGTGGCCTTGTTCATCACCCAATCCACCACCGGCAGGTTGATCGGGCACACCCGCACACACAC
>JBIPLV010000017.1:0-26817 GCA_044369475.1 Cyanobium sp. | reverse complement strand
GATTTCGGCGTCGGAGGCGTTGGGCTTCAGCAGACCCTGGTGCACCATTTCCCCGAGGCCGATCTGGGCCGGTCCGTGGGTGCTGAACAGGCCGGAGTGGGCCGCCAGGGGGAGGTCTTCGCCGGGTTTGGCATGGCGCATCTCATCGAAGAGCACGGCCGCCACCAGCATCGGATTGACCCGTTTCTTCTGGCATTCGGCCAGGATCACGGGACGCAGGTCGGCAATCCGACCCAGGGTGTGGGCCCGCAGCGGTTCCAGCTGGTCGATGCCGCTGCTGAACAACTGGGCAAGCCGTGGCTGGGGGCCGTGCACCCCGAAACGCCGTTTCAGTTCGCTCAGTTCGGCAGCCGAGAATTGCAGCGGGTCAACCTGATTGGTGGCGCCGTTGTCGGAGCTGATGCTGCCACTCAGGCCGGGATCAAGCAGGAGCAGCGGTTGGCTGGGACCATTGGTGAGCGGCAGCGTGCCGATGGCCAGCAAGGCAGCGGTGAAGCCGGTGAGGCGCCTTACTCCAACCAGGCGCTTGCCCCAGGCAAGCCAGCGCCAGTGGCTGGGAGGGTGCGACACACAAACGCTGAATGACTCAACTGATCTTAATGAATTTTCTGGGTTTTCTCTTCTGATGGGAACGGTCTCGCGTCCGGCCCCTGCGTTGTTGTTGCGACGAGGTCAGGCCTAAGTTCTCCGCACGTGAGCGGCTAAGCCGCAAGCCCATGCTTGCCAACTTTGATGGCTCCAGTGCCGAATCCCAGTGGCAGCGCTTCTGCGACCTGCTTTGGTATGAACAGGATCTCGGCATCTGGCTCGATGTAAGCCGCATGGCGATCGGCCAAGGGGACCTCGACCAACTGGCGCCTCGCTTCGAACAGGCTTTTGCGGCCATGGCAGCCCTTGAGGCCGGGGCGATCGCAAACCCTGACGAACAGCGTCAGGTGGGTCATTACTGGTTGCGCACGCCAAGCCTGGCTCCGGAACCCGCCATTGCCGCCCACATCGATGCCGAGGTGGAGCGGATCTCAGCCTTCGGCCAGGCGGTGTTGGATGGCAGCCTCAAGGCTCCGAACGGCGAGGCCTTCACCGACGTGCTCTGGATCGGCATCGGTGGTTCCGGGCTTGGGCCGCTGTTGATGGTGCGTGCCCTTCAGGATGCGGGTCAGGGGCTCCCCTTCCATTTCTTCGACAACGTCGATCCAAACGGCATGAGCCGCACCTTGGCGGCCCTCGACAGTCGGCTGGCCACCACGTTGGTGGTGGTGGTGAGCAAGTCGGGCGGCACGCCGGAGCCCCACATCGGCATGGAGCAGGCCCAGGCTCGCCTGGAGGCCCGCGGTGGTCAGTGGGCCGGCCAGGCGGTGGCCGTCACGATGCTGGGCAGCAAGCTCGATCAGCTGGCTGTTGCGGGCCAGTGGCTGCGCCGTTTTGACATGTTCGATTGGGTGGGTGGGCGCACCAGCATCACCAGTGCAGTGGGGCTGTTGCCGGCGGCTCTGATCGCGGCCGACATCCGCGGCTTCCTGGCCGGCGCCTCCCAGATGGATGCGGTCACCCGGCTGGCCGACCTGCGTCGCAACCCGGCGGCCCTGATGGCGGCCTCCTGGTATGTGGCTGGGCACGGCCGGGGCCAGCGCGACATGGTCGTGCTCCCCTACCGCGATCGCCTGGAGGTGTTTAGCCGCTACCTGCAACAGCTGGTGATGGAAAGCCTGGGCAAGAAGCACGACCGCAACGGCCAGGTGGTGCACCAGGGCATCGCTGTGTATGGCAACAAGGGCTCCACCGACCAGCACGCCTATGTGCAGCAGTTGCGCGATGGCATCGACAACTTTTTTGTCACCTTCATCGAGGCCCTTGAGGAACCCAGCGACATTCCGCCGATCGGTGATGAGATCCCCGGCGATTTTCTTGACGGTTTCCTGCAGGGCACCCGCTCTGCCCTCATGGAGGGTGGCCGTCAGAGCCTCTCGATCACCCTGCGCCGCTTCGATGCCGCCACCCTCGGCGCCCTGATCGCCCTGTTTGAGCGTGCCGTTGGTCTGTATGCCGAACTGGTGAACATCAACGCCTACGACCAGCCCGGTGTAGAGGCCGGCAAGAAAGCGGCTGCCGAGATCCTGGCGCTGCAGGGGCGGCTTGAGGCGCTGTTGGCGGATGGCCATGAGCGCAGCCTGCAGGAGCTCCAACAGGCACTGGGCGCGGAGAGTCCTGAAGCCCTCTTCTGGATCCTGCGCCATCTCTGTGCCAACCCCCGCGGTTATCGGGCCAGCGGTGCCTGGGCCCAACCCGCGGCGATGCGCTTCGCCAAGGCCTGAGTCGGCACCCTGCGTGCCAACCGCCGCGATGCCAAGCCTGGCGATGTCAGGCCTGCCGTCTCCCGAGCAGGTGCTGCAGCAGGTGTTCGGTTACGGCGCCTTTCGGGGACCCCAGAAGGAGATCGTCGAGCACGTGGTGGCTGGCGGTTCGGCGCTGGTGCTGATGCCGACGGGCGGTGGTAAGTCGCTCTGCTATCAGGTTCCGGCTCTCTGCCGCACCGGCGTTGGCGTGGTGATCTCTCCCTTGATTGCCCTGATGCAGGACCAGGTGGAAGGCTTGCGTCAGGCCGGGGTGCGGGCGGTGGCGCTGCATTCGAGCTGCTCCGTTGAGGAGAGCGCTGCCACCTGGACCGCTCTGCGGGCTGGGACGCTGGACCTGCTTTATCTCTCCCCCGAGCGTCTGTTGGCCCCGGGCACCCTGGATCGCTTGGCGGCCCTGCCGATCGCTCTGTTTGCCATTGATGAGGCCCACTGCGTCTCCCAGTGGGGCCACGATTTCCGTCCCGACTATCTGCAGCTGGCGGTCTTGGCCCAGCGCTTTGGCGATGTGCCCCGCCTGGCCCTCACCGCCACCGCTGATCCGCGCACGCGCGAAGAGATCCGCACCAGGCTGGAGTTGGAGCAGGGCCGCGTGTTTCTGGCCAGCTTCGATCGGCCCAACATCCGCTATTTGCTGCGCGACAAGGACGATGCTCGCCGTCAGCTGCTTGAGCTGCTCGCCGACCACCCGGGTGAAGCCGGGATTGTGTATGCCCGCTCCCGCAGTCGGGTGGACCGTTTCAGCCGGGACCTGCAGGCCGCCGGCTACGACGCTGTGGCATACCACGCCGGTTTGGATGCGGCCCAGCGCAGCACTGCCCTGGAGCGCTTTCGGCGGGAGAGCGGCGTAATCGTGGTGGCCACGATCGCCTTCGGCATGGGCATCGACAAGCCCGATGTGCGCTTTGTGGCCCACGTGGATCTGCCCAAGAGCCTGGAGGCCTATTACCAGGAGACGGGCCGGGCGGGTCGCGATGGTCTGCCTGCGCTCGCCTGGATGGTGCACGGAGCTGGGGATGTGCCCCAGCTGCGCCGGTTCATCGACGACTCTGACGCCGAGCCTGCCCAGAAACGGATTGAGCACGGCAAACTCGATGCCCTGATCAGCTTCACGGAAGCCAGCGGCTGCCGCCGTCAGGTGTTGCTGGCCAACTTCGGTGAGGAGCTGGGCCAACCCTGCGGCAACTGTGATCTCTGCCTGGAGCCGGACACGGCGGTGGATGTGACCGAGCCGGCTCGCAAAGCCCTTTCAGCGGTGTATCGCTGCGGCAGCCGTTTCGGGGCGGCCCATCTGGTGGATGTGCTGCTGGGGGCGGACACCGCTCGGGTGCGCGAGCTCGGCCACCAGAACCTGAGTGTGTACGGCATCGGTCAGGAGCTCGACCGGGGCCAGTGGCGCAGCCTGTTTCGGCAACTGGTCGCCCGCGGCCTGCTGCATTCAGACCCCGAGCGCTATGGGGCCCTGGGTTTTGGCGCTGAGGCGCAGCTAAAACCACTGCTGCGGGGTGAGCAACAGCTGCTGCTGCGCTTACCGCCCCCCAAGCGGGAGCGGCGACGCCAGCCGTCTGCTGGCACGGCAACCCTCCCCGTGGAGCTCAGCCCCGACGACGCTCCCCTGCTGCAGGCGCTCAAGGACTGGCGGCGGGAGCAGGCCCGTAGCCAAGGGCTGCCGCCTTATGTGGTGTTCCACGACCGCACCCTGGCGGAGGTGGTGGCCAAGCGGCCCCGATCGCTCCAGGCGCTGGCCGAGATCAGCGGGATCGGCCAGGCGAAGCTGGATCGCTACGGGCCGGCGTTGCTTGAAGCGCTGGAGCTGGGCCTTACGGCCGGGGCAGGCGGCAGCCCAGCTGGATGACGCCTTGATCGAGCAGGCGACCCAGGCGCAAGGCGGTGGCTTCTTCGACGCGGTTGAAGTCGCCCTGGTGCTGGGTGAGCCAGCTCAGTTCGGCTGGGGCGATGACCCCCGTGGTGAGGGCTTCGAGAAACACGGTTCCAACAGACATGGTGGAGCGGTGCGGCTTCGCAGAAGTTTGCTCCGTTGATCCTGGAGTGACCGGACCTCAGTCTTTCGTAACAGTGCGAACGTGCGGCAGACGCGCCGATTGGCATCCGGAGATGCATCCGGGAGGCTCACACCTCACTACGTTGACGCGAACTTTCGTAACAGGCTTTCGGTCATGACTGATTCCTCGTCCCGTTTTGGCTTCGTAGCCTTTGCTGAAACCTGGAATGGCCGCATGGCCATGCTGGGTTTTGTGATCGGCCTTGCGACAGAGCTGCTCACTGGCCAAGGCATCCTCGCCCAACTCGGCCTGGGCTGAGACGAGCTTTCGCACCCACTTGCTCAGAGCCGCTGCATCCCCGGGGTTTCGAGCATCTCCTGGCTGGGCCAAGCGCCCAATCCTGTGAATGCCGCCCCTAGCAGGGCCCAGATCCCTTTCCCGCTGGACAGGTCCTGCTCAGCGGCCCACTCGGCTTCTTTCACTTCGGCCTCCGTGAGGCGAAGCCCTTCCACCAGCCGCCGATAGAGCGCTTTTTCCTGGGGATTGATCGCGGCGCTGTCCTTTGGGCGTTGGCTCACACGGGCCATCATGTAGGCGAGCTTCAGTGCCAGAAGCCTGTCCTCGGCCACGGTCAGCCGCGCCATCAGCTCGTCCAGCAGCGCCCCATCCACGGTCCAGGCTGCCAGCTGACGAGCAGCTTCCTCGGTGGCATCGGCGCCGTCCTCAGACGAGAAGTACCGCGCCACCACCTGTTCGAGTAGGCGTTGTTCCTCGACCGATACATCTCCGTCCACCCAGGCCACGCAGCAGACGATCTGAAGCAGATCCAGCTGGCGTTGGCGATCGCTGGCCATGACAAGGAGACAAACAGATCCCCCATTCTGAGCCGCATTGGTGCCCCGCAATCACCCCCTGATGGGGGCAGACAGCCTGTCCCGCCGGGATGACGATGGAGGCACACCGACACACACACGCCGAAGGAGGGGACATGACCTGTTTGGGACGCACCTGCCTCAAGTGGCAGGCGGATGGTGAACTGACAGCTTCGGATCGGCAGCTCGTGCTGCAGCGCTTGGTGCTGGTGGATCAGGATGCCATTGATCTGCTGAGCCGCCTCGCCAACGATCTGCCATGTCCCTCGCTGAGTTGAAGTCCTTTCTGGCCAAAGTTCAAGATGACTCGGCCCTGAGAGAGGCAGTCAAAGCTGCTGCGACGGCCGATGACGTGGCCCAGATCGGTGCGAGCTTGGGCCATGAGTTTTCTGGGGACGAACTGCTGCGGATTTCGGGCCAGAAGGTGGGCCGGGTCACTGTCACCAAACAGGACTTACCTGGCGAATACAACTGAGGCTTTGGTTCGGTTTCTTGGTTGTTTCCTGGTTCGTTGGACGTTGGCGTTGCTCAGGCAGCGACGGCTGCTGTATCGGCTGGCTGGTTGACCTGCTGAACCAACGTTCGGGCATCAAAGCGCTCGAGCAACTCCGCCCCCCCGAGACCGTGGGTCCAGAGCTCCACATCGGCATCGCCGGGCGCCTGGAAACACCAGTCTTCAAAGGGAAAAATCACCTTCTCGAGAAAGTAGGCCTCAGCACCGATACAGCGCAGGATCACCAGTTGGGTGCTCCAATTCCGGTAGAGACAGGTTTCCATGGCCCAGGCATCCTTCTGATCGAACCGACCCTGCGGCAGTGCGATCGCAGCTTCTGTGCCGATGCACACCATTCTGTGGTTTCTTCCCGCCAGGGCCCAATCCACTGGCTAGACATCGCTTAGCGATCGAGATCTCCATGGCCAGGGTTCATCCCACCGCGTCACTGACAGGTCTTGTTCTGGGCCTGCTGACGACCGCCCCTTGGCTGGACGCGGCCCGGGCGCGCCCGATGCGCGGCGGCGGTCTCGGCGGACCGGCATCCGGTGCTGGCGTTCGTCCAGGCGCTGGCTGGGGAGCGCCGGGGGCAGGCGTCCGGCCCGGGGCTGGGGTTGGTGCCCCCGGGGCTGGGGTTGGTGCCCCCGGGGCTGGGCTGACCCGGGGGCCTGGGGCGTCGGCCTGGAATCCGGCCTGGGCAAGGCGGGGCTACTGGCCTGCCCGCACCTGGTCCACCGGTTGGTATCGGCCTTACCCGGCGGCCTGGCCCTGGTGGCGCACCAGTTCGGCGGCCTGGGGTGTAGCTGGCCTGGCCACGGCCGCCGCGATCACCAGTGCCGTGGACGCCGCTGCTGACCAGCAGTCCACCGTGATTGTTGTGCCCCAGACCAGCCTGCAGCTCGATTACGGCTCGATTCAGCCTTTGCCCCCCAACGGGGTGCAATTTGCCGTTGCTGCGGCCGGCATGCCCTACGCCACAGTCACCAGCGACTGCAAGCAGGGCCTGCTTAACGGCGCCCCGCCCACCACGGCCGACCAGGCGCAGCTGCTCAATGCCAGCTGCCAGATCGCCTATGGCTCGGTCTGAGGGCGGGTGGCCACCTCACGGCTGCACATTCGCGCGCTCACCAAGGCGGATCTGCCCCTGGTCACGTCCTGGGCCCGGGCTGAACAGTTCGCGCCGGGCCGCGGGGATGTCGCCATTTACCGCCATACCGATCGCCAAGGAATCTGGGTGGGCTGTCTTGATGGCCGTCCCATCGGCTCCATCGCCGGGGTGCGTTACAACGCCGAATACGGCTTCATCGGCCTGTTTCTGGTGCAGCCTGAGTACCGCGGCCAGGGCTATGGGCGGCAGCTCTGGGCTCATGCCCTGGCCCATCTCGAGGGGATCGCCTGCATCGGCATCGAGGCGGCAACGGATCGCATTGCCGATTACGCCAGCTGGGGCTTTGTGCCCGCTTCTCCGACCCGGCGCTGGCAGCGCATCGTGGAGGAGCGAGCACCCCTTAAGGGTGGTTCACATGCCCAGGCCAGTGCCCCGGCTCAGGGCGCCGCAGCCGAGGGGCTCAGCCTGGTGGAGGGGCCGGCGATTCCGGATGCGGCCGTTCAGGCCTACGACGCCGTGCGCGAGCCAAGCCCACGCCCCCATTTCCTGGCCGACTGGCTGCACCATCCCGCAGGCACGGTGCTGGCGTTGATCGATGCGTTCGGAGCCTGCCATGGCTTCGGACGGATTCGTCCCTGCTTGCTGCAACGAGGGGAGGGCTGGCGGATTGGGCCCCTGCTGGCCGACACGCCAGCCTTGGCGGCACGCCTGCTGGAGGCCCTGATGGAGCGCCATCCCGGCGTGGTGTTGATCGATGCACCGGGGGCCAATCCCCAAGCTGCTCAGCTCCTGGAGCAGCTTGGCTTTGCCGTGGTGGGGGAGAGCCTGCGGATGGTGCGGGGCATGCTGCCGCCGGTGCCCCTCAACGACGTTTATGGGTTGGCCTGCCTGGAGCTGGGCTGAGCGCGGCGGGCGGCTAGGCCCGCTTCGGTGGACGTGATGCCCGCCAGTGCCAGCAGACCGGCCAGGCCGATCAGTTGGTTGCGCTGCACGAGGTCGGGCATCAGCCCGGGATCCACGTTTTGGCCCAGCAGGGCCCCGGCCACAAACCAGCCCGTGGCTAGCCCGGAGGTGATCCAGTAGGCCCGCCAGCGGCGTTGATAGATGTAGCCAGTGCCCAGGCCGGGCACCAGGTTGAGCACCACGGCCACCCAGGGGCTGGAGGCGGCCAGGATGGTTTCTGGGCTGAGCCGATCGATCTGGCGGGCTGGCTCCATGGCTGTGGTGTGTGGCGCTGTCTGACCTGGCTTAGCGCAGCGCCGCCGCTGCCGCGCCAGGGTGTGGGTTGACGAGCCGCGTGCCGTGCTGGCAGCCCTGGTGATTCTGCTGGTGATCACGGGGGTGGCCGGAGTGCTGAACCCGAGTCGCCAGGACTTTGCCTGGTTCATTCGACTACGCCGGCCTCGATGGTTGGTGTTTGAAGGTTGGATCCCGGTGATCTGGCTGCTGATCTACGCCTGCTTCGCGGTTTCGGCCTGGCTCTCCTGGCAGGCCTCCTGGAGCGGACCCTGGATGGTGGGGTATCTGGTGCAATTGGTGTTGGTGCAGAGCTACACCCTGGCGATTTGCCGCAGCCGCAGCCTGGGAGCAGGCACGGCGATTGGCTTTGCCGGCTGGGTGTGGGGCCTGGCCCTCACCCTGGGGGTGTCCACGCTGAGCCCCCTGGCGGCTGGCCTGCTGGTGCCCTATCTGCTGTGGAGTCCGGCAGGCACGTTGGTGACCTGGCAGATGCGGCAGCTCAATCGCGGGCCACGCCCATCGCTGCGAGCAAGCCACCGGCGAAGCCACTGAGGTGGCCGATCCAGCTGACGCCGGGCGGCGAAAAAATTGGCAGCAGGCTTGGCAGCACCCCGGCGTAGGTGACCAGGGCCAGCACCGACAAGGCCAGCGACAGGGGGCGCTTCTCCAGCCAGCCGATCAGCAGCAGGTAACCCAGCAAGCCATACACCACGCCCGAGAGCCCATGGCTGCCGTTGGGCCAGAGCAGCCACACAGGGATGGCGGTGGCGTACACCCCCAGCCAGACGGCCAGGTAATCGCGGCGTCCGCGCAGCAGCACCAGCCAGGAGAGGGGCAGAAAGGTGAGGGAGTTGGCCAGCAGGTGGCCGAAACCGCTGTGGCTGAAGGGGGCCGTCAGCACACCCAGAAACGAGCCACCCGGCGTCATCGGCAGGTTCCATGTCCCACCAAACACCACTTGATCCAACAGTTCCTGCAGCCAGGGGATCAGCAGGATCACCACAGGGATCACCAGGTTGTAGCCGGCTCGCGCGATCCAGCGATCCAGGCGTTGGGGCAGCGATTCGTTCATGCAACAGGCACGACGCTGCAGTGCAGCATGGCAAGCGCCTCATCCGGAAGGCCGAGGAAGCGATCCAACCAGGGGTCACCGCTGGGTGGCACGGTGGCGATGCCCACCAGCAGGGCCTGGCCATCCGCGTCCAGGGGCTGTCCGCTGGCGTTGTGACGGCGGCCCCGGGCCGCCATGCTGCTGAGCAGCGTGTCGATCTGAAGAGCGGGGGGCTGGTAGAGGCCTGCGAGGTTGAGGTGAAAGCGGGCGCGGAACCGCAGCTCCAGGCTGGCGGTGGCTGGATCCCAGTGGCCCGACAGCTCCTCGGGCTCGATGCGGATGGCCAGGCCCGGTGGCAGGGGCAGGCCCAGCACCCGGGTGGTGCGCCAGCAGAGCGATGGGATCGTCAGGCTCGCCGGGTCAAAGATCAGCGATTGACGGCCGCTGTCATCGGCAGCACCCAGGCTGCCGAGGCCACCGCCACCACGCGCGTCGTAGAGGAAGTGGGGGTAGCCGGCGATCGCCAGGCCACATCCGGAGGTGGTGCTCAGCTGGAGCTGGCCGCTGCTCGGCCAGGTGCTCATGGCTGCCGTAGAGCTTCGAGGTCACCGCGGCTGTGCAGCTCGGCCAGGGCGTCGTAGCCGCCAATGGCCATCCCATCGATGAACAGCTGGGGCACGCTGCCTTCGGCAGTGGGCTGAATTTCCAGAAAAGGAATGCCGAGGGTGCGCAACATGCGCAGGGCGCGCCGGGAGAAGGGACATCCCGGCAACGTGGCAATCTCCACCCGAGGTTCAGCGATCACCCGCGCGTGGGCCAGCTCCTGGCTGCTGGATTGGCCTGGTTGCTGGCCTGGCTCGGTGAGGAACCCCACCAGGAGATCGGCGCCGCGCAGCACCAGGGTGCCGTGCTCGAGATGGCCGCCCCACACCTGGCAGTCGGCGTCGGAGAAGCTCAGGTGCAGGTGCACCCCATCCGGCGAGAGGGTGCCCTGCAAGGTGATGATCTCCAGCTCGCCCTGGAGCACGGTGGGGGCCGTTTTGCCGGGGCAGGCGAAGGCCGCCTGGGAGAGGTTGCCCACCACACCCAGCACAAAGCCACCAGCCTGATGTTGCCCGGACAGCTGCTCCAGGCTGCGGCGCACGTCGCTGCCGGCCTCAAGGTGGAGCGGCACGGCATGCATGACGGAGGTCTATCGGAATTTGAGGCAGATTACGCCGGTTGCTGGCGGTGCCGTTGCAGAGGAGCGTTGGCATCAAGTCACCACGTGTTGCTGTGTGGCGGCGAGGAACGCGGCAATGGTGTCGGCCGAGGTGGAGATCAGCCTGCGGCGGGCTGCCCGGGTCGCCCAGGCGATGTGGGGGGTGATCACGCAATGCTTTGCCGCGATCAGTGGATGGTCGGCCTTGGCCGCTGCGACCTCAACCACGCTGCACGGAGCGAGGGCCTCAAGTTCGGCCCAACTCAGATCACCGGGATTGGCCGTGTAGCCGTCGAGGATCACGATCAGCGTGGTGGGGTCGAGGCTGAGGAAGGTGTGGCTGAAGCAATGGCAACAGCACCCGCCTGCACCCGCGGTACTGGCCGGCCATGTGGAGACAATTCAACGCCGTGCTGGAGGAATCGCTGCGAGAGAGTCTTGATCGTGAGGCCTGCCAATGCCTTGTCCGCAAAAGGCAGGCGGGTTGAAGTTGAGTTTTGCTTGCGGAATGCCTCCAGGCTCAGCTGATGAACATCGTTCTGCTCCATCAGACCGACTGGATCGCAGACGCGATTGCCGTGGTGCGGGATCACCGCGCCGTGCACATTCGTGAGGTGCTGCGCGCGCAGGTGGGCGACAGCCTGCGGGTGGGGCTGCTCGGCGGCCTGTGCGGCCAGGGGGTGATCGAAGCCCTGGATCCCAGCGGCGTGCGGCTGCACGTTCGGCTCAGCGAGCCACCGCCGCCCCGGCATCGCTTCGACATCGTGCTGGCGTTGCCGCGCCCAAAAATGCTGCGGCGGATCCTGCGCCAGTGCGCGGAGTTCGGCATCGCCAATCTGCACCTGATCCACAGCGCCCGGGTGGAGAAGAGTTACTGGCAGAGCCCGCTGCTGCAACCAGCCCGGGTGGAAGAAGCGCTGCTGGCGGGATTGGAGCGATCCCGCGACACGATCGCCCCCAGGGTGCATCTGCACCGGCGGTTCCGCCCCTTTATCGAAGACCAGCTGCCCGGGCTGTGCGCCGGTCGTCCCTGCTGGCTGGCAGATAGGGCTGCTCCACTGTCGCTCTGGGAGGCACCGCCGGTGCCAGCGGTGGTGATGATCGGCCCGGAGGGCGGCTACGTGCCCTTCGAAGTGCAGCTGGCCGAAACGGTGATCGCGCGACGGGTGGGTTTGGGGGAACGAATCCTGAGCGTGGATACGGCCCTGATCACGGTGCTCGCTCAGGCGCTGCCGGGTGTGTGCTGATGGGCTTCGGTGCGGTGGCCCAGGCCGTGATCAACGCGATCACCGCCAAGGTCCCCGCTGATGGCGAGAGGTTCGCCAGGATGATGGCCTCAGCGTCTGGGCTCCGTTCTGACCACCACCTTCGCTGAATTCGCGCAACGGGCCAACTATTCGCTGCTGGAGTCGCTCCAGCCGGATCCGCAGGCCACGCTGGATGGGCAGGATCACCGGCCCCGTCAGGTGTTCTCGGGCCATTACGTGCCGGTGGCGCCGACGCCGCTTCCAGATCCGGAGTATGTGGTCCATAGCCAGGCCCTCTTCAGTGAATTGGGCCTGAGCGAGGCGCTAGCCCATGACGACCAGTTCCGCCGGCTGTTTTCCGGCGACATCAGCGTGGCCATAGGGCCGATGCGCCCGTATGGCTGGGCGACTGGCTATGCCTTGTCGATCTACGGCGCTGAATACATCCAGCAGTGTCCGTTTGGCACCGGCAATGGCTACGGCGACGGCCGGGCAATCTCCGTGTTCGAAGGGCTGTTCAACGGCCAGCGCTGGGAACTGCAACTCAAGGGCGGCGGCCCCACGCCTTACTGCCGCGGCGCCGATGGCCGGGCGGTGCTCCGCTCCAGCGTGCGTGAGTTTCTGGCGCAGGAGTTCATGCACGCCCTGGGGGTTCCCACTTCCCGCTCGCTGACGCTGTTCATGTCGCGGGTTGAAACGGTTCGCCGGCCCTGGTATGCGCCGAACTCCACCTCGTTTGATCCCGACATCCTGGTGAACAACCCCGTAGCGATCACAACCCGCGTGGCTCCTTCGTTCCTGCGGGTGGGTCAGCTGGAGCTGTTTGCCCGCCGTACTCGCCGCCAGGCCCATCCGAGGGCGCTAGAGGAGCTGCGCCTGATCGTGGCGCACCTGATCGAGCGCAACTACCGGCCGGAGATCGATCCGAGCCAGGCGTTCATCGATCAAGTGCTGGAGCTGGCCGGCTTGTTTCGTACGCGGCTCACCGCACTGGTAGCGAATTGGATTCGCGTGGGCTATTGCCAGGGCAATTTCAACAGCGACAACTGCGCCGCCGGCGGTTACACCCTCGACTACGGCCCGTTTGGTTTCTGCGAACGGTTCGATCCCGGCTTCCAGCCCTGGACCGGCGGCGGCGAGCATTTCTGCTTCTTGAATCAACCGGTTGCCGCTGAAGCCAACTTCCAGATGTTCTGGTCGGCCCTGCGGCCGCTGCTCGAGGGCAACAGCGATGCCCTGGCGCAGCTGGATCATATCCGCGACGGTTTTGCCGAAGCGATGAACCATGAGCTCGAGGCGATGTGGGCCAGGAAACTGGGCTTGAGCAGCCCCGATGCCGCGTTGGTGAACGAGCTGCTGGAGCTGATGGTGGCCTCCGCTGCGGACTTCACGATCTTCTTCCGCAGGCTGTCTGAGATCCCCGCACAACTTTCAGTCTTGAAAGAGAGTTTCTACCTGCCCAGCTCGGAGCAGCTCGATGCGAAATGGGAACGCTGGCTGGGGCGTTGGCGCGATCAGATCAAGGCCAACGGCAACCTCAGCGAGACAACCGCAGCCATGAAACGCGTCAACCCCGCGATCACCTGGCGCGAGTGGCTGGTCGCGCCCGCCTATCAAAAAGCTGAGCAGGGAGACAGCCGATCGATTCAGGAGCTGCAGGCTGTGTTCAGTCATCCCTACAACGCACCCTCAGCTGAGCTGGCGTCGACCTACGACCGGCTGAAGCCCAGGGAGTTCTTCAACACCGGCGGCGTGTCCCATTACAGCTGTTCGTCCTAAATCGATTGGCATCAGAGCAGGCCCAGCGAGCAGGGTGCCCACTGATTTTTCACACTGATGTCGTCCGCCTCCACCCAACTCCCTGTCGATGGGGGCTTGGTACCTGCGCTGCGCGTTAGGTCACAGCTTGCTGATTCTTCACATTTTCTTCCTGAATCCGTGACGTTTTAAGAATCTGTTGTGCAGGGCACAGCAGCCAGGCGAGTGGAAGCATTGCAGTGAATGAATGTCACTGAAGATCCATGGCCGATCTCGAGATTCCCCAGCTCACTCCACTGAATCACCCGCAGCACGGCACTGGCCAATCAGTTCGTACGCCATCTGCTACTCCACAACTGGTGACTGCTCATCGTCTGCAGACCTCAACAATGACAACATCCTTCAGTGCCGCGGATGGGTTTGCGGCGGTGGCCTTAGCAGCGCTCTGCTGGGACGGTGTGATGAGCACGGCGGGAGCCCGCTCCCTGCGCCATGCCTTGGATTACCGCGTGCCTTTCCGTGACTACAGCGATGGCGAGATGGTGCAATTGCTGGATGGCCTGCTGGGGCAACTGCGCACAAAGGGAGCACAGCATCTGATGGTGGAAGCGGCAGCAGCGCTCACCCCCCGCCAACGCGGCACCGCCTTTGCAGTAGCGGCTGAAATCATGCGCTCCGATGGTGAGCTGCAGGCAGATGAGCGCAACATCCTCAACAATCTGGCCGCTGTTCTCAATCTGGAGGAGTCGCTCATAGGCGACATCCTCCAGGTCATGGATGTGCTGCATGGCAGCATGGACTGAGCTCTAAGCCAGGTCTTCCTCTGCGTTGGCGCGAATCGTGCAATCGCTCTGTGGGTAGCTGACGCAGAGGAGAGCAAACCCCTTCTCGATCTGGTCATCGTCCAAATAGGACTGATCGGATTGATCAACCTTGCCTGTGATGAGCTGGCCGGCACAGGTGCTGCAGGCCCCTGCCCTGCAGGAATAGGGGAGATCAATGCCCTGCTCTTCGGCGGCATCGAGGATGTAAGTGTCGTCTGGGCAAGGAAAGGATGTTCCGCTTTCCAGCGTGATGTTGAACGTTGGCATGCGATCAAATTAGCTTTCACAAGCATGGGCTATCTAGAACGACTTGGGCTGTGCTGAGCACTACCTATTGACGTGAGCCTCTGGTCCAGGGTCTTGGCCGTGCACAGCTCCACGGCGCACCGCATCAACGAGCCAACACCGGTGTCGCGGTAGCTCCCGCGGACGGCAGCATCCAGCTGGTGATCGGGCGCAGTGGTGAGCACCACAGGCCCATCCTGGTCACCATGCAATGAGAGCACGGCAAGTGGTACGTCCTCTTTGACCCCGAGGCGTGTACGAGAGCTGTCCATCCTTTCCTACTGTGCCGGCAGCACGATGATCTGGCTGCGTGCTGACTGATTTCAAGCACTCCAGCCTTGGCATTGCTGTTTCTGCCAGCCTGGTGCCATGCCCTGGACGCCCTACGCCGATTGGATCTTCACGGTGGTGAGCACCGGCAGCATCCTGCTGATTGCCTGGTTGGTGCTGCGGCCCAGGCGGTGACCCCATGCAGGCCGGCCTAACCTGAAGGAAGGCTCCACGCCACTTGTTGCTTGAACAAGATCACTGGACCACTGCGCAGGGCCTTGATCTACGGCGCGATCAGCTACGGCGGGCTTGTGTTGATCAACAATGCCGAGCTCGCCCTGCCGAATCTGTGGGTCGCCTATTTGCCGATGTTGATCGGGGTCTATGTGCTGACCCAGTGGTTGGATCGCAAGATCGGCAGCTGACAAGGCGCTGCTTGCTTGGCTCGCGCCCCAGGCAATCCACGAAAAAAGGGGGCTGTGGCCCCCTGGAAACCCTGTTGGGCTGATCCCTCAGCCGATCAGTGGGTCGATGTTCAGTGGCTCGATGTTCAGTGGTGGGTGTAGTGGTGGCCGCGGTAGGTGAGTTGTTTGGCCACCTCGCCGGGCTTGGGCTCGTCGTGGTGGGCATCCACATAGGCCACGCCGCGGTAGGACTTGGCCATCAGGTATTGGGCGTCATCGAGGCGCTGGGCCTTGAGGATCCGGGTGCGGATCAGTTCGAGCACGTTCATCACGCTCTCCACAGTGTCCGCGTCCCCGTTGCCTGGCGCGGAACGATCTGCATCCACCGATCGGTGGATCAACGTGGATTCATTCAAGCGCTTGGTAGCGGTTGCTACCACATGATCCGCCGAATTGCTTCCGTTTCGTTGCAATGAGGTCGCTGGTTTGGCTCCTGGGTTCAGCCATCGCCAAGCTCCTCACCCGCTGCAACGATCCGGTAGTACTCGCGATCGTCCGAGCAGCACAGATCGGCGTAGTACCGCTCCAGCACCGCATGGGCCGCGTCGTAGCTCGCGAACACCTGACCGGCGATGCCGTCGCGAATGCCGTCGTCGCGGAGGATTTGATAGCTGCTCATGGCGTGCTGCACGGGCGGCAACCCGGGATTCAGTAGTAGCGGCCGGGATACTCGCCCGGATGCTCGATCCGACTCACCCGCACCCCCGAGGCGGACTGGCCGGAGAAGCGCAGGATGTCGCTTCCAGACACCGAGAAGCCGAGCTCCTGGGCCAGCAGCGCCACTTCGTCGGCCGTGATCGCCTCGGTCACCTGCCGCTTGAGGGTTGGATCACGCTGCACGCGAGCCAGGAAGTGTTTGAGCTGCTCGAGCGTCACCAGCAGCGCCTCGGCTGCCTCGACCCTACTGCTTGAAAATCCGTGTTGCTTCAGGTTCGGACGGGCCACGACCTCCAGACTGCGGCGGCTGGCTTGCCTGATCTGGATGCGTTCCCACCACCTGCCGCCGATCGCCGGTCGAGAAGCCGAGATTCTTGCTCTGGTGCAGCACCCCCAGCCCGTGTTTCCCTCTCGTACCAGTCGCGATCTCACGCAGATCCACTCGGCCTTCGCCTGTGCCCTGCACATGCACCAGCCAACGATCCCGGCCGGAGCCAACGGGGAGCTGATCTCCCACCTGCAGTACATGTTCGAGCACGCCGGCGAGGGGGATAACCACAACGCCGAACCCTTCGCCCAGTGCTACCGGCGCCTGGCCGAATTGATTCCCCAGCTGATCAGCGAGGGTTGCAATCCGCGGATCATGCTCGATTACTCCGGCAATCTTCTCTGGGGGTTTGAGCAGATGGGCCGCGCCGACATCCTCGAGGCGCTGCGCTTTCTGGCCTGCGATCCAAGCATGCAACCCCACGTGGAGTGGCTCGGCACCTTCTGGAGCCACGCCGTGGCCCCCTCCACGCCGATCCCCGATCTCAAGCTGCAGATCTTGGCCTGGCAGCAGCACTTCGCGGCCCTTTTTGGTGATGCGGCCCTGCAGCGGTTGAAGGGCTTCTCACCGCCGGAGATGCACCTGCCCAACCACCCCGACACGCTCTATGAATTCGTGAAGGCCCTGCGGGAATGCGGCTACCGCTGGCTGCTGGTGCAGGAGCACAGCGTTGAAAACCTTGATGGCTCCGGCCTCAACCAGATTCAGAAATACATCCCCAATCAGCTGGTGGCACGCAGCTCCAGCGGCGACACGGTGAGCATCACCGCCCTGATCAAAACCCAGGGCTCCGACACCAAGTTGGTGGGCCAGATGCAGCCCTGCTATGAGGCCCTGAGCCTCGGCCGCATGGCGCTGGGTGACACCACCATTCCCGCCCTGGTGTCCCAGATCGCCGATGGCGAAAACGGCGGCGTGATGATGAACGAATTCCCCCAGGCCTTTCTCCAGGCCCATCGCAAGCTGGCCGGTGAGAGCGGTGGCAAAGGTGGGCGCACGGTGGCCCTCAATGGCACGGAATACCTCGAACTGCTGGAGGCCGCCGGTGTGACGTCTGACGCCTTCCCTCAGATCCAGGCGGTGCAGCAGCACAAGTTATGGCAACACCTGGATGGTCCGGCCAGCCCGGAAGCGGTGCAGGCCGCCATCGCCGACCTCCAGGCCGGCGATTCCAGCTTCTCGATGGCCGGCGCCTCCTGGACCAACAACCTCAGCTGGGTGGAGGGCTACGCCAACGTGTTGGAGCCGATGAACCGCCTCAGCGCCGACTTTCACCAGCGGTTTGATGCCCTGGTGGCAGCCGATCCCGCCATTACAGGCAGCGCGCCCTATCAAGAGGCCCTGCTGCAGCTGTTGCTGTTGCAAACCAGCTGCTTTCGCTATTGGGGCCAGGGCACCTGGACCGACTACGCCACGGAGATCCACCTCCGGGGTGAGGTCGCTCTCCATGGCCAGCGCTGAGCCGCTGCCGCCCTGGCGGCCCCTGCTGCGTGGCGCACGCGAGCGGGAGGGGCGCTCCCCCCAGGCCCGCTGGTTGCAGCTGGCCAGCGTGGCGGCCGATGGCACGCCGCGGTTGCGCACCCTCGTGTTTCGTGGCTGGGCCGGCGCAACGGAGCTGGATCTGCTCACCGATGGCCGCAGCGCCAAGGCTGCTGAGCTGCGCCACCAGCCGGCGGTGGAGCTGGGCTGGCTGCTGCCCAAGGCCCGCTGTCAGTTCCGTCTGCGTGGTGCTGTGCTGTGGCTGCCAGCCGAGCTGGAGGCCCGTGAACGGCAACGCCACTGGCAGGGCCTTACCCCCGCCGGCCGGGCTCTCTGGGGCTGGCCGCCGCCGGGCCAGCCGCTCGAGGCCGAGGCGGGCTTTCCTGCCGAACTCGGCGATGAGCAACCGATCCCCACCTGCTTCCAGCTGCTGCGCATCGGCCTGGAGCAGGTGGAGCTGCTCGAGCTCACCAACCACCCCCACCGCCGCCGCCGCTGGTGCCGCGAGGATGGCTGGGCGGAGCAGCGCCTCAATCCCTGACCTTTCCGCGCTGAGACGCCTCCCCGCTCTGATGCCCCACCACGCTGAGCGCCCCACCAAAATCTGCTCCGTTTGCCAGCGCCCCTTCCAGTGGCGCAAGAAGTGGAAGGACGTGTGGAACGAGGTGCGCTATTGCTCCGACCGCTGCCGTCGACGCCGCGGGGCTCCGGGTGCTGCAGCAGAGGACCCCGATGCGGCAGCACAATCGTGACCACCAGTCCTTCCAGGCCCCCAGCCCCTGCCATGTCCGCAACCCTCACCCCGCCCTTCAGCCAGGACAGCCTGCGGCAGCTGTTCACCAAGCCCTATGGGGCCCCGGCACCCACGGTTGAGCAGTGGCGGCAGGCGTATGCCAACGATGTGCACTTCGAAGACCCCACCCAGAGCCGGGAGGGCCTTGATGCCTACATCTTGGCCCAGGAGGGCCTGGTGCAACGCTGCGACGATGTGTTTCTGGAAGCCGAGGCGGTGGCGATCGACGGCGACACGGCCTTCGTGGAATGGCGCATGGGCCTGAAGATCAAGGGGATCGAATTTCTCTATCCCGGCACCAGCCGCCTGCGCTTCGGTGCCGATGGCCGCATCGTTGACCACCGCGACTACTTCGACTTCGTGGGCCCCACCTTTGCGCCGGTGCCGCTGGTGGGCGGCTTCGTGCGCTGGCTCTACAAGCGTTTCGTGGCCTGATGAGCGCCAGCACCATGCGTTTGCTCAGCTGGAACGACTTTGATCGCGCCGTGGATCACATCGCCGCCCGCTGCGCCGAGCGCCGCTTCAGTGGCATTCATGGCATTCCCCGCGGCGGCTTGTGCTTGGCTGTGGCCCTGAGCCACCGGCTGGCACTGCCCTTGCTGGCTGATGCCCGCCCTGGTTGCTTGCTGGTCGACGATGTCTACGAGACCGGCCTCACCCTGGAGGCGCATCGACAGCTGCCCGAGACCGAGGCGGTGGTGTGGATCAGCAAGGCCGAACCGCAGTGGTGGCATGCCGTGGAGGTGACGAGCTCTAGCGATTGGATTGTGTTTCCATGGGAACATCAGGCCGCTGCCGCTGCCGAAGAGCAGCGCTACCGCAGCTCGCGCAGCTGATCTGAGCCATGCCAGCGCTGCCCCGTTTCACCCTCTACCTCGCCTCGCCCTACGGCTTCTCGCCCCACTGGCGCGAGCGTCTGCTGCCGGATTTCATCACCGCCCTCGAGGCCCTGGGGCTGGAGGTGTGGGAACCCTTCAGCCGCAATGGCCAGGTGGATCTGGCTCAGCAGGGCTGGGCCTGGCGGGTGGCCCAGGCCGATCTGCAGGACGTGCGCGACGCTGATGCTTTGCTCGCCATCGTCAACGGAACGCCTCCCGATGAGGGTGTGATGCTGGAGCTGGGGGCGGCGATCGCGCTGGGTAAACCGGTGTTTCTGTATCGCGATGACTTTCGCCGCTGCAGCGATTCTGAGGACTATCCGCTCAATCTGATGGTGTTCAGCGGGCTGCCGCAACATGGTTGGCAGGACTACCTCTACGGCGCCATCGACGAGCTGAGCAATCCCCGCAAGGCCTTGGTGCGCTGGCTGCAGCAGATGCCTTCTGGCGGCTGCGGCTAATCCGCAGATTCGCCGTCTTCGTTGATGCTCAACCGGTGGCTGGTGCTGACGCTGACGCTGCTACTGATCCTCAACGCACTACGGCTGCTGAAGGGTCTGGAGCCCTTTACCAGGGCAAACGCTCCCCCTTGGCATGCCAGAAGCTGCCCGAGTTGTCGAGGGTGAGGGAATCGATGCGGGCCAGCAGTCCGCGCACCGACTCCTCCGGGCTGATCCCCTGGGGGTTGAAGTTGATCATGCGGGTGCGCACAAGGCCGGGGTGCAGGATCGCCACGGCGATGCCGCGGGGCTTCAGGTCGATCGCCAGCGATGTGCCGGCCATGTTCAACGCCACCTTCGACATCCGGTAGCCGTAGGAACCACCAGAACTGTTGTCGTCGATGGATCCCATGCGGCTGGTCATCAGGATCAGCTTGGATCCAGGATGCAGCTGGTCCAGCAGGGCGTGGGTGAGCCGGAGTGGGGCTAAGGCATTCACCTCAAACTGGCGCCGCAGGCTGTCTGGATCCAGGTGCTCGAGGCTGCTGGCCTCCAGCACGCCGGCATTGAGAATCACCCCATCCAGCGGCAGGCCCTCCAGCCGATTCACCAGATCGGCAACGGCGGTTTCACGGGTGAGATCGACCCCCGCTTTGATGTCCACCCCCAGCGCCTCCAGCTCAGGCGAGGGGGTGCGACAGACGGCAATCACCTGGTCCCCCCGCTGCTGCAGCTGGCGGCAATACTCCAGGCCGATGCCCCGGTTGGCACCGGTGACGAGGAAGGTTTTCAAGGCGAAAGTGTCATGGCGAACAGTCTCCGAGCCCACGTTTAGCGGCGTCCGTTAACGATCACCGCGTTGCCAGAACCGCCTGCGGCACCGGGCAGCGCCGGCACCACGGAGGTTTGGCCATCCCACTTGTCGAGGAAGAGCTTGTAGAGCACCTGGTCATCGAGGCTGGTGTTCAGCGTCTCGTAGCGCTTGGCTTCTTGTTCGGCGATCAGCACTTCGGTCTGGGCCCGTAGCAGCTGCTGCTCGGCGATCTGCTTCTGCTCGATGGCGGCGCGGTATTCCTCGGCGATCTGCAGGCCCGTCAGGTCGAGGCCCTGCACCGTCACGTAGTCGAATTTGCGCAGTTCCTCCGCCACCTTCTCCTGCACGAGCTCGGAAATGGAGTTCCACTCCGTGGCAATCGTCACCAGCTCATATTGCGAGAACACGGATTTCAATGCCTTGAGCAGGGAGGGCTGAATCACCCGGGGGTAGATCTGCTGATCGTCGGTGGCGATCGTTTCGTAGATGCGCCCGGCTTCGGCCGGTTTCATCGCGTACTTCACCGTCGCCGTGGCCTGGATCACCTGCAGATCCTTGGTCAGGGTGGAGAATTGCTCCGGTCGCACCTGGGTGCGCACATCAAACAGCGATGTGTTCTGCACCAGCGGTGCCTTGATGTTGGCGCCTGGATTGCGCGGAACACCAGTCACCTTGCCGAGGGTGGTGACCACCGCGACATTGCCGGCCGGAACGATGAACACGGTTTGGCTCAGCAGGATCGCCAGTCCAACCACCACGGCAATGATCAGGCTGAAGGCCGCTCCCGGCCCCTCTGGACTGGCGGCGGAGCGAAGGGGCGACTGCATCAGGGAAACCGGGCCAATCAACAACTCTAGGAACGGTCGTTGATGAAGCAACGGCTCACAAAGGGTGACGTCATGGCGCGCAACAGGGCGCTGTAGCTGAGCTGGTAGCGCTGTTCATCGCCCACCTGGGGAGCCTTGCCCGTGCATCCGACCACCAGGTGATCACTCGAGGCTCCCCGGATCGTCACCCCAACCGGTGCGCCCAGCCCGGCCGGATCGACGTCCTGTTCCCCCAGGGCCAGCAAGGCCCTTTGTTCGGAGGCGGGCTCTCCGGCTGGAGGCAACAGCTGGGGCTGCGCCGCGAAGCTCGTGAGCCGCCGCTCTCCCCAGGGCTGGCTGGGTTTCCGCTTGGCCTCGATCACCTCGGCCACCAGGGTGATGGCGTCGGTGTGTAGGCCCGGGATCGCTGTGCGCCCAAGGGGTTCACGCCCCAGCAGCAGGGCCTCCCCCAAGCGCAGGTGGTTGATGCGGCCGGGATCTCCCACCGCGGCCAGCCAGGGGAGATTGGCGGAGTTGCCGCCTGAGCACCAGGGCAGTTGCACAGCGAAGCGGTGCTCCAGGGCCGTGGCCAGGCAGGACAGTTCCGCCATGTTCACGGCGTTGGGAGCAATGCCGTTCTGGCAGCCCAGGTTGGTGCCGATTCCCATCAACATCAGGTTGGGCAACGCCAGGGTGCGCTGGGCGACGGCCTCCAGATCCGCCGCCAGGATTCCTTCCCGCAGATCGCCGAGTTCCACCATCAGCACAACCCCATGGCGCACCCCCTGGCGGGCTGCCGTTCGGGCCAGGGCCCCCAGCACTACTGGTTCGCTGTTGCAGCTGATTGCCGCGTGGGCCACCACCCGATCCACCTGGCTGAGCATCGGCGCGCGCACCAGCAGCATCGGCACGGCGACCCCGCTGGCGGCCAGGGCCTCGATCGATTCGATCCGCGATTCGCCGATGGACTGGATCCCCGCGGCCACCCAGGTGTGCACGATTTCCGGCAGTCCAAGCGTGGCCTTGCTGACCCCGGTCACCGCGATTCCCCGGCGGCCCAACCGCTCCACCAGGATTCGGGCGTTGTGGTGCAGACGCTCGAGATGAATCTCGAGGCGTGGGGCGCTCAAGCGGCCCCGTGTCGGTGGCTGTTGAGTTCAGGGAAGGCGCGCAGCACCATGGTCACAAGACGGGAGGCCGGCCGACTGACGGCGTCGGTGACGGGGATGGCGAGCTCCGCCTCGTAGAGCGCGATGGCGGCGGTCAGTTCGGCGTCATTCATGCCTTCGTGGTTGATCGTCAACCCGATCACCCGGGTGGGCGCGAAGGCCTCGATCAGACGGATCTCACTGGCCGGCGTGGGCATGGGCACAAAGGGGAAATCACTGAGATTGCGCCGGGTTGGGGCATGTTGAAGAATCACCGCCTGAGGCTGGCTCCCCCGCAGGATGAAGCTGGAGGAGAGGTAAGCGGGGTGGCTGAGCGCTCCCTGCCCCTCGATCACGATCACGGCCGGGTTAACGCTCTCGAACGCTTCCACGACCGCTGCTTCCACCTCGCCGGAGCAAAATTGAGACGGAATCGCATCGAGGGGAATGCCGAAGCGCCCCCCCTGGATCAGGCCGGTCTGGCCGGTGCTCACCAGCGCTGTGGGGATGCCGTGGTTTTGGAGGGCCTTCACCAGCACTGTTGCAGTAGTGCGTTTGCCGATGGCGCCGTCGGTGCCGAGCACGGCGATGCGCAGGCAGCGGGCCCTGGCGATCGAACCATTGAACAGGCGAAGATCCTTGAGGGCAGCTGGCCGACGCACGTCCCGGATTGACACCTGATGGCGATGAGCCGCTGCCTCAAACTCGGCGTCGTCGTTGAGGAATTCCCGCATGCCGCTCACCAGGTTGAGGCCTGCGGCCATCGCCCCCAGCAGGGCTCGGCGATCCTCCTCTCCAAACAGGCCCGTGGCTGGGGCCATGCCATAGATGAAGGTGTCCGGTCGGGCTCCTGCCAAGGCGAGGGCCTCCTCCAGGTCGGCCACGATCGGGATGCCGTTGGCCACACCATCGAGCACCATGCCGGCATCGAGGCCGGCACAGTGGCTGTCCATCACGGCTCTGATCTCAAAGGCGTCGCAGTGACGCACCAATCCGTGGGCTGTCTTGCCATCGAGTCCTGCGAAATGACCATCGCAGTGGACGATGGCAATCGGACGTGGGCCTCGATTGAGGCTGGTCGCAGCGAAGCTCAGGTCTTGGACCTGTCTAGATAAGGACAAAGGGACCAGGCCTCGTCGGCAGCGCAACGCCGAGGTGGGAAACGTTGGTCAGGACAACGTTGTGGCGGGACAACGTTGTGGCGGGACAACATTGCGCTGCGCGGACATCAGGGGCGCAGAGGTGGCCGCTGAATGGCGTGGGTCGTTTCAGCCTAGGTGGGTCTTGATGGTTATGGCTTAGAGCAACAGATCTGCGATCTGGTTGTGGCCATTGCCCTGGGCCAGAAACAGGGCCCGCTCCGCCCGCAGCAGCAGATCCGCCGCGTGCTGATCGTCTGGAACCAGCAGGGTGAGGCCACCGCTGATTTCGAGGCGATGGCCACTGCTGCGAAACACTCCGGGCAGCTCGCTGATCCCGCAGCGGATCGCCTCAGCCCGTTCCATGGCGGGTTCCAAAGCGACGTTCACCATCAACATGGCGAAATCCTGGTCGCCGATCTGGCCGATCAGGTCCTGGGGGCAGAGCTGGGAGTTGAGGAAAGCCGCCACATCGCGCAAAGCCTGGTCGGAGGCTGCTTGGCCCCAGCGGTGCCGCACTTGGCTGAAGTGGTCGAGTTGCAACGCCAACAGGGCCAAGGGCTGGCCGCTCAGGCGGGTGCGAATGAGCTCCGGCTCCGCTTGCTCCAGAAAGCTGCTTCGCTGCACAAAGCCGCTGATCGGATGCACGATCGCCTGGCGGCGCAACTCAAGTTCCCTGGACACCAGTTGGGCCAGATCCTCCAGCAAGCGCACCTGGTTGCCACTGAAATGGCGAGGCAATCGATCGATGACGCAGAGCGTGCCGAGGTTGTGACCGTTGCGGCTCTGCAAGGGTGCGCCCGCGTAGAAGCAGATCTTCGGGTCATGGATGACCAAGGGATTGGTGCAGAAGCGTGGGTCTTGGCGTGCATCCGGCACCACCAGGGTTTCGTCGCTGGCAATCGTGTGGGCGCAAAAGGCCATCTCCCGCGGCGTTTCGATGGTGTCCAGGCCGTGGTGGGCCAGGAACCACTGGCGGTCGCCATCCACCAGGGAGATCAGGGCGATCGGTGTTTCCAGCACGGTGGAGGTCAACCGCACCAGCCGCTCGAAATGTTCGTCGCCGGGATGATTCAGCACCCCGATGCGTTCCAAGTCCCGTTGCCGCAGCGCTTCGTCCGCGGGAATCGGATAGTCGGGATACGGCATAACCAGGCGCCGATGCTCTCCACCCTAGGAAGGCTGATCTCGGCATGATTGAGGGTTCCCAAATGGCTGCGATCCCATGACCCTCTCTCAGGAAGCCTGCATCCCCTGCACCGATGGTGCGCCCATCCTCAACGACACCGAGCTCGCCGCCCTGCTGACCGAGCTGCCGGGTTGGGAGGTGATCGAGGCGCACCACCTGCACAAGGCCTGGACCTTTCCCGATTTTCAGCAGGCCCTCGATTGGGTGAACCGTGCTGGCGCGATCTGCGAGGCCGAGGGCCATCACGCCGAGTTCACCCTGGGCTGGGGCCACGCTGAAGCGCTGGTGTACACCCACAAAGTGGATGGACTCACCCGCGCCGATGCGGTGCTCGCAGCCAAATTGGATCAGGCCTAAGCCGACGTGTTCAAGCTGACGTGCTCAAGTCGATGACGTCAGTTGGTAGCGGGTTTGAAGCTGACAGCTCTCTCCCGCGCTCAGCTCGAGTTTGCGATCGCCACTGATTAGGGCCTGGCGCGGACCTGTCCAGGGCTCCAGGCACACCATGGGGCGGGGAGGTTCGGTCCAGATCACTGCAAGATCGAACGGCTGGCTCAGCTGCAGTTCCAGGCAGGTGCCGGCCTCGGGATCCATCAGGCGCACCGCTCCGCTCGGGCGCACCAACAGATCCACACCATCGTTGAGGTGCCGCAGTTGATCGGCTGTGACAGCCTCCGCCATCGAAAGGTGGTTGAGGCAATGCTCGGGCAGCCCCTCAAATCGGACTGTTTTCAGATCGCTGATGTTGAAATAAGGATGCAATCCAAAGCTGAATGGCATCACAGTGCTGCTGTTATTGCGCACCGTGGTGGTGATGGCCAATGCCGCGTTCTCCAGTCGGATGTCCAGCCGGAGCAAGAAGGCAAACGGATAGCTGGCGCGGCTGGCATCGTTGTCGACGAGCTCCAGGGCGATGCCCTGATCGTCAGCAAGGGCGCTCAGTTGCCAGGCCTGCGCACGGGCAAAGCCGTGGGGAGGGATGTTGAACGTGCCCTGGGGCAGGGGAAGGTTGTTGTTGGGCAGGCCGCCGCAGATCGGGAACAGCACCGGGATGCCCCCCCGTACCGACTGGGCCGGATCAAGAAAGCGCTCGAGATCCAGATACACCAGCTCGCGGCCGCTGCAGCGCCAACCTGTGATCAGCCCGCCACGCTCGGGCACCACCCGAAGCAGATCGCCAGCGTCGTTGCTGAACTCCCAGTGCGGATAGGGCGTGACGCGGTGCACCAGGGTCATGATGATCAGGCGGTGGTGCGGGAATTTAGACCGGTTAGGCGGCCTTCTTCACACAATCTTCCGTAGAAAACCTGCTGCCCCAGCCTCGATCAGCTCCAAATCTCCATAGGGTCCGCAAAACGTGCAGTTCCGTCATGGCTTCCCGGGAGGAGCTCCACTCCAGCGGTGATCTGTTTGAGCCCCGCAGCCTGGAGTGGCAAGACAACGGTGAGCTGGCCGCCAGCGAGGTGTTTGAGCTGGTCAAGCGTCTGCGGGCGGTTGAATCTGGCGAGCACGTCAACGAGTTGTGGCGGCTCAGCCAGAAGGTCTGAATCAACAGTTGGTGGTGATTAATCCCGGAAACCGCCCGCGCCGCATGCATCAGCATGTCGCTGCGCTCGCGCTGCGGGTTCGGGTGCATCCAACTCCGTAAAATCTCATCAAGCTGATGACAGCAGACTGATGACATCAGACTGATGAAACTGATGGAAGGGAGGGTGTGATGTTTCTCAAATTGCATGATGCCGACGACGAGAGCCTGGTTGAGGTGCTCGATCTGAAGCACCTGATGGATCCGTTTGTCGCCGATGTGCTGGTGCGTCTCCATGCCGGGGAGGAGCTTCAAGAACCGGGTCCCGTTCGGAAGGACCATCTGGTCTTCCCCTCCGGAGAGGTGCTGCCGCGCTGCTGGGTGCAGCTCAGCGGTCAGAATTGAGGCCGATTGCAGAACGAGGGGATGGATCGTCCGGCATGGCCAGCGTGTTG
>JBIPLV010000088.1:0-8546 GCA_044369475.1 Cyanobium sp. | reverse complement strand
TCGGAGTCGGAGGGCTGGATGGCGGTGAACACGCCAGCAAACTCACCGGTGCTCGGATCCACCTTGGTGATGGAGAGATTCATCGTGCCGGAGCCATCCACGTAGCGCTTGACGGTTTCGCCGGTGAACTCATCACCCGCCGGCACCAGGCCCACCGCACTGCTGTAGCCGGTGGTGAGGCCACGACCCTTGGGATCGAGGAAGTTGCTGGTGCGGTAGCTGGGGGCGCGATAGGAGCCGTCGAAATCGGTGCTGGTGGTGAGGGCTACACCGTCAGCGGTGGCCAGCAGCTCCTTGCTGGAGAAGGTGAAGGGCACTTCCTCACCGCCGGGCAGCAGCACGGTGATGGGCTGGAAGTCGATGCCGCCCAGCTCCTTGAAGGTCAGGCCATCGCCGCTGACGCTGAGATCGCCATACACCTGATCGAGGCTGGAGGTGAAGCGGGTGAGGATCTTGCCGGCCACAAATTGAGCCTCTTGGCGCTTGTTGGCGGGCTCGCCCTTCACATACACCTCAGCGGGGTGCATGCAGATTTCGCGGAGCTGGTACTTGGTCGAGGCATCCAGGGCGATGGAGCCCCGGGCCGAATCGGGCAGGGTCGGGCAATCGTTGGCCAGACCGGTGTTGTGGATGTCGTCGTAGGTGAGGTTGGCGCGATCCACGGCCTTGGCCCCACCGCTACAGGCGGTCACCAGGGTCAGGCACAGCGCCAGCACAAGGGCCAGCAGAGGACGAAAACGCATGGGGGAACGCCGCAGAGACGGGGGATGAGAACTGGGCTGTGGCGGATCCTACCGGTGCAAAACCCTGATTCCCCGTACGATGTCGCGGCTCTCAACAACCTGTATGCGAGAGCCCGCCGCGCGCGACGAGAGACAAGACATGAGCCTGACCCCTTCCCAGCAAGAGCACCTCACCAACCAACTGCAGCAGCTCGAGCACCTGGCCAGTGAACTGGAGGGCCAGCCCGAAGCCCTGTTGGCCCTGTTGCGGCAACTGGAGCAACTGCACCGTTCCGTTCAGGACGGGCCCTTCCGCAGCAGCCTCCCCGCCGATCGCGGTCGGCTGTTCAGCCTGTTGCAGAGCGTCGAGCGCAGTGGCGGCTGGCCCTACATCCCCCGCCTTCAGCTGCGCACCTTTATGGATCTGCTCCAGCATGACGGAGCTCACGATGGGCCCCACAACGAGACCCCCGACAACGCGCCCCTAGCCGCCTGAAGCCTGCGTTGCTAAGGGCGCAGGGCCGTGAGCAACTGCTGGGCAATCGCCAGCTTCGAGCCAGGCTGCAGCCGTTGCTCGCCGCTAACGCCGCCCAGCAGCCAGCCGTGGTTGGTGTCCACACCGAAGCCAGCATCCGCCTGATCAATCGGGTTGGCAAACAACAGATCGCAGCCCTTGCGGGCCCACTTGGCCCGGGCCTCGGCCAGCACCTCACCCGACTGGGCGGCAAAGCCCAGGATCCGCTGACCGGCGGGCCGGCGGGCCACCAGGCCGGCCAGCAGATCGGGCACCGGCTGCCAGCCGGCGGCGAGCTCAACCTCCAGGGCTTCCTTGCTGAGCTTGTGCGCCAGCGGCTGCTGGCGGCGATGATCGGCCACCGCCGCCGCCATGGCGATGGCATCGGCGTCGGGCTGGAGGCGCAACAGGGCCTGTTCCATCTGGGCTGCCGTCTCGACCGGCTCGCAACGCAGCCCAGCCAGCAGCTGGGGATCGAGGGCCAGGGGGCCATGCACCAAGGTCACCTCCGCCCCGCGCAGCCGGGCCGCCTGAGCCAGCAGCACACCCATCCGTCCGGTGCTGGGGTTGGTGAGACAGCGGGCCGGATCGAGCGGCTCGCGGGTTGGACCGGCCGTGACCAGCAAGCGCAGGCCAGCCCAGTCGCGCTGCCAGCCCCAGAGCTGCAGGCTTTCGAGGGCAAGCAGCAACTGCACCGGCTCGGCCATGCGGCCATCGCCGCGGCGGTCGCAGGCCAACAGGCCCGCCGCCGGCCCCAACGGCAACACCCGCTCAAAACCCTGCAGCAGCTCCCAATTGCGCCGCACCGCCGGGGAAGCCCACATCGCCGTGTTCATGGCCGCCGCCGCCAGCACCGGCGCCTCCGTGGCCAACAGGATGCTGGCCAGCAGGGTGTCGGCCAATCCGTGCACCCAGCGGCCCAGGCTGGTGGCACTCAAGGGAGCCAGCAACACCAACTCCGCCCACTCCGCTAGCTCCACATGGAGTGGGCGGGGGGCGTGATGGCTCCATTGATCGGCGTCGAGGTAGCAGGGATGGCGACTCAGGCTCGCCAGTGCCACCGGGCTCACCAAGGCGGCCGCCGAGGACGTGAGCACGCAGCGCACCTCAGCACCGCGCTGAACCAGGGCGCTCACCACCACCGGCAGCTTGACGGCCGCGATGCTGCCGCTGATTCCCACCAGGATGCGGCGGCCCGCGAGGGGATCGAGCAACGCAGCAGCAGCGGCATCGGCCGGCTCAGTCCTCATCGAAGGGTTCCTGGTCCACCAGATGCACGTAGGGACGCGCCAGCTCAGGCCGGTGAATGGCCAGGGCACGCATCAGATGCCAGTCCTGCAGGCCCGCGAAGGGGTTGGGGTAGTCGTCTTCATCCAGACGGCGGGCCAACACGGCGGTTGAGGCCTCATCAAAGGAGGCGATCAACTCGGGCGTGATCGCTGCGACTGCCGTCGTTGGGGAGTCAACCGTCGTTGGGGAATCGGCCTTGGGTGGGGAATCGGTCAAGTCGCAAGCCTGTTCAGTGATCTCCATTGTCGGCTCTCAAGGCAGCGGCCACCGCCACAGTCGCCACAGGACTGATAATTTCTGGCAGAAACGCGCCCAAGGGCGTGTTGGACCGGGGAATTAGCTCAGCTGGTAGAGCGCTGCGATCGCACCGCAGAGGTCAGGGGTTCGAGTCCCCTATTCTCCATTTCCTGACCGGCGGGAAGGCCTGAACCTCCACCATGAACTGGCATCCCGACGCTGAAGCCAAACTCAAGGAAGTGCCATTTTTTGTGCGGCCTGCCGTGCGGCGGCGCATTGAATCGATGGCCCAGGAAGCCGGACGCAGCGAGGTCGACGCCCCCTTTTACGAGCAGGCCAAGGCCCAGTTCGGACAGAAGTGATCCGGCGATGCGTTAAAAGAGTCCTTAGTACAACCCCCATCGATGTCGCAATCGAAACGCGAACAGGTGGTTAGCCACCTGCGGTACATCCGCCAGGAGCTCCGTGAAATGCACCAGGGCGTGATGGATGACGGCCTGCTCCCTGAGGCCGGCGAGGTGCGCGGCGTGATGGCCCAGATGGAGGCCCTGCTCGAACTCCTGGAGGGCAAGTCCTCTCGCAAGAAAGACAGCGACGGCTGAGACGCAGACCGGGCCTTTCCTCTAAGGGCGTCAAGGCCCCTAGAGGACGCTCTGGCAAACGTCCGCTCTGCCGTTGTAAGCGCTCCATCCAAGCGCTTTGGTTGCAACGTCCCCATCACCCAGCCCGGGCTTCGGCCGCGGGCTTTTTTATTGGAATCCCCTATCGGTAGCGGCAAAAGGCTGCGCACACGCCAGAGATGGTGTAGACAGGATTGGGCAGGGCTCGGGCCGGGTGATGGGGATCACCGCCGTCAGCTTCCCTGCCCCCTCTTTTCAGTCCACGCTACAGACCTTCAGCTGATGGCCTCCCACCCATGCAGGTGATGTCGTGATCGCCAGCCCCCCGGAACGGCGCTACCAGCAGACCCGGTTTCAAGAACGGGTTGCACAGGCCAGGGCGGGGTTGGAAGGCTGGGCTGGGAACCCCTGGCGGCGGCTCTCGCTGCTGCTGATCGTGTTGCTGATCAGCTTCAGCATCGGCGGGGCCGTCGGCTCGATCACCGGCACCATGGCCAAACTGGATCCCGTTGGGGCCTTGATCTGTGTGGCCGCCATCGAGCTGGCCATCCGAGCCCGGGGCCCCCTGCTGCGCCGCAGTGGGGATGGGCTGGTGCTGCAATTGATCGACATGGCGCGCATCGGCCTGCTCTACGGGCTGCTGCTTGATGGCTTCAAGCTGCTGTAAGCGGTTCGGCTGCCGCCAACAGATAGAGCAGGGCCATGCGAATCGGGATGCCGTTGCGCACCTGCTCCTCCACCAGCGAAACGGCCGGATCGTCGAGCACTTCCCCGGCCAGCTCGACACCCCGGTTCACCGGACCTGGATGGAGCACGGGCACAGGCTGGCCGCAGAGGGCCAGGCGGGCGCGGGTGATGCCGAACTGCCGGTGGTAGGTGTCGAGGCTGGTGAGCAGGTGCTGGTGCATGCGCTCCTTCTGGAGCCGCAGGGTCATCACCGCATCGGCTCCGGGCAGGGCCTCCTCCAGGCTGCGGGCGATCCGCAACGGGCCGCGCCGCGCCACCGGATCGGCCGCCTGGCCGGGAGGCGGCGCCGCCACGAAAGCGGCAAAGGCATCGGGCAACAGGGTGGGTGGGCCGCACAGCACCACCTCGGCACCACAGCCGGTGAGGGCCCAGAGATTGGAGCGGGCCACGCGGGAGTGGAGCACATCGCCCACGATCACGATGCGCTTGCCGCGCAGGGCTTCCGGCGTGGGAGCCTCGGGTGCGAAGTGGCGCGCCAGGGTGAACAGATCCAGCAGGCCCTGGCTGGGGTGGCTGTGCAGCCCATCTCCGGCGTTGAGCACCGCCACGCGCTCACCGGCCCGATCGAGGTCGGCCGCCAGGCTCTGGGGCACCCCGGCGCAGCGATGGCGCACCACGAGCACGTTGGCGCCCATGGCGACGTAGGTGCGGGCCGTGTCCAGCAGGCTCTCGCCCTTGCTCAGGGAGCTGGAGGAAGGGGAAAAGCTCTGCACATCGGCCGAGAGGCGCCGGGCCGCCAGCTCAAAGCTGCTGCGGGTCCGGGTGCTGGGCTCAAAGAACAGGCTGGTCATCAGCCGCCCCTGCAGGGCGGGCAACTTGCGGGCACCGGCCACCGGGAGGGCCCGGAAGCGCTGGGCCAGCGACAACACGGTGGCGTAGTCCTCCAGCGAGAAGGCCGCCAGATCCAGCACGTGGCGGTGGCTCCAGCTGCTCAAGGGGTGCGGCGGCTCACGTTCTCAGGGTAGGGCCAGCCGAGGGACCCAACAGCACTTATTCTTACCAAGTAATACCTCTCCCAAGGCAAGGCCTCGCCATGGCTGAATCGAGCGGTTGCGCCGTGACCAGCAAAGGGCAGGTGACGATTCCTCAGATGATGCGGCAGCAGCTGGGCTTGCACAGGGGCAGCCGTGTTTGTTTTGAGTTGGTGGGCGATCACCTGGAGATCAGACCAGCGCGACCGGCAAGCAGCCCAACAAACAGCGGCTTTGGCCTGCTGAAAACGACCATCCCACCGGTGCCAAGCGACTTCGATCCGGCCACGTTGTTGCAGCCGTGATCGGCCTGGACACCAATGTGCTGGCCCGCTACTTCATCGACGAAGCCGGCGCAGATGACGCCACCGTCAAGCAGAGGGAAGCCGCACGCACCTTGCTCGAATCGGGCCAGGGCCTGTATGTGCCCAAAACCGTGGCTCTGGAACTGGAGTGGGTGCTGCGGGGATATTACCGATTCAGCCGAGATCAGGTTGGGCTTGTCTTTGACGCACTGCTGAACCTGCCAAGCCTCCAGCTTGAAGACCGCGCCGCAATCGAACAGGCCTTGGCAGGGCTACGTGCCGGACTTGATTTCGCCGATGCGCTGCACCATGCCAGTTGCCGCGCCTGCACGGCCATCGCCTCCTTCGATCAGCGCAGCTTCGCCAAGCCTGCACGCGCGCTAAATCTGCAACCGCGGGTGATCACTCCCAGCTGATCGCCTGCTGACGCTGCAGCTGGCCCGCCAATACCACCGCCAAGGCAGGTCCTGCCCCTGGCTGATGCCGATGCGACTGGTTTGCGTCAGGTCGGCCGTGCCCAAACCTGCCAGCTCTGGCGGCCGCGGGGCGATCCATAGCCCCCGATCGGGATGCACCAGCTGGGCGTCGCGGGAGCGATCAATGCCAAAGCAGCGTGCCAACAGCGCCGGACCTGCCGCCACCCGGTCAGGCTCGCCAGGAAGGGCCACAGCGCGCAGCAACACTCCGTTGGCCCACTCGGCGCGGTCTGTCACCACGTTGACGCAGTGGTGAATGCCATAACTCACATAGACATAAAACCGCCCTGGCTCCCCAAACAGGGTTTCGTTGCTGGGGGTGCGGCGGCGGTAGCCGTGGCAGGCAGGTTCCTCCTGGGAATACGCCTCCGTTTCCACAATCACGCCCCACAGCAGCTCGCCTGAGGGTTGGCGCTTCACGAGCAGGCAGCCGATGAGCTCGGGGGCAACCTGCTCGGCGGGGCGGGCGAAGAAGGATTGGGGGAGGTGCTGGGAGGGCGTGGTGGCTATGGGTGTGGATCTGTAAGTTTTTTCTGAGGGATGCTGACGGGAGCTGATGAATGGGGCTAAATTCATATTGGAATTATCCTCTGGACGCAATGCTAGAAAAGCAAATCAAGGACCTCCAGCCAGATGCCGCCCTTGAGGGACTGGATGACGAGCTGTCCGTTACTGAGCTAACAGGAGTAGCTGGGGGAACTAGCACGAAACGTGACTTCAAAGGACTTTCGGGCAACATCTGGTCCGAAGAGCCCCCAGACAACATAGCAGGAGCCCGAACTAGTTCACTAAAATAATTAGATTCAAGCAGCCTATTGGCGAAATCAGCAGTTAACTCTACAAGCCATACCCAATCCACCCACCTAAGCCCCTGCTGTAGCGAGGGCTTTTTGTTCAATCACGCCCAGACCAACACAAACGTCCTATACCTGGCACCATCCCCCCCTCCACTGCATACCTTTAGGTGCTCTTACTCCCCAAAATAAATCTTATATATCTCCACCCGCAACCAAGCCCCGCCTCACCATCCTCCACTTCTACCAATACACCTAAGCCCTAACTGCAGCTAACAGACACTTCGCCCCCTATCGCCATCACGGATGCCATTGGCTCTTCTAAATCTCACTGCTATCTAGTGCCAATCATCGGGAATTTGACCGAGGAATAAGAGTATTATTTTGCTGCCCTCCCCCTTGGCGTCTTCTTGTATTCAGTCTGGACAGGTGAAGGCGCTCGTCATGTGACGACAAACCAACCGTTCCCTGCCCAGGGCTGTCAGCCGGGCATTGGGGTGGATATGCATGATGTGTGAGGTCTGTGGGTCGGAGGTGACACCCAGACCATGACGACCTCACACACCTTTGTCAGCTGGTGAACAACGTGGTGGGACTACACAGCTAATCAAGGAGTCACAAACCACATACCAAACAATAAAAAAGCCGCACCAAAGGTGCGGCGTCTGAGGTCGGAATGAACAGCCAACGGCGTCAAAAAATCACCACCAGCGGCCTCTGCCAAATTTGTAAATTTGAAAGCCGATCTTGACCGCTTTGAAAAACCAGCCACCGGAAACGGCGGTCAGTTCGCCCTCGCTCAGCTCACGATCTTCTTGCTCAGCAGCTGATTGTGCACCTTGCTTGAGCTCTTCCTCAGTGAAGACGAACCCTGAAGCTGCTCCAAGAGCGATAATATCAGCAGGGGTTTGGGCAGCTTCAATCTTCTTTGCAAGATCGGCATCGTCAGCCGCCTTGCCGCAAAAGTCGATAAACGCTTGGGAAGCCATAAGAAATCAAAAAATAAAATTAGATTGCAGCGCTTTCGCGCTGCACATCCGCATCATGCCCCAACAGCGCCGGGATGTCTGTGACCCAGGTCACGAAGTTGGTCGAAACACAGCGGAAAATCTGCGAAAAAACCATAAGATGCGCAAATCCGATACCAAAATCCAGTCCACGAAGGCATCCGCATGCCCTAACAACAACAAATGGCAACAACAGCGAATACCAAAGCCAATACAAAAGAGGGTAAAGATGTTCGGCCATATGGTGAAGACGCGATCAAAATCAAGCACGGAACGCCTCTGCCCTGCACAAAAGGCCAACGAGAACCTAATCAAGCATACAGAAGCGAAAGTTCAACATAAAACTGAACCAAAAACTACTGGATATAAGGCATTGCAGAATGCAAGCAATTAACGGCAATCTTGCGCATAAATAACGGCTACCACCAACGTCGTTTTCTGCCGAGCCTAAAAACGTCAGCTCCTGCTTGAAGCAGACCGGCTGATGGCCCGGCACATCCACCCGAAAGCTGTGTTAATTCAAACTCGCTCAGCTCTTGATCTGTCCGCTCTGCTAGGGCACGAGAGGAGAGCTGCATTTCAAACTCTGTGAAGACGAACCCAAGACCATCGGCGAGCGCAACCACTTCACTCGCCGCTTGGAGCTGCTCAATTTGGCCAGCCAATTCCTCGTCGGAGGACATGTGGCGACAAAAGTCAACGAAATGCTCCTGGCTCATGGAAGGGCTGGGGACGTCAGCGCGGCTCGGCCATCGAACAGACCAACCTTACAGTCAAATTCTCACCCAACCAAAGAAAACAGTCAGTGATCCAGATCACGCCAATGATGAAGAAAATAAACAATCTCTCAATGTTAACAATTG
>JBIPLV010000002.1:0-82980 GCA_044369475.1 Cyanobium sp. | reverse complement strand
AGGACAGGCTCGACCCCAGGCAACACGCTCAGCCCCGGCAGCGGCGAGCGCTGGGAGGCCGAGCCCAGCCAGCTGCAGAGCTGGCGGGATGCCTGCTCCAGAAACTCTTGCAGTTTCGGGTCGAGCTGCTCCGGACTGGCAAACGGCAGGGGCTGGCTCGCCCGCGGGGCAGGTGGCGCGCTTGCCAACGGGGAACGCTCGAATGGCTCCATTCTCACCTGCCGAGGTGGGCTACAAGGGAGTGGTCGCCGCTGCTGCTCAGGCGTTGGAGTCCACCCAATCCCCAGACCCCCAGACCTTGCCGCAGCATGCGCAGTTGTGGCCGCATGAGCAATGGATGCAACGCCTGCTGCGCCACTGCGAGCGGGTGGGAGCCAGCGGGGAGATTCCGGTGTCGGCTGTGGTGCTGGATGAGGCGGGTCGCTGCATTGGTTGGGGCAGCAACCGACGCGAGGCCCAAGCCGATCCACTCGGCCATGCCGAGCTCGTGGCCCTGACACAGGCGGCACGCCTCCGGGGCGACTGGCGCTTCAACGGCTGCACCCTGCTGGTCAACCTGGAGCCCTGCCCGATGTGTGCCGGTGCCCTGGTGCAGGCCCGCATGGGCACCGTGGTGTTCGGCGCACCGGATCCCAAGCGCGGTGCCTTGGGCAGTTGTCTCAACCTAGCCACTGCGGCCAGCGCCCATCACCACATGCGGGTGATCGGCGGGGTGTTGGGCGAACCGACTGGGCTTCAGCTGGCCACGTGGTTCAGACAGCGACGGCAGCAGGGGCGGCGGCGGGACGGAAGGCCGGCAGCTCGGTTTCGAACAGATTGAGCAGCCGATCGACGTTTTCAGGCTGGCTGTTGTAACCCATGAGGCCAACGCGCCACACCTTCCCCGCCAGGGCACCCAGGCCGCCGCCCACTTCGATGCCGTGCTGGTTGAGCAGGTGCAGGCTGAAGGCCTTGCCGTCAACACCCTCCGGAATCCTCACCGTGGTGAGGGTTGGGAGACGCAGCTGTTCGGGGGCATGGAGTTCTAGGCCTAGACGCTCGAGCCCAGCCCAGAGACGCTCGGCATTGCTGCGGTGGCGGGCCCAGGCCGCTTCCAGTCCTTCGTCGGCCAACAGGCGCAGGGCCTCGCGCATGCCGAAATTCATGTTCACCGGAGCAGTGTGGTGATACACCCGGTCGCTGCCCCAATACTGATTGAGCAGGGTGACGTCGAGGTACCAGTTGGGCACCTTGTCGGCTCGAGCCATCATCTTGGCCTCGGCCCGGGGCCCCATGGTGAAGGGACCTAGACCCGGAGGACAGCTCAATCCCTTCTGGCTGCAGCTGTAGGCGAGATCCACCTTCCAGGAATCGAGGTAAAGGGGCACCGCACCCAGGGAGGTGACCGTATCGAGCAGCAGCAGGCAGTCGTGCTGGCGGCAGAGATCGCCAATCCCGTCCATGGGCTGGCAGATGCCGGTGGAGGTTTCGGCGTGCACGATCGCCAGGATCTTGGGATTGTGGGCGGCCACGGCCTGCTCCAGCTCCGCCAGGCTGAAGGCCTCGCCCCAAGGCTTCTCGATCGTGACGACATTGGCCCGGTAGCGGCCAGCCATGTCGGCCAGCCGGAGCCCGAAATAGCCCTTGATGGCCACCAACACGGTGTCGCCGGGCTCAATCGTGTTGGCCAGGGTGGCTTCCATGGCCGCACTGCCGGTGCCGCTCATGGGGATGGTGAGGCGGTTGTCGGTTTGCCAGGCGTAACGCAGCAGCTCTTGCACCTCACCCATCAGCTCCACGTAGAGCGGATCGAGGTGTCCAATCGGGGTGCGGGCCAGGGCCTGGAGCACCGTGGGATGGGCATTGGAAGGCCCAGGACCGAGCAACAGGCGGTTTGGCGTGGCGATGGGACCCAGCGTGCGGCGGTGGGCGGAATTGACGGGGGGCAGCACGGAGAGGGAAACCAAAACCAGATGGACAGATCAGTCGAGCCTAAGCAGCGAGGAACGGCCTAGCGAGCACGCACGTTGGTGGCGCCGAGCCCACGACAGAGATGCTCGAAGGGAACCCGCACGACGGCGGGGGAGGCCACGCCGGCATCGAGCAACATCTCGCACACCACATCCGCCATCAGGGCGATGCTGCGGACGGTGGGGCCGGTGGGGACGCCCAGGCTCTTGTATGTGTCGTCAAGGCCATTGAGCACCCGCTCGTTGAGAATCGATGCGTCGTCAGCGATCAGCGCGTAGCTGGCGTAACGCAGGAAGTAGTCCATGTCGCGCAGGCAGGCCGAGAGCCGCCGCGTGGTGTAGGCATTGCCTCCCGGGAGGATCAACTCGGGATCGGCAAGCCAGAGGCGCTGGGCCGCTTCCCGCACGATCGCCGCCGCCTCCCGATTGATCAGTTCAACGGCCGCGAGCCGCACCTCCGCCTCGGAGTAATAAGCCGAGATCCGGTCAATGGCGTCCCGGTCCAGATAGCGGCCGAGCTGGTCGTAACGGCCAATCAGACCAGTGATGGCATCGCGCATGGCGGGATCGAATCGACGCACCTGCACCGGAACGTAGCACTCAGATTCGGCCAAATCCCAGGCCAGGGGCGCGTTTTGGGGAAGTTGACAGAAACGGTTACGCAACGGCTGCCCGTCATTTGGTTACAAGCACTACACAGCGGCGCCAGGGCGATCCGTACGGTCCCGCCACGCCGCGACCAGGGCGGCACCCACCCTTTTGTTCGTCATGGCCAAAACAGCCCAAGAGGTCCTGCGTCTGATCAAAGACGAGGGCATCGAGCTGATCGACCTCAAATTTGTCGACCTGCACGGCAAATGGCAGCACCTGACGGTCTGCAACGACTTGATCGATGAAGCCGCCTTCAGCGAAGGTGTGGCCTTTGACGGCTCTTCGATCCGCGGCTGGAAAGCGATCAACGAATCGGACATGGCGATGGTGCCGGATCCGAACACCGCCTGGATCGACCCTTTCTACAGCCACAAAACCCTGAGCCTGATCTGCTCGATTCAGGAGCCCCGCAGCGGTCAGCCCTACGCCCGCTGCCCCCGAGCCCTGGCCCAGAAGGCCCTCAACTATCTCGGCTCCACCGGCATCGCCGACACCGCTTACTTCGGTCCGGAGCCGGAGTTTTTCGTGTTCGACGATGTGCGCTACACCTCCGGCAGTGGCAGCAGCTTCTACAGCGTCGACTCGATTGAAGCCCCCTGGAACACTGCCCGCCTCGAGGAAGGCGGCAACCTGGCCTACAAGATCCAGCTGAAGGAGGGCTACTTCCCGGTGTCGCCCAACGACACCCTTCAGGACATGCGCACCGAGATGTTGCTCACCATGGGCAGCCTGGGTGTGCCGATCGAGAAGCAGCACCACGAGGTGGCCACGGCTCAGCATGAGCTGGGGATCAAGTTTGCCGAGCTGATCAGCGCGGCCGACAACGTGATGATCTACAAGTACGTGGTGCGCAACGTCGCCAAGAAGTACGGCAAGACGGCCACCTTCATGCCCAAGCCCGTGTTTGCTGACAACGGCAGCGGCATGCACGTGCACCAAAGCCTCTGGAAGGGCGGCAACCCCCTGTTCTTCGGTGAGGGAACTTACGCCAACCTGTCGCAGACGGCCCGCTGGTACATCGGCGGCCTGCTCAAGCACGCCCCCAGCTTCCTGGCCTTCACCAACCCCACCACCAACAGCTACAAACGCCTGGTGCCGGGCTTCGAAGCTCCGGTCAACCTGGTGTATTCGCAGGGCAACCGCTCCGCCGCCGTGCGCATCCCGCTCACTGGCCCCAGCCCCAAGGCCAAGCGTCTTGAGTTCCGCTCTGGCGATGCCCTCTCCAACCCCTACCTGGGCTTTGCCGCCATGCTGATGGCCGGCATCGACGGCATCAAAAACCAGATCGATCCAGGCGATGGCACCGACGTCGATCTGTTTGAGCTCTCGGCGGAGGAGTTGGCCAAGATCTCCACCGTGCCCGCCTCCCTCAACGGCGCCCTCGAAGCTCTCGACGCCGATAAGGATTACCTGCTGGCCGGCGGGGTCTTCACCGAAGACTTCATCAACAACTGGATCGCCCTCAAATACGAGGAGGTGCAGCAGCTGCGCCAGCGGCCCCACCCCCACGAGTTCGTGATGTATTACGACGCCTGATCAAGGCTCTCCAGCAACGCGCTCAACCCCTGAGCCCTGGCGAAGGCCGGGGCTTTTTTGATGGTCGAAACGGATCTGCCGACTCCGAAGACAAATCGACTGACCTGGCTAATTAGGGCTGTGGACCACGGGGTGTGGATGGATTGCTCCGTCCAAACAAGTCGTCGCTGCTCGCGCTCGACGGGGCAATCGGCTGGAATGGCAGCACGCGATTGCCCAGCCATGCCCGATCAGCTCACCAAGCTGGCCTACCAAACCCTGCAGCAGGGCAAGGCTTTGCTGGGCTTAACCCACAAGGAGGTGAGCACCCGGCTGATGGGGGTGCTCGCTCCGGATGGCAGCCCGAAAACCGTGCCGGTCCCACCAGAACTGATGGGCCGGCTCAAGCAATCCATGGATGCCTTGCACGAGCAGGATTGGCAGGAGGCTGAGCAGGGCCTGTATCCGGCATCACTGCTCTTCGATGCCCCCTGGCTCGACTGGGCCAGCCGCTATCCCCTGGTGTGGCTGGACATGCCCAGCACCTGGAGCCGCCGCAGCGAGCGCAACGTGCGCGATCTGCCCCGCGATGTGGATCCGGCCGCCTACCCCGACTACTACCTCCAGAACTTTCACCACCAGACCGACGGCTATCTCAGCGACCACTCCGCCTCCCTCTACGACCTGCAGGTGGAAATCCTGTTCAACGGCACCGCCGATCCGATGCGGCGTCGGGTGTTGGCACCACTGATGCGCGGCATCAAAGCCTTTGCCGATCGGCCAGCGGGCCAGCTGCGGGTACTCGACGTGGCCACCGGCACCGGCCGCACCCTGCGCCAGATTCGGGCCGCCCTGCCCCAGGCTCAGCTGGTGGGCCTGGATCTCTCCACGGCCTACCTTCGCCAGGCCAACAAATGGCTCAGCCAGTTGCCCGGCGAGCTGCCCCAGTTGGTTCAAGGCAATGGTGAAGGCATGCCTTTTGCAGAGGCCACGTTCCAGGGCCTTACCTGCGTGTTCCTGTTTCACGAGCTACCCGGAGACGCTCGCCAGGCCGTGATCGATGAGGCCTATCGGGTGCTCGAGCCCGGTGGCGTGATGGTGCTGGCCGACTCGGTGCAGCTGGCCGATTCCCCCCAATTCAGCGCCGCGATGGAAAACTTCCGGCGCGTGTTCCATGAGCCCTACTACCGCGACTACATCAGCGACGACATTGACGGCCGCATGCGGCAGGCAGGGTTTGAAGCCGTCGCCGCCGAATCCCACTTCATGACGCGGATCTGGACAGCGCGTAAACCGCGTTAACGCTTCAGCCACCAGGCCAGCAGCATTCCGGCGGTCGCCCAGCGCAGCCCACGCCAGAACGGCACCTCCACCCGGTGCGGGGGAGCCAAAGACTCCGGCAGCGGATCCAGCAGGCGCTGGGTAAGGGCCAGACGCTGGCGCTGGCGCCGCTGGGTCACCCCAGAACTGTGGCGCGTCAGAGAGGCCTGGGTGAACAAGCCATCCAAGAGGTGCAGCAGACGGATCGGCTGGCGTACCAGATGGTGGCCCAGGGGTCGGCTCGGCATGGCCAGCTCACAGCAACGCAGCAGTGGCATCAGGATGGGACCTGCCATGAACAAACGTCCAGTGCCCACCTCGCTGCCCAAGCCATCCCGGTGCTGGCCTGAGGGAGCCCTGGATCAGGCCGTGGCCCTGCAACGCCAACTGTCCATCGGCGATCGCGATTGGCACGCCCTCAAGTCCCAGCGGCCCCGACGGGGAGCAGAGCAGCTGGCCGCTGCCCTGGTGCTCCTGCTGGGCAGCGATGATCCCGGCGCCCCCCAGGCCAGTCCCGCTCGCCAGCAGGCCATCGAACTGGTGGAACACGGCCTGGGCTGGTTGCGGGGAGAGCTCAGCGACCCCGGTTGCCCCAGCCACCAGCCGGCGAAAGCACCACAGCCCGCTGGCGACTGACGGCCAGTTGCAGCCTGTTGCCGCGGCTGCTCCAGCGCACGTCGTCAAAGCAGGTGTGGATCAAGAACAGGCCCCGTCCACCGGTGGCGTCGAGCTGCTCCGGCAGGGACGCAGTGCGAGCATCCGGGGCCAGCCCCAGCCCTTCGTCCTGCACCTGCCACACCAGCCAGCGCGGCGTTTCAATCCGCCGCACCCGCAGGCACTTGGCCGGATCGCAACCATTGCCGTGGCGCACGGCGTTGACAAGCGCCTCCTGGAGGCCCAGCTGCACCTGGCTCTGAAGCTGCAGGCAGCGGATCGGCTCAATCAGCAGCTCCAGGAGTGGAGCAAGCTGCAGGGTGGAAGGCGTGATGAAGTCTGACCAGCGCAGCGCCATCCGGCTTGGATCCGCAGGAGCCGATTCGACCCTACGCCGTTGCCGGCACCCACGCTCAGGCGTTGATGCGCTGTTGCAGAGCGGGATGGTTGAGCAGGGCATCCATCAACCGCACCCCCCGCAGCTGGTTCACCAGGGGCATGTGCCCCTCGGGCGCATCGATAGACCACTGAAAGGAGCCGGGGTAACGGGTCCACCTGCCCCCATCCTTCCAGGCCAACTTGGGCCAGAGCAGCTCCCAGCGGTCGTTGCAGCTGCGCAGCAGTCGTCCCTGCACCGAAAACCCGAAACGCCCGCGCGAAAAGCACACCCAGAGGCGATCCAGGCTGTCGAGATCGGCCGATGGCATCGGCGGCACCTCGCTGTAATACACATAGCCCCGCCACACCGCATCCGGCCCGGCAAGATCCCTGAGCAGGGCACTGGTGATCCGATCAGCCTCCTCAAACTCTTGGGCCATCAAGGCCTGTTGCAGCGGCGTGTAGTCGAGTCCCCGAGCCGACACTGTGGCCAGCCAGCCCTCGGGATACCGGGCCAGGAACGCGTCCCGCAGGGCGTCGCTCTCGTCGAGCAACAACTGGATCAGGAAGCCGGCGGCCCAGTCATCACCGGTGGCATCAAGGCCAGCCAGGTGGTCGGCGATCAGAGGCCGAAGGGCCTGCCGCCGTTCCTGCAGGGCGGCCAGCAGGGCACGACGCTGTCGGGGATTGCCGCTCTGAAAGCGCTCAAGCAGAGACTCTGGGCTAGCGCTAGTGATGGCGGTGACCGGAGGACCGGAAAGCATGGAAGGGGTCGGAGCCTGAAGCGGAGCCAGCGTTGGCCCACTATGTCAGCAGAGATCCACGACAGCGATGCCGGGCGCCAGCCCCCCCCTCAGCGTGGCCGCTTTCCTGGCGGCAGGCGGACCCATCGTCGATGTGCGAAGTCCCCTGGAATTTGACCAGGGCCACATCCCAGGCGCCCACAATTTGCCCTTGTTCAGCGATGACGAAAGGGCCCAGGTCGGCACCTGCTACAAACACGAGGGTCGCCCTGCAGCGATCCAGCTTGGGCTGGAGCTGGTGGGACCCAATTTGGCAGCGCTGGGCCAGGAGCTGCGTCGGCTGGGTCTGCACAACACACCCCTGCGACTGCACTGCTGGCGGGGCGGCATGCGCTCCGGCAGCGTCGCCTGGCTGGCCAGCACCCTGGAGCTGCCGGTGCTGCTGCTTGAGGGTGGCTACAAGGCCTACCGACGCTGGGTGCTGGACACCTTCGAGCGGCCCTGGCCGCTGCTGGTGGTGGGCGGACGCACCGGCACTGGCAAGACCGATCTGTTGCTGGCCCTACGGCGTCAGGGAGCAGCCATGGTGGATCTGGAGGGGCTTGCCAACCACCGAGGCAGCAGTTTTGGCGGCTTGGGGCTGCCGGCCCAACCCAGCAGTGAGCACTACGAAAATCGTCTTGCGGCGAGCTTGCAGGAGCTCGAAGGCCAGGCCCCGATCTGGGTCGAGGCGGAAAGTGCCCAGGTCGGCCGCTGCCGGATCCCTGCCGGCCTGTGGCGCCAGATGGGGGAGGCTCCTGCAATCGAGATCCAGCGCCCGCTAGCGGAGCGGGTTGACCAGCTCGTGGCGGTGTACGGCAGCCAGGGGCAGGAGGCCCTGCGCCAGGCCACCGAACGGATCGCCAGGCGGCTGGGCCCCCAGCGCACCGCCACGGCTCTGGAAGCGATCGACCGCTGCGACTGGGCCGGCGCCTGCGTGCAGATGCTGGACTATTACGACCGCTGTTACGACCATGAGTTGAACCGCCGGGACAGCCCAGTGCTCACCAGCGTTGACCTAGCGGGAATCGACGCCGATGCCGCCGCCAAACGGCTGCAGCAGGAAGCAGCGGTCCGCGGGGTTGCAACTGCGGTCCGCTCTGGGTCTGGCTCCTAGGATTGATTTTTGTTCCCGCTTGCCATGGGCGCCGCCATTCAGTTCTTCCGCGGGGTGAATGAGCCGGTCGTGCCCGATATCCGCTTGACGCGCTCCCGCGATGGCCGCACCGGCCAGGCCCTGTTCGTGTTCGAAGAACCCGATGCCCTCGCCCCCGAGAGCATGGGCGACATCACCGGCATGTTCCTGGTGGATGAGGAGGGCGAGCTGGTGACCCGCGAAGTCAAGGCTCGCTTTGTCAATGGAAAGGCCAGCGCACTCGAGTGCACCTACACCTGGAAGAGCACCGAAGACTTCGAGCGCTTCATGCGCTTTGCCCAACGTTACGCCGACAGTCACGATCTCGGCTTCTCGAACAACCAGGGCGAAGATCAGGCAGAGCAGGACGAGGCCTGATCCCTTGAAATTCGGCCAATGGCTGGGGCTGTTGGCGCTGGTGGCAGCCCTGGTGCTGCTCTGGAACCTGCGCCAGAGCCTGATGCATCTGTTTGCCGCCGTGGTCTTGGCGATGGCGATCTGCACCCTGGTGGGTGCCATCCAGACCCGCCTGCGCTGCTCCCGTCCGGTTGCCTTGGTGCTCAGCCTGGGCACGGTGACCCTGGTGCTGGCGGTGGTGGCCACGGCCGTGATTCCCCCGTTCGTCGACCAGTTCAGCCAGCTGCTGAGCAAATTGCCGGCGGCCGCCGAAACCCTCCTGGAACTGCTGCGTGATGGCCTGGCTCGGGCGAGCCAGATGCTTTACGGCACCCGTGAAGGTGGATTGTCCTGGCTGCGCAATGGCCTGATCGGCGGGGGCGGCGCATCCAGCGGCTTGTCGTCTGGCCTGGGCGGCAGCCTGGGATCCGGCGCCCTTCGACTGGTGGGGCTGGCTGGTGGTCTCGGCACCGGTTTGCTGCAAACGCTGTTTGTGTTTGCGGTGGCGCTGATGGTGGCGGTGCAACCCACCGCCTATCGCGACGTGGCCGTGTTGCTGGTGCCCTCGTTCTACCGGCGCCGTTTCCGCCAGGTGCTGGTGCAGTGCGGAGAGGCCCTGAGTGCCTGGATGGTGGGGGTGTTGATCAGCTCCCTCTGTGTGGGCACCCTGGCGGCCATCGGCCTGAGCCTGCTGGGTGTGAAATTGGTGGCCGCCAATGCGCTGCTGGCGGGATTGCTCAACATCATTCCCAACGTGGGCCCAACCCTCAGCACCATCTTTCCGATGTCGGTGGCTCTGCTGGATGCCCCGTGGAAAGCGGCAGCGGTGCTGGTGCTCTATATCGCCGTTCAAAACCTCGAGAGCTACCTGATCACTCCGTCGGTGATGCACCACCAGCTGCGGCTGCTGCCTGGCCTCACCCTCACGGCCCAGCTGCTGTTCACGGTGGTGTTCGGACCCCTGGGCCTGCTGCTCGCCCTGCCCCTGGCGGTGTGTCTACAGGTGATCGTGCGCGAGCTGCTGATCCAAGACATCCTGGATCCATGGAAACGCCAACGGCTGGCACCCTGACCCCATGAACGGCCGCACGGTACTGGGGGCGTTGGCCCTGATCGTGCTGGGGTTGCTCAGCTGGGAGTTGCGCTGGGTGCTGCTCGTGCTGTTTGGCGCGGTGGTGCTGGCCGTAGCCCTTGACGTGCCGATCACACTTCTTCGGCGCCTGCTGCCGCTGAACCGGCCCACCGCCTTGGTGGTGGTGCTGGTGGCGCTGGTGCTGGTGGGTGGGCTTCTCGGCCAACTGCTGCTGCCGGAACTGCTGCAGCAGATCAGCCAACTGACGGAGCTGCTGCCAGCCCTGGCCCAGCGCCTGGCCGACCTGGCTCGCCAGGTGCGTTGGCTGCCCGATCTGGAGCGCCAGCTGATGGAGCTCGGCACCTGGGACCGCCTGCAACCCCTTGGAAGCCAGCTGCTGGGGTTTGCCGGCGGAGCCGCCAACACGACAATCCAACTGCTGCTCATGGAGCTGCTGGCCATCCTGCTGGCGCTCGATCCGCGCAGTCACCAGAAGGTGGTGGTGGCCCTGACGCCGAGCTTCTGGCGTCCCCAGATGGGCCACCTGCTCGCCGAGTCCCGGGAAGCCCTGGGAGGCTGGCTGGCCGGCATGACCCTCTCCGCGGTGAGTGTTTTTCTGCTCACCTGGGCGGGGCTGGCGCTGCTGGGGGTCCCCCTGGCACTCCTGAGCGCCCTGATCTGCGGCCTGCTCACCTTCGTTCCCACCATCGGCCCCACCGCCGCCACCCTGCTGCCCCTGGCCCTGGCCCTGCTGGTTTCTCCGGCGAAAATGGTGCAGGTGCTGGTGCTGCGGCTGGTGCTTCAAAACGCCGAGGCTTTTCTGCTCACCCCGGTGCTGCTTCGTCGCACGGTGAATCTGCTGCCCACCGTGGCCCTCACCGCCCAGCTGTGCCTAGGGGCCCTTCTCGGATTACCCGGAGTGTTGCTGGCCCTGCCCCTGGTGGTGGTGCTGCAGGTGCTTTGCGAGGAAGTGGTGGTGAAGGAGGTGATGGACCGTTGGACCTAGATCACACGCGGTACCGCTTCACGAGCGAGGGCAGGAGCAACAACACCGCCACCGCCAGCGGATGGCTGCGGATCGCTGCCCCCAACCCTGCCAACGTGAAGTGATCCACGAGCAACTGCAACTCAACCCGCAGATCCAACAGGGCTAGCAGACCCAGCGATACGGGGACCATCGCCAAGCCACGGCTGCGCTGCCGCCGGCGCGAGCTGGTGGGACCGGGACTGGGTGAAGGATCAGCGACGGGACAACACCGGCAGCAGGGTGGGTGCCACCCCGATGCTGGACCAGGCGCCGACGAGGATGCCGAAGCTCAGGGCAATCGAGAACCAGAACAGGGTGCTGCCGCCAAAGAAGATCAAGGCGATCAGGGGCAACAGGGTGGTGAGGGAGGTGTAGACGGAGCGGGTCAAGGTGCTGATCACGGCTTCATCAGCTTGATCTTCCAGGGGCAGGTCCTTGAGCTGATTTCGCTTCTCACGGATCCGGTCAAAGATCACCACCGTGTCGTTGACGGAATAGCCGGCAATGGTGAGCAGGGCTACTGCAAACAAGCTGTTCACCTCCACCCCTGCCAGCAACCCAAGCCAGGCAAACAGGCCGCAGGTGATCAGCACATCGTGGCCCAGGCACAACAGGGCCAGGGCGGCGTAGATGCGGTCGTAGCGAAAGCTGATGTAGACGGAAATGCCCAAAAAGCTCACCAACAGCGACACCAAGCTGGCCTGCAGCAGCTGGGAGCCCAACGTGGGGCCGATCGTGTCGATCGACAGCCCACCAGGCAGCGTCTCCCCCACCTGAGCCTGGAGCGCCTGCAACAACACCTGGGCCTGATCCGGGGTGAGGCTCGGGGTGCGCGCCACCAGGGAGCGGCCACCATCGAGCAGCTGTACCGATGCTCCCGCCAATGCAGGGGCTGGATTGGCGCCATCAGCAGGCAGCTTCAGAGCGGCGAGCGACCGCTCCAGGTCAGGGACCGTTAGGGGGGGGCAAGAGGAGTCGCAGCGGCGCTCGATCTGGATCTGGGTGCCACCTGTGAAATCAAGACCCGGCCGCAGTGGGGCCCGGATCGACGGCGAGCTCCAGCTGAGGGCCATCCCGAGGATGCTCAACAGCAGGGCCCCCAAGGACAGAAGCCAGAGACGGCGGCGATGACGGTTGACGCGGAAGACGAACATCGGCCGGCTGGTGGAGGGAGGGGCAGAGATGGCGGACATGGTCAGCTCAGGCAGCACTCTCAGACCGCTGGGCCAGCGGAATGAAGTATTGGATCCGGCGGAGGGCTGGATAACTCATCAGCACCCGAAGCAGAGTGCGCGTGCAGGTGAGGGCACTGAACAGACTGAGCAACACACCGATGCCGAGGGTGACCGCAAAGCCTTTGACCAAACCGGTGCCAAGGGCGAAGAGGGCGATGCAACTGATCAGGGTGGTGACTTGTCCATCGAGGATGGATGAAAAGGCGAGCGAAAAGCCCGTGTCGATGGACCGGATTAAGGTGTTGCCCTCACGCAACTCTTCCTTAATCCTCTCGAAAATCAACACGTTGGCGTCCACCGCCATGCCCAGAGAGAGGATGAAGCCGGCAATGCCCGGCAGGGTCAAGGTGACGGGGATCAGGGCGTAGGTGGCCAGGTTGAACAGGCCGTAGAGAGAGAGGGCGATCACCGCCACGACGCCAGCCAGGCGGTAGACCACCACCATGAACACCGCCACCAGCAGCAGGCCGGTGAGGGCAGCCAGCAGGCTGGTGCGGATGTTTTCGGCACCAAGGGAGGGGCCGATCGTGCGAACTTCCAGGATTTTCACAGGCAGGGGCAGGGAGCCGCCGCGTAGCTGCACCTCCAGATCACGGGCTTCTTCAGCGCTGAAGTTGCCGGTGATGCTGGCTGAGCCACCGGTGATGCCGGCCGCCTTGAATTCAGGGCCCACGCTGGCTTCGCTGATCGAGCGCCCGTCGAGCACGATCCCCAGCAGGCGCGCTGTTCCGGCAATCGACTGGGTGAGCTGGGCAAACTTGTCGCCCCCCTCCTTGTTGAAACTGAGGGTCACATCCCAGCCGGGGCCGCTCTGTTGCTGCTGCCGTCCAGCAGTCACCAGATCCTTGCCACTGAGACTGGCCGGCTCATAGAGAGCCACGATGTCAGCGTTGATGCGCTGAAGATCGGCCTTCAATTGCTCCCGGTCTGCCTGCTTGAGGTCGGTTTCGTTGGGGGCCGCCTGCTGGGGGTCAGCCTGTTCGGGTTCGGTGCTGGGTACGGAGGTGTCCTGGCCCTGCTGGCCCAGGCGTGCCAGCAGGGCCGTGGCCTGACGCTTGAGGGTGAGCAGCTCTTGCATGCGCTGCTCCGTTCCTGGTTTCTGGGCCCGAAACTCCAGCAGAGCCGTGGTGCCGAGCACAGTGGCTGCCCGGGTGGGGTCCTGTTCGCCGGGCAGCTGCAACACCAATTGGTCGTCGCCGACGGTTTGCAGCGTCGACTCAGCCACGCCCAAACCATTGATGCGGCGATCGAGCACATCCTTGACGGCGTCGAGCTGCTCTTTGCGGACGGTGGTGATGGCTCCGGCAGGCTGCACCTGCAGGGTCAGCTGGCTGCCACCACGGAGATCCAGACCGAGCCGCTGCCCCAGCGGGGTGGTGGGGCTGTTCCAGCTAAACAGCAGGGCTCCGGCCGCGATGGCCAGGGCAAGGATCAGGGCAAACCACCCCTGTTGGCGGGCCATGTCAGATCTGGCCCGCGAGCATTTGCTGGGCCGCGGCGACGATTTGATGGGGCTGGATGATCGTTAGGTTTTCCAGGGCGCCGTTGTAGGGCGTGGGGATGTCCTGGGACGACAGACGAATCGGCCGCGCATCGAGCTCGTCAAAGCAATGCTCAGTGATCAGAGCAATGAGCTCAGCGCCGATGCCGCCGGTCTTCATGCACTCCTCCACCACGATTACTTTGTGGGTTTTGCTGATCGAGCGGGTGATCGTGTCCATGTCGAAGGGCTTAAGGCTGATCAGATCAATCAGCTCCACGCTCACCCCATCCTTCTCCAGCTGCTCCACAGCCTTGAGGCAATGGTGGCGCATGCGTGAGTAGGTGAGAATCGTCACATCGCTACCCTCGCGCACCACCTCCGCCTGATCCAGGGCGCAGATGTAGTCGCCTTCCGGGATGTCTTCCGAGAGGTTGTAGAGCAGCACATGCTCAAAAAAGAGCACGGGGTTGTTGTCGCGGATCGCCGCCTTCATCAACCCCTTGGCATTGGTGGGGGTGCTCACCGCCACGATCTTGATGCCGGGCACCGCGTGGAAATAGGCCTCAAGCCGCTGGCTGTGCTCTGCCCCCAGCTGCCGACCGACACCACCGGGGCCGCGCACCACGGTGGGAATGGTGTAGTTGCCGCCGCTGGTGTAACGCAGCATCCCCATGTTGTTGGAGATCTGGTTGAAGGCCAACAGCAGGAAGCCCATGTTCATGCCCTCAACGATCGGGCGTAGACCCGTCATGGCAGCACCCACGGCCATGCCGGTGAAGGCGTTCTCGGCGATCGGGGTGTCCAGCACCCGAAGTTCGCCGTACTTCTCGTAGAGGTCCTTGGTGACCTTGTAAGAACCGCCGTACTGACCGACGTCCTCGCCCATCACGCAGACATGGGGATCGCGGGCCATCTCTTCATCGATGGCCTCGCGTAGGGCATTGAAGAGAAGCGTCTCTGCCACGGCGGGAAGGCGATTCCGGCACAGGACCGGTGGTGTCGCCAACTTATCTCAGCCGCCAGCGGCGGCAGCGGCCTCAGCCTCCGGCGGCGAAGGTGGATAGCAGCAGCACCGACAGCAGCATGCCGGGTAGCAACAGCGTCACCAGCAGACCGAGGTCGTGGGGGGTCATAGAACGGTGCCAGTGGGTGGAGGCTAGGGCGATTTACCCGACTCCACCGGGGCCGATCCGGAACCGGACACCAGGCTGCGCACGAACACCAGGGCCAAGCCCACGGCGATGAAGGCAAAGCTAAAGGTGGCCAGGAAGGCCATGCCCACAATCAGGGTCTTGAGGGCGGTGGCGATGCTCTGGGCAATGGCAGAGCTGTAACTGGGCGGATGGAGGGCGTAGTAAGTCACCATCCGCCGGCTCAAACCCAGGGCCAACCAGGCCAGCAGCCCAGCGGTGAGCGAACCGGACAAGAAGCTCAGGGGGCCCTTGCGGGGAGCCGCATCCGGCTCGGTCGGGGGATTGGGGTCGCTCACGCCTCCAGGCTGACACCTCGGTTGCTGAAGCCACAACACCAGGCCTCAAAGCCCGCTTGCTCCAGCCGGGACGCCAGGTCGGTGTGGGCCGCTTCCGCCTCGGGAAGGCTGGCGAAGAGGGCAAACAGGCTCGGGCCCGATCCGCTCATGGCCACCGCCAGCGGGCCTTCGGCCTGGCGGAGCAGAGCCAGGCCCTGCCGCACACTCTCCACCTCCGGTTCCACCACAGCCTGCAGGTCATTGCGCAGCGCGGGCAGGGCAGCACCCTGATGCAGGGCCTGCAGCAGCGGCCCCTGGCGCAACGCCTGACGGCGTTGCTCAAATTCGACCTCGCCCTGGAGGTAAAAGTCGCCCCGCATCGCTTTGCAGCGGCCATAGGCCCAGGGAGTGCTGACACTGACCTCTGGGTGCTTGATCAACAGCACCGCCAAACCAATGGACTCCGCCCGCTCCACGGGCTCAAGCCGCTCCCCACGGCCGAAGCACAGCTGGGTGCCGCCATCGAGGCAAAACGGCATGTCGGATCCGAGCTCGGCGGCCATCGTCTGCAGGCTCTCGGCATCAAAGCCCAACCCCCACAGGGCATTGAGGCCCACCAGGGCTGCCGCCCCGTTGCTGGACCCGCCCGCCAACCCGGCGCCGATGGGGATGCGCTTCTCGAGCACAATCTCGGCTCCCAGCTCGGAAAACCCCGAACGGGCCCGCAAAAGCTCGCCGGCACGCACGATCAGATTGCTGCCATCAGTAGGCAGATCGCCTCGGTCGCAGCGCAGGCCAATTCGGGCATCGGCGGTGGGCCGCAGCTGCAGGGTGTCCGCCAGCTCAATCGACTGCATCACCATCGCCAGCTCGTGGAAGCCGTCGGGTCGCAGGCCCAGCACCTCTAAGTGCAGGTTGATTTTGGCGGGGGCCCGCACACACAGATCAGCCATGGGCGGGAGGGGGTGCGGTGGCGGAGGTGGCCTGATTCAAGCCGCCCGCCAGCGCCACCCAGGCCGACGGGGCGATCTCCTGGGGCCGTTGCTGCAGTCCCATACCCGCCGCTGCCACCAGCTCAGCCAGCTGGGCTTCCGGCAGGAGACCGGCCAGGGTGTTGCGCAGCATCTTGCGCCGGGCGGCAAAGCAGCGCTTCAGCAGCATCTCCACAGTGCGGGCCAGCCAGGGCTCCAGCTGTTGGGCGGCGGGCAACGGCTCCAGCAGGATCACCTCGGAGTGCACCTGCGGCGGCGGCTGAAAACAGCGCGGCGGCACGGCACAGACGCTGCGGCAGTGAGCCATCAGCTGCATCCGCACACTCAACGCCGAGTAGGCGCTGGAGCCAGGCTGGCAGCGGATTCGCTCCCCTACCTCCCGCTGCACCAGCAGCACCAGGCGCTCATAGGGGTGGGCAACGGGGCGATCAAGGCGGCCCACCAGGCGCTCCAGGAGGGGTCCGGTGATGTTGTAAGGGATGTTGGCCACCACCTTGTTGGCGGCGGGCAGCTCAACCACCAGCACATCGCCTGGAGTGAGGCTGAACCGCGTCTCGCCGCCCAAGCGCTCCTGCAGGCCCTGCACCAGATCACGATCGAGCTCCACTGCTGCAACCGCCGCCGCCGGCGAGGCCAGCAGCCGCTCGGTGAGTGCTCCCCGACCCGGCCCCACCTCGAGCACCCGATCGCTGGGCTCGAGCTCTGCGGCCGCCACGATGCGGCCGAGCACCTCCTGATCCACCAACCAGTGCTGGCCGAAACGCTTGCGGGCGCGGTGGGCAGCAAAACTCATGGATGTCGCCGCAGTTGCTCCACATTGCCTGCCTCCCCTCACCGCCTCGACCCGCACACGGTCCCCGCGCTGGCGCATCTGCTCCTGACCGGATCTCTGCTGGCCGGATCGCTCGTGGCAGGCATGGCGGGGCTGATCCCCGCCGCTCGCGCCGGCAGCGCCACCGCCTCCTCGATCTGGAACAAAACCAATGCCCTCGCGCGGGCCCGGCAGCAGTTGCCTCTGGGGGCCGTCGTCACCGGCGAACACTGCCAGGAGGTGGAAGTGGGGATCGGCAACATCCGCTATCTCTGCACGGTGGAGTTCAGTCCCGCTCCAGCCGTCAGCACACCCAGCTCCACTCCGGCCCCTGCACCCTGAGGCCTGACCCTGACCTGACACGCCTTGGCCCCTTAGCGATCTGGGCGAATCCAGCGCACCGGACCAGCCGCCGGGGCAAGGGGCACCAGGGCATAGACCAACTCCACAGGGCATTCGGCCCAGATTGGCTGGCTCTCGAGCCAGCAATGCCAGGCCCGCTCCAACCGCTGGCGCTTGCCGCGCCGCAGGGAGCCGACCCCCCAACCATCGGGGCCAGCCTGGCGCCGGCCCTTCACCTCCACCAGCAACAGACGCCCCTGCTTTTCCAGCACCAGGTCGAGCTCGCCCCAGCGGCAGACCCACTGCCGGGCCAGTAGCCGCCAGCCCCTCTGCTGCAAGAGCCGCAGGGCGCGCTGCTCGGCCCAGTCGCCCTGGCGGCGTGCGTCGGTGCGTGGCATGGCCCTCCCCAGTCGGGCCTCAGCGTTCCCACAACGGCGTCGACGATCCCGATGGGATGGCCCTCCTTAGGCTGGGATGAGCTGAAGGGTTGCCATGCATCCGCCGATTTCCCCCAAGCGCGGCCCACACCGCCTGGCGAGCTGGGTGCTGGCGCTGCTGCTGGCCCTCGGCACCGCCTGGCTTGCCCCCGCCCCGGCCCAGGCCGCCATGGATGTGGCGAAGCAAGTGCTGATCGGCGCTGATTTCCACGACCAGGATCTGCGCGGCGCCACGTTCAACCTCACCAACCTGCGGGATGCCAGCTTCGCCGGCTCCGATCTGCAGGGAGCCAGCCTGTTCGGCGCCAAGCTCCAGGACGCCGATCTGAGCAACACCAACCTGCGCGAAGCCACCCTGGATTCGGCGATCTTCGATGGCACCAACCTCACGAATGCAGTCCTGGAAGACGCCTTTGCCTTCAACACCAAATTCACCAACGTGGTGATTGACGGCGCCGACTTCACCAACGTGCCGCTGCGGGGCGATGCCCTCAAAACCCTCTGCGGCGTGGCCAGCGGCACCAACCCTGTCACCGGCCGCGACACCCGTTCCACCCTGGGCTGCAGCTGACCCCCGAGCCATGAGTTTCGACGCCCGCAGCCGCGAACGCCTCGAGGCCCTCGGCCGCAGCCTGCCCAAACCTCTGCCCACGCCAACCCCTCCCCAGCAGGGCGCGCCCAAGGCCCTGGACAAACGCCATCGCGTCGAAGTGGAGGAGAACCCCGAGGCTCTGTTCCGCGAACTGATGCAGGTCAGCCCGGATGGCACAGTGCCGCCCCACCTGATGGAGCGGTTGCGAGAACTCGAAGCCCGCCGGCAGGCTCCAGCCCCGGCCGCAGGGGACTCCAACCCCTCTCCCACCATGGCAACCGGTCAATCCACCGGTCGCGACAGACCCCGGGGGACGAACACGGTGGCCCGAGCCGATCCCCGCACAGCTGCAAACCACGGCGATCTCTACACCGCGTTCCAGCAATTGTTGCTGGAAGACGACGCGGACTCCTGAGCTGGCTGCTGCAGACCCTGGCTGGTGGGTGCTGGCCATGGATTTGCCACTGGCGTAGCCGCTTTCACCCCGTTTTGACCACCGCTGGGGTAGGGATGGAGCATGAGCATCCCTCTTTCGAGCGACCCCAGCCTGGCCGCCTTTGGCTCCAGCCTCACCGCCATCACCCTGGCCGAGTTGGGCGATAAAACGTTTTTCATGGCGCTGATCCTGTCGGTGCGCCACCGAGCCCGCTGGGTGTTTCTCGGGGCTTTTGCCGCCCTCACGGCAGTCACCCTGATCTCCCTGGCCCTGGGCTACGGCCTGCGTGAACTGCTGCCAACCACGGTGGTGCCCTGGCTGGCCGCCGCCCTGTTTCTCGGCTTTGGCCTCAAGCTGCTGATCGATGCCCAGGGCAGGGCGCCGGATGCGGCCTCGGAGGAAGCTGAGGAGGCCGAGGAGGCGATCAATGCGGCCGAAACCAGCCGGGCACTCAACACTGCCTGGGCGGTGATCTGGGAAGCCTTCGTGCTGGTGTTTGTCGCCGAGCTGGGTGACCGCACCCAATTCACCACGATCTTCATGGCCACGGCACCAGCCCAGGTGTTTAGCTTCACCGGCCTGCTGGCCGGCACGCTGCTGGGTCACGCCCTGGTCACCTGGCTGGCGGTGGGGGCGGGCAAATGGATCGGCCAGCGCGTCAACGAGCGGCTCCTGTACCGGCTCAGTGGCGGCCTCTTCCTGGTGTTCGGTCTGGCGGCTCTCCAGCAGGCTCTGGGCTGACGGCAAGCAGCCTGATCAATGCCCCGTAAGGTGGCTCCACGCCTTTCTATTCAGGGTTTCAGGAGCGCCGCGATGACCATCCGCATCGGCATTAACGGGTTTGGCCGCATCGGCCGTCTGGCCTTCCGCCGCGCTGTGAGCATGCCGGATGTGGAGGTGGTGGGCATCAACGACCTGATCGATGTGGAGTATTTGGCCTACATGCTCCGCTACGACTCCACCCATGGCCGCTTCCAAGGCGAGGTGCGGGTGGAGAACGGTCAGCTGGTGGTGAACGGCAGGGCCATCCGCATCACCGCCGAACGCGACCCGAACAATCTCAACTGGGGCGCCGTGGGTGCCGACTACGTGCTGGAGAGCACCGGTTTCTTTCTCACTGACGAAGCGGCACGCGCCCACATCAATGCCGGCGCCAAGCGCGTGGTGATGAGCGCCCCCTCCGCGGACGCCACGCCCATGTTCGTGATGGGTGTGAACCACACCAGCTACGCCGGCCAGGCCATCGTCTCCAACGCCAGCTGCACCACCAACTGCCTGGCTCCGGTGGCCAAGGTTTTGCACGACAACTTCGGCATCATCCATGGGTTGATGACCACCGTGCATGCCACGACCGCCACCCAGAAAACGGTGGACGGCCCCTCGGTGAAGGACTGGCGCGGCGGCCGCGGTGCGGCCCAGAACATCATCCCCAGCTCCACCGGCGCCGCCAAGGCCGTGGGTCGCGTGATCCCCGAGCTCAACGGCAAGCTCACCGGCATGGCCTTCCGCGTGCCCACCCCCGATGTGTCGGTGGTGGACCTCACCGTGAACCTGGCCAGACCCGCCAGCTACGACCAGATCAAGGCGGCGATGAAGGCCGCCGCCGAAGGACCCATGGCTGGCATTCTCGGCTACACCGAGGACGAGGTCGTGAGCACCGACTTCCTCGGCGAGAGCTGCACCTCGGTGTTTGATGCCGGCGCCAGCATCGCCCTCACCGACACCTTCGTGAAGCTGGTGGCCTGGTACGACAACGAGTGGGGCTACAGCTGCAAGTGCATCGACCTGATGCGCCACATGGCCACCATTGGCTGACCCAGCATTTGACGTGAGCGACACGCTCCATCACGACGATTGGCTGCGGATCCGCGATGCCCTTCGCTACCAGGCCCGCGAGCTGCATCACCGCTCCTTCGCGGTGCACAGCAGTCGGCGCGATTTGCTCTGGGACGAGATGGATCGGTGTCTCGCCCTGGCCGACCTGGTGGAGCAGCACTGGCTGCGGCCTAGCAGCTGAGGGTGAGGGTGGGACAGGCCGGGCACTGGTGAAGAGACCTTCCCTTCCCTGCCCATGGCCTGCGGCGCCGTGATCTCCCTGCTCGAGTCCCACCGATCCCGCCAGGGCCACTGGTGGCTTGCCGATGCCGGCTTCCCCCAGCACCTCGCCAGCCTGCTCGGCGCGCCGCTACTGGCCAGCGGGCGGCCTCCACACAACTGGCGGGAGCTTGCGGCCGTGTTTGAGCCGCTGCGGCCACTGCCCACCGCAGAGCCCCCAGCCGCCACTGCCACTGCCACCTACCGCTACCTGATCTGTCTCGACCACCGCGGCAATCGGCTCTCCTGCTGGCGCCGCTACCCGGAAGGACTGGGCTGGCAGCGCCGCTGCGGGCCGATGTCCTTGGCGCAGTTTGTCCGCCGCTTCAGCCAGCGCCTAATCTCCCCGGCATGACCGGCAATCTGCAGGCGATCGGCTTTTTGCTCAGCTGGGTGCTGGGCTGGGGGATCGGTGGTTCCCTAATCGATGCCGGGCTCATTCAGGCCGGCGTCTATTCCCTCGAGACGGGCCAGCTCGGCACGCTCACCACCTTCGTGCTGTGGACTCTGCTGTGGGGCGGTGGCGGCCTGTGGCTTTATCGGCGCTTCACCGGCTCCGAGGATGCTGGTCCGCAGGACTAGGCCGGCGCTGCGCCCCTCGCCCGGACCGATCATTCCGCTGCATTCGGCACTCCCCCGCACAATCCAGGGCTACCAGAGCACGGCGCCACCAGGGCGCTGGCCCAAGCTGAAACCCAGCCCCAAAGCCCAATCCTCCATCCAACAAGTACATCTGAACTAACGTGATTGGGTTTGCGGCGCGCCGTTGTCACCCCCCGCTCCCCCCACCAGCCTCACCGCCATCAGCCTCGCCGCCATCAGCCTTGAAGAAACGCTGATCCGCTGCCGCGCCAGCACGGTGTTGCTGCGGGTGAGTGGCGAATCGATGCAGGGTGCCGGCATCGTCCATGGCGACCTGCTGATCGTGGATCGGGGCCTCGAGCCCCGGCCCGGCCAGATCGTGGTGGCCTGGCTCGATGGCGGATTCACCCTCAAACGGCTGGTGTGCCACCGGGGCTGGCTGCGGCTGGAAGCGGCCCATCCCGCCTATCCCCCGTTGGAGCTGGATCCCGGCGCCGAGCCCCACCTCTGGGGGGTGGCCGTGCACGTCATCCGCACCCTGGATGACGGCACGGGCCATCGCTGAAGCGCCATGCCCCGCAGCTCCTGGGCCAGCAGCCACCAGGCGATCGTGCTGATCGACGGCAACAACTTCTACGCCTCCTGCGAAGCGGTGATGGATCCCGCCCTGCTGGGCCGACCGCTGGTGGTGCTGTCCAACAACGACGGCTGCATCGTGTCGCGCAGTGCCGAGGCGCGGGCCCTCGGAATCCGCATGGGTCAGCCCTACTTCAAGGTGCGGCGCGAGCTGGAGCGCCAGGGTGTGGTGGTGCGCAGCTCCAACTACGCCCTCTACGCCGACATGAGCCAGCGGCTGATGACCACCGTGGAGCCGTGGGTGGAGCAGCTGGAGATCTATTCGATCGATGAGGCCTTCGGCACGCTGCACCGGCCCGCCGGCCACGGCAACCTGCACGACTGGGGCCGGCAACTGCGCCACCACGTGCTCTGCGAGCTGGGCCTGCCGGTGGCGGTGGGGATCGCGCCCAGCAAGGTGCTGGCCAAGCTCGCCAACCGACTCGCCAAAACAGCACCCGGAAGCGACGGTGTGTGGGACTTCGGCGGCATCGGCGATCCCGATCCCCATCTCGAAGCGGTCGCGATCGAAGACGTGTGGGGCATCGGCCGCCAGCTCTCCCGCTGGTGCCGCCTACGCGGCATCAGCCATGCCCGAGCCCTGCGGGACATGCCCAGCGGCGAACTGCGGCGCCGCTGCGGTGTAGTGGGCGTGCGCCTGCAGCAGGAGCTGCGCGGCCACGCCTGCCTGCCGCTGGATACCCTGCCGGCCGCCAAGCGGGAAACCTGTGTCAGCCGCAGCTTCAGCCAGCCCATCACCAGCCAGGCCCAGCTGAGGGAGGCGATCGCCACCTACCTAAGCCGGGCGGCGGAGAAGGTGCGGCGCCAAGGGCAACGGGCCGGGGCCATCACGGTGTTTGTGCGCAGTAGCCCGTTCAATGGCACCAGCTTCTACAGCAACAGCGCCACGGTGACCCTGCCGCTGGCCAGCAGCGACACGGCCGTACTGCTGCAGGCGGCCCTTCCCCTGGTGGAGCAATTATTCAAGCCCCACAAACCCCTGCAGAAGGCTGGCGTTCTGCTGCAGAATTTGCAGAGCGAGGAGATCCTGCAGCACCACCTGCTGGTGCCGCTGCCCCTGGAGCAGCAGCACCGCCGCTCGGCCCTGATGGCCACCATCGATCACCTCAACCGCCACTACGGCAGCGGCACCGTGCAATGGGCAGCTGCCGGCCTGCAGACGCCCTGGCGGATGCGGCGCTCGCGGCTCTCCGGTGCCGCCACCACCCGGCTGGATGCCATCCCAGTGGTGCAAGCCTGGTGATGGGACTCAGGCGAACGGCACAAGGGCTGCCTCGATCATGGCGGCGGTCACCGGGATGGTCTCGAGTTCGTCGGCATTGTCGAGGTAGGCCTCAAAGGAGGCATAGCGCCGGATGCAGGGCTGCACCTCCGCTGCAGCGCAGGCCTCAGCCCAGCTGCCCTCCTCGGGCTGCACGGCGAGATAGGCGGTGAGGGCTTCCTCGAGATCCCCGCCATCCCCGATGGCCTCGCCCTGCCAGAACACCTCGAAAAACCCCATGGCCCAGGTGCGGACGGTGCAGAGGACCCCAGCGTATCGGGAGCCGCCAGGCGGGAGAGTCAACAAAACAGGACTGGAAACCGGCCATGACGACCAAGCCGAAGCACGCCGGCAAAACCTGGTGGGAACAGCAACGCACCGGTCTGTCCAAGGTGGTGGGGGGACTGGCCTTTGTGGTGGTGGCCCTCACCCAGAGCCGCTGGGAGCTGCACCACGAAGACGTCGCCACCTTCCTCTACAGCACCGGACTGGCCCTGGCCGCCATCGGAGCCGCGGGGCGGATCTGGTGCTCGTTCTTCATCTCCGGCCGCAAGGACGGCCAGCTGGTGACCGAAGGGCCCTACTCGATCAGCCGCAACCCCCTTTATGTGTTCAGCTGCATCGGCCTGGTGGGAGTCGGACTCACCACCGAAACCCTCACCCACCCGCTGCTGTTTCTGGTGATCTTCGGGGTGTACTACCCGGGGATCATGAGCCGCGAGGAACGGCGGCTCGAAGAGATGTTTGGCGAGGCCTACCGGCACTACCGGCAGCGGGTACCGCGCTTCTGGCCCCAGCCTCGGCTCTATCACGAGCCGGCCAGCTGGAGTGGCAACCCGCGACTGTTCCGTCGCCACATCCTGAGCGACATCTGGTTTGTCTGGATTGCCGCGATCATCGAGCTGGTGGAGGGATTCCGCAACGTGGGCTGGCTCCCCCACCTGGTGCAGCTCTGGTGAGCTCACCGTCGCGCATCGCTGACCAGCGGGCGCCACTCACCACCAGTCACCCCAGAAAGGGCCACCAAAGCCATCCTCAAAGCCGGGTTCAACGGTCCAGGTGGGGGCAGGGCCCCCGGCCTTGGGCGGCTTGGGTGGCCCTGACAGGGTTTCAGCATCGATGCCAGGAATCGGCACAGCCCCACAGGGGCACTGACACAAGCCATCCGGCCCAATCAGCCCGACGCTGGGCTGCTCACAGCTGCAAGGGCAAGCCTGGATCTGGGCATGGATCTGGGCCGGGGCCTGCGCCAGGGCCGGTTGGGAGCAAGGCAACAGAGCAGCAGCCAGGCCAAGCAGGCCGAGCCCGCCGACAACGGCGAGGCGGAGCGGCAACAGAGACGGGGGCATCAGAACACGGCCGAGGAGATCGGGATGGGTTTGGGGAATCCAGACGTGTTGAACAAACCGTTGAACGGGGTGCGAAACGCCATGGTGAGCACGGCTGCACAGCACAGCAGGCAGAGGATCTGGCAGGCAATCAGGCAGCAGGTTGGGCCATCACCTCCCCGTAGCCGGCGCGGCGCTGGGAATCGAGATGCCCCAGGTGTTTGCGCTCGTTGTAATAAAGCTCCTGGAAGCGCAGAGCATCGCCATTGAGCTCGGTGAACAGGGCATCAATCCGCGCCTCCATGTCGCTCACCGGTGCCAGACCTGAGGCAGCGGCCCGCGCCTCCTGCCGCTCCTCATCCAGCAGCCGGGCGATGCAGCGCTCCAGAGTTTCAAGGCGCTGGCTGCTCCAGGCATCCAGCAGGTGCCGACAGCGCTTGACGCTCTTCTGGCGCTCCAGGGCCGCCGTGGCACCACGCAGCTGCAACATCGGCTGGCTAAGGGCCATGCGCTGCAACTCATTGGGCTCCAGCAGCGGCGTCAAGCGGCTGAGCAGGGCGCTCTGCTCCATCACCAGCTGATCACCCAGCAGCCGGGGCAGGTCGAGATCGCCAAGGTCGAGGCCGGGATCGCTGCCGCGGTTGATCGCTTCCAGCCGGCCAACCCCCAGGTTGTCCTCCTCTAGGGCGCTGATCGCGGCCCACAGCAGGCGGTGATGTTGGAGGGCGAAATCGTCAAGCTCGCGCTGGCGCAGCTCCACCCGGATGGCGGCGCGGTGGCTGGGGCAGTGCAGATAAAGCCGCAGCAGCTCAGCCTCGGCCCGTTCCCGCAGGCCCGCCTCGCCGGGCTGCTCCCACTTCTGGGAGCGACCATGCCAGCGCTGGCCTTTCACCTGCTGGCGAAGGTCGTCTTCCAGCTGAATCGCCAGGCGCGCCTGGCCGCCGCTGAGCCGCTCGGCCACCCGCTGCAGGTAGTGACTGCGTACGGCGCTCTGGGGCAGCTTGCCGAGCAGGGCCACCAGGGCCGTCACCGCCTGCTGGAACTGATCGGGGCGAGCCAAATCACGGCCGTCCAGCACCTGCTCGATCTGCCAGTCGAGCCAGAGGGGGGCCTGATCCAGAAGGGAGCGGTAGTCACCAGCTCCGTGCTCCTTCAGGAATTCATCGGGGTCCTTGCCGGCAGGCAGGTGCAACACCCGCAGCTCCAGCTGGCCCTGAAGGGCCAGCTGCTCCACCTCACCGATGGCCCGCTGGGCCGCGCGCACACCGGCGCCGTCGCTGTCGAAGTTGAGGATCAGCCGCCGGCTTTCACAGCAGCGACACAGCTGGGTGATCTGCTGGCTGCTCAACGCCGTGCCGAGGGCCGCCACGGCGTTGGTGATGCCGGCGGCATGCAGAGCAATCACATCGAAATAGCCCTCCACCACCACGGCGCGATCGTCCTTGCGGATGGCATTGCTGGCCTTGTCGAGGCCAAAGAGGTGTTTGCCCTTCTCGAACACCTCCGTCTCCGGGGAGTTGAGGTATTTCGGCTCACCGCCATCAAGGCTGCGGCCACCAAACCCGATCACCCGCCCCTGGCGGTCCTTGATCGGAACCATCACCCGGCCGCGAAAGCGGTCGTAGAAGCCATCCCCCCCCTTGCGGGGCACCACCAGGCCTGCCGCTTCCAACACCTCCGGGCCCAGACCCTCCACCTGCTGCAGATGGCTGAGCAGGCCGTCCCAGCGGTCGGGGGCAAAGCCGAGCTCGAAGGCCTCCAGGGTGGCTTCACTGAGACCGCGGCTGTCGCGCAGATAGGTGAGGGCGGCGGCTCCCTCGGGAGCACGCAGCTGGCTGCGAAACCAGCCCGCCGCCAGGGTGAGCACCCGATGCAGCTGCTCGCGGCGGGAGAGCTGCTTGCGCAGGCGCTCCTGCTGAGGGCCGTCGAGGGTTTCGATCGGCAGCTGGTATTTGCGCGCCAGCTCCAGCACCACATCGCTGAAGCTCTGGCGCTGATGCTCCATCAAAAACTTGATGGCATTGCCCCCGGCTCCGCAGGAGAAGCAGTAGTAGAACTGCTTGGCCGGGGACACCGTCATCGACGGCGAGGTGTCGTCGTGGAAGGGACAGATGCCGACGTATTCCCGCCCCTTCTTTTTGAGCACCACGTGCTCGCCCACCACATCGACGATGTCGACCCGTTCCTTGACGGCCTCGATCGTGCGGGGGTGGAGGCGCGGCAGGCTCAAGGCGATCGAGGGTGGCGGTGGGCGCTGAAGCGATTCCCGATTCTGACCGGGCCGGGCGGGCGATGCTCGGAATGGTGGCCAGCGCCCTGAGTTTTTCGCTGATGGGCGTGTGCGTGAAGCAAGTGGGCGGCCGCATTCCCGCCGCCGAGGTGGTGCTGGCCCGGGCCATTGTGAGTGTGGCCCTGAGCTGGTTGATGCTGCGCCGGGCCGGCATTTCCCCCTGGGGCAAGCGCCGGTGGTTGCTGATCTGGCGCGGAGCGATCGGCACCGCCGCCCTGCTCTGCGTGTATGCCGCCCTGGCCGCTTTGCCGCTGGCCTCAGCCACGGTGCTGCAGTACCTCTATCCACCGTTCACAGCGCTGCTGGCCTGGCTGCTGCTGGGCGAGCGCATCGGCAAGCGCGTGGTGGCCGCTATGGCCCTCGGCTGGCTGGGGGTGCTGCTGGTGGCCCACCCCGGCGGCAGCATGGCCCTGGCCTGGCAACCGGTGCTGATCGCCGTGGCCGGGGCCCTGTTCACGGCCCTGGCCTACGTGAGCGTGCGCTCCCTGGGCCAGAGCGAGCACCCACTGGTGATCGTCTTTTACTTCCCCCTGGTGGCCCTGCCCCTGAGCTTGCCGCTGGTGGCGCTCGATCCGGTCCTACCCACGCCGATGGAGGTGCTCTGGCTACTTGGCGTGGGGCTGTTCACCCAACTGGGCCAGGTGTACCTGACCCGCAGCCTGATGGCCCTGCCGGCGGCGCGGGCCACAGCCATCAGCTACGTGCAGGTGGTGTTTGCGGGGGGGTGGGGCTGGCTGCTGTTCGGCGAAGCAATCGATGCCTCGACCATCGCTGGCGCAGCGCTGGTGCTGGCCGCGACCCTGGTGAGCCTCAGTCACCGCCAGCGGGCGGGCTGATTGCTGCCGCCGACACAAGCCTGGCCTCGGCGTGGTCCACCACCCGGCGGCAAAACACCAGGAGCTCCTCCGGCGTCATGTCATGGCGCGCATCGTTGGTGCGCCAGGCGCAGATCACAAAAGCTGGCTCTGGGCTGCCTGTGGGTTGGCTGGGCGTTGGCAGCAGGGCAAACCGGCGCTTGTGCTCAGCCCCTCCGGCATCGGCTTGTTTCGGGTCGTAGCTGCCGATCAGGTGCCAGTCGAGCGGCTCGCCGGTCCAGTGGTCCAGGCCGGCAGAGGCCACCACGGCGTTGTGAATGGCGAGGCGGTAGTCCTGCACATTGCCGCTGCCGCCGCGCTTCTGATCCCGTTTGCACAGGGTGACGGCCTTCCGCTGCACCCAGCCGGGATAACTGCGGGCAACGGACTCAGGCAGCCAGGGCGGGGCGGGAGTCTCCATACGGTGCGGCTAGCGAGGCTCTGCGGATGACGAAAGCAAGGATCCTGAAGCCTGATCAGCCCTTGAGTGGCAGGGGGTCGGTGATCCAGGCCTGCACGTTGGCATCGTCCCCTGGAACGCCATCGGCAGCGAGGCCGCTCGGCCTGGCCAGACGCCAGCTCTCGCCCCGTTCCCCACGCTGCAGATAGAGCTCAAAGGGGCTGTCGACCCGAATCGGATCGCCGGCCAGGCGCCAGTCGAACTGACCCATCACCCGCAGGCCCTTGGTGTCGCCGATCCGCACCGACTCCTGTTCAGACACCCGCACCCGGCTCACCTCCGGCGTGCCGCCGGCCTCGAGGGCAAGGGCCTCAGCGATGGCCCCCTGGGTGAGCTGGATCTGCAATTCCAGGGCTTGCAGCAACACCGAGCGCGGTGGCTGAGCGACACCACTGCAACCGGTCAGCGCGGTGCAGACCACCAGCACCAGGGGCAACAACCAACCGAGCAGCCGGCGGGACAGCCACCGGGATCGAATCGCGGGCGAGGCCTGGGCACGGCTGGGCAGGGCGGGCACGATGGGGGACCTTTCACTGCTCCCATGATCGGCTGGCTGCAAGGGCAACTCACCCACCCCTGGCAGCAGGACAAACGCTTCGGCCTGATGCTGGTGTGTCAGGGGGTGGGCTACGACGTTCAGGTGAGCCAGCGCCAATGGCAACAGCTGCCGGCGGAGGGCAGCGCCTTGAGCCTGCACATCCACCACGCCATCCGCGAAGACGCCTGGATCCTCTACGGCTTCGGCGAACGCCATGAGCGGGATCTGTTCCGGGAACTGGTTGCCGTGAGTGGCGTGGGCCCCCAGATGGGCCTGGGGCTTCTCGGGGTGCTGGATCCAAGCGAGCTGGTTCAAGCGATCGTGCAGGCCGATCTGCGCCGGCTCTGCCAGGCCCCGGGCGTGGGCAAGCGCACCGCAGAACGGCTGGCAGTGGAACTGCGCACCCGGCTGCAGCAGCGATTCCTGGGGCAGCTGGAGGGGAAGGACGACAGCGATCCCCTGGAGAACGGCCCCCTGCTGCCCGCCGCAGGTCGGGATGAGGTGCAACTCACCCTGGCGGCCCTGGGCTACGAGGCCCTGGAGATTCACCGGGCCCTGCGGGCCGTGGCCGCAGGCGGGCTCGGGGAAGCGGCAGGGGCGGAAGATTGGATCCGCGAATGCCTCCGCTGGCTGTCCCGCCAGGTGGCCTGAACCTGCTGCGACCCAGACCCCTGGGCGGTATGGTGGTCGCTTGCACCGTAGGTCCCCAGCCCGGGCCCAGCCTGCGCTTCACTCCCCAGCCCATGCCGCTCACCACCACCAAAAAGCAGGAACTGATCAACGGTCACCAGACCCATGGCACCGACACCGGTTCGGTGGAAGTTCAGGTGGCCATGCTCAGTGAGCGGATCAGCCAGCTGACCGGCCATCTCCAGAAGAACAAGCACGACTTCTCCTCGCGCCAGGGTTTGCTGAAGATGATCGGCCGCCGCAAGCGCCTGCTTGGTTATCTCAACGGCATCAGCAAGGAGCGCTACAGCGCCCTGATCGCCAAGCTCGGCATCCGCGGCTGAACGGAGCGCGTCCATGGCCGGCAAAGGAATTCAAAGCCGAGTTCCAGCCGGCAAAGGCTCGCGTCAACCCTCTGGGAAGCCCTCTGGCAAGACCTCTGGCAAGCCAAGCCGTCCGGCAACCAAAGGCCAGCAGGTGATTCCGGATGCCGTGGCCAATCGCATGGCCCGGCGCATTGCCATCGGCACCGGCATTCCCACCCTGATGGGCATGGGCGTATTTGTCGGCAGCTACCTGCTGGTGAGCCGAGAGATCATCGACATTGCCCCCGGTGCCACCTTGGCGGCATCGGGGGCTTGTTTTTTTCTGGGCTTGATCGGCCTGAGTTTTGGGGTGTTGTCGGCTAGCTGGGAAGACCAGCCCGGCAGCCTGTTGGGCACTGAGCAGATCGGGGTGAACATCAGCCGACTGCGCAGCTCGATTCGGAGCATGCGCGCGGGAAACAACACGTCGCCGCAGCCCAGCTCAGGCCGCGAGGATCGGTGAGCTGACCCTGGCGCTGAAGTCGGCTGCGGTGAGCGTGTCCAGGGCGGCTCCCACATCGCCCACACAAAACTGGGGCCCGAGACGCACGAAGCGGGTCTGATCCGCCTGGTGCACCAGAGCCACCACCGGCACCCGCAGTCCGGCCTCCTCTTGGGGGGGCTTGTGGCGGTGCAGGCATTCCCGTAGCCGGTGCTGGATGGCGATGTCGGCAGCCTGTTCGGCCGGCAGATCGACCATCAGCAGCTGGAGATCGTCGATGGAGCGACAGTCGTCGACAATCAGCTGCACGCGATCATCGCGGCGGTCGACCGACGCCCACACCAGCAGACGGGCGTCCACCATCAGGTGATCCGCCAAGCGGGCGTAGCTCTTGGGAAACACGACGGCCTCGCAGCTTCCGGTGAGATCCTCCAGCAGCAGCACAGCCATGCGATCACCCTTGCGGGTGGTCACCTGGCGCAACTCAGGCACCATCACCACAGCACTCACCTTGGCCTTGTCGGCCATCTCCTCCAGGCTGCCGAGAGCCACCGGTGAGAGCAGTTTCACCTGGTGGGCCAGCTGCTTGAGGGGGTGATCCGAGAGGTAGAAACCCACCAGCTCCTTTTCCAGCCGCAGTTTCTCGGTAGGGGGATAGTCGGACACTGGAGCAGCCTTGGGCGCCGTACTCAAATCCGCCATGCCCGCCGCAACTGAATCGGCCCCTTCGGCGGCTCCAAACAGGTCAAACAGATTGCCCTGACCGCTGGCCCGATCCTTGGCGCGGGAGCTGGCCCAATCGATCACCAGTTCGAGGTCTGCCATCAACTGGGCCCGGTTGGCCATGGGTTCGAGGGCATCGAGGGCTCCGGAGTGAATCAAGGCCTCCATGGCGCGGCGGTTGAGCTGCTGGCCGGGGATGCGATCGCAGAGCTCAGCAAGAGATCCATAGGGGCCATCGTTGCGGCGGCCTTCGATCAACTGGCGTATCGCCCCATCGCCCAGATTGCGCACGGCCGAGAGGCCGAACAGGATTCGATCGCCCACCGGTGTGAAATCGATTCCGGAGGCATTCACATCCGGCGGCATCACCTCGATGCCCATGGCATTGCAGTTGGCGATGTAGCGCTGCACCTTGGCCGAGTCGCCGGCATTCACGGTGAGCAGCGCCGCCATGTAGGCCACTGGATAGTGAGCCTTGAGGTAAGCGGTTTGGTAGGTGACGGCCCCATAGGCCGTGGAATGGCTCTTGTTGAAGCAGTATTCAGCAAACAGCACCATCTGTTCAAACAGGGCTTCCGCCACCCTCGGATCAACACCTCGCTCGGTAGCCCCACTCACAAAGATGCTCTGATGTTTCTCCATCTCGCTTTTCTTCTTCTTGCCCATCGCCCGCCGCAATAGATCGGCCTCGCCGAGGGAATAGCCGGCCAAGTCTTGGGCAATCTTCATGATCTGCTCTTGGTAAACCATGATCCCGTAAGTCTCCTTCAGGATCGGCTCCAGCTTTTCATGGGCCACATCGATCGGTTCACGACCGTGTTTGCGGTTGATGAACTTGGGTATCAGTCCGGCATCGAGAGGACCCGGTCGATACAGGGCCAGAATCGAGGAAATATCCTCGAGGGATGAGGGCTTGAGATCGCGCACAATCTGGCGCATACCACTTGATTCCAGCTGGAAGATGCCTTCGAGATCGCCCCGGGCCAGCAGGGCGTAGGTGCCTTCATCATTGAGGGGCAAGTCGTCGGGATCCACCTTGATGCCACTACTCAGCTCGACAAGATCGATGGTCTTGTCGATCATCGTGAGGTTTTTGAGCCCGAGGAAGTCCATCTTCAACAGGCCCATCGACTCCACGTCTTCCATGAAGTATTGGGTGATCACCTGGCCATCGTTGTTGCGCTGCAGCGGCACCAACTCATCGAGCGGATCAGCCGCAATCACCACGCCAGCCGCATGCACCCCGAAGGTCTTGTTCGTGCCCTCGATGCGCATCGCCATATCGACCCAGCGCTTCACCTGGGGATCCTTCTGATACTTCTCGCGAAATTCCGGTACCGGCGACTCCTCGCCAATCATCTCCTTGAGCTTGGCGGGTTTACCCCGCACCACCGGAATCAGCTTGGCCAGCCGATCAGCATCGCCGTAGGGGATGTCGAGCACTCGCGCCACATCCTTGAGCACGGCTTTCGAGGTCATGCGGTTGAAGGTGATGATCTGGGCCACCTTGGCTTCGCCATAGCGCTGGGTGACGTAATCGATCACCTCACCGCGGCGCTCGATGCAGAAATCGGTGTCAATATCCGGCATCGACTTGCGCTCCGGGTTGAGGAAGCGCTCGAACAGCAAGCCGTTGGTAACCGGGTCGATGTTGGTGATGCCCAAGGCATAGGCCACCAGGGAGCCGGCTGCCGAGCCCCGACCAGGTCCCACCGGGATGCCGTTGTCACGGGCGAAGCGGATGTAATCCCACACCACGAGGAAGTAGGTGGGAAAGCCCATCTGCTCCATCACCTGCAGCTCGAAAGCCAAGCGCTCGCCGTACTCCGGCGCAAACGCCGCAGCGCTCTCTAAATGCAAGCGATCCCGCAGGCCCTGCTCAGCCACTGCGGTGAGGTAACTCACCGGTGTGTGGCCCTCGGGAATTGGGAACCGCGGCATCTGGTAGCGGCCCAGGATGTCGTAGGCCTCCACCTTCTCGGCCACCTTGGCAGTGTTGGCCACAGCCTGCTCCACCACCGCTGGCGGCAGGTGGTCGCCGAAGAGGGAGAGCATCTCGGCCTCGCCTTTGATGTATTCGGTGCCCGTGTAGCGCAGACGCTTTTCGTCGCTGATGAGCTTGCCGGTGAGCACGCAAAGCAGCGCGTCGTGGGCCTCCACGTCGTTGGCGCTGAGGTAGTGGGCGTCGTTGGTGGCAATCAACTCAATGCCCAGCTCGGCAGCGATGCGAGCGATCTCGGTGTTGACGATGCGGTCTTCGATGCCACCATGGTCCTGGATCTCCAGGTAGAAGTCGTCGCCGAAGGTCTGCTGGTACCAACGGGCCACGTCGCGGGCCACCTCGGGGCGGCCGCGGAGGATCGCCTGGGGAACCTCGCCGCCCAGGCAGGCGGTGGCCACAATTAATCCTTCGCTGTGCTGCTCCAGCAGCTGCTTGTCGATGCAGGCGCGAGCAAAGATGCCCCGGCCGCGCATGCCGCGCAGGTGGCTGATGCTGGTGAGCTTCACCAGATTGCGATAACCGGTCACATTTTTGGCCAGCACCACCAGGTGATAGCGCTTCTCTTTTTTCTGCTGGGGGTCATCAATGGAGCCATTGATGACATACATCTCGTTGCCGATGATCGGCTTGATCCCGGCCTTGGTGCAGAGCTTCAGCAGCTCGATGGCGCCATACATGACGCCGTGGTCGGTGAGGGCCAGGGCTGGCATGCCGAGCTCGACCGCCCGCTCCACCATCGCCGGCAACTGACTGGCCCCATCCAGGAGGCTGTAGTCGCTGTGGTTGTGGAGCGGAACGAAAGCCAAGGGTTGAAGCGGCCGACGGGCACAAGGTGCAAACCCAAGTTAGGCGACGACGCAAGATCCAGCGTGATGATTCGAGTTACTGGGCCTGCCGGCACCAGATCTGGAGTGCCGCTAAGGCACCAGAGCGGCCACGGGACGGCTATGCATCACCCGCGCGGCCTGCTCGTAGTGGTGAGCCACCTGCAACAGACGCGGCTCTTCGAGCACGCCGGTGATCAGTTGCAAACCGATCGGCAAGCCCTGGAGATCGAAGCCGCAGGGGACATTGATCGCCGGCAGGCCGGCCATGTTGGCAGGGATCGTCAGCAGGTCGGCCAGGTACATGGCCAGGGGGTCGTCGCTGTGGGCGCCAAAGCCGAAGGCCGTGGTGGGGGAGGTGGGGGTGAGCAACACATCCACCGCCTCAAAGGCCCGGTCGAAGTCGCGACGGATCAAAGTGCGCACCTGCTGGGCCTTTTTGTAGTAGGCATCCACATAGCCCGCCGAGAGGGCGTAGGTGCCGATCAGGATGCGACGCTGCACCTCATCGCCGAAGCCCTCGGCCCGGCTGCGCGCCGTCATTTCCGCCAGGCTGGCCGCATCGGCCGCCCGGTAGCCGTATTTCACACCGTCGTAGCGAGCCAGGTTGGCCGACGCCTCCGACGGCGCAATCACGTAGTAAGTGGCGATGCCGTCGTTGAAGCGCGGGCAGCTCACGTCGACCAACTCACAGCCCAGGGCCTCCAGCTGAGCGGCAGCGGCGAGCACCGACGCCTTCACCTGGGGATCGAGGCCCTCCGCTTCAAAGCACTCGCGCACCAGCCCCACCCTCAGCCCAGCCACCGGCTGCTGTAAGGCCTCGAGGTAATTGGGCACGGGGGCTTTGAGGCAGGTGGAATCGCGGTGGTCGGCACCGGCGATCACCTGCAGAAGCTCGGCCGCATCAGCCACCAAGGTGGTGAAAGGGCCGACCTGATCGAGTGAGCTGGCGAAGGCCACCAGGCCGTAGCGACTGACGCGGCCATAGGTGGGCTTGAGCCCGACCACCCCGCAGAAGGCAGCAGGCTGGCGGATCGAGCCACCGGTGTCGGAACCGAGGGAGGCCATGCACTCACCAGCGGCCACCGCCGCCGCACTGCCTCCGGAGCTGCCGCCGGGCACCTTCTCCGGATTCCAGGGGTTGCGGCTGGGGCCAAAAGCTGAAGTCTCAGTCGAGCTGCCCATGGCGAACTCGTCGAGGTTGGTTTTGCCCAGCAACACGCCACCGGCCTGCCAGAGGCGCTCGGTAACGGTGCTCTCATAGGGAGGCACAAAGTGCTCCAGCATGCGGCTGGAGCAGGTGGTGGCCACCCCTTTGGTGCAGAGGTTGTCCTTGATCGCCAACGGAATCCCCGCCAGCGGGGGCAATTCTTCACCGGCGGCCCGGAGGGCATCAATGCGATCGGCATCGGCGCGGGCCCGCTCCGCGGTGACTTCCAAGTAAGCATGCACGGTGGGATCGACCGCCGCGATCCGAGCCAGATGGTGATCGGTGAGCTCCCGGGCCGAGATGTCGCCCTTGCGCAATTGCTCACGCCATGCGGCGATCCCCTGCTCCCGCGATTCGGCGATCCCCATCCACCTGCTTGCTAGCTGGCCTGGACGCTATCAGCTGACCCCGATCAACCCGCTTCGGTGAGGGGCTCACCCCGGCGCGTGCGCAGCAGCTGATGCTCCAGGGATTCAGGCGATTCAGCCTGCAGATCGGCCAGGAAGGCTGGCAAATGGGCCTCAAGGGTGCCGCGACGAACAAATGGCCCAAACCAGTAGATCGCATCCGGTGACCGGGTTTCCACCCGAGCCCACCAAGCGAAGCCCAGACCATTTGCGCAGCTGCGCACGGGCCACAGCAGGGGATTCATGGAGCAGGGGCAGGACTGCGACCATTCTGCCCGCCATTGGGACCAGAAGGGATTGGGCGCATCACAGCTGAATGTCCCCGTTGAAACCCGCGGGCCCTTCCGGGGTGAGACCTAGGTCGAGGGTGGTCTCATGGAGGCTGGGATCAGCCACGGGCGCCTCATCCACATCTGGAGTTTCTGCCACTTCGGGAGCGTCCTCAAGTTCGGGAGCCTCCTCCAGATTGGGAGCCTCCTCCAGATTGGGAGCCTCCTCAAGGGCCAGGGGGGAGGCCTCAGGCTCAGTGACCAGCTCAGTGACCAGCTCAGTGACCAGCTCAGCGGCCGCCGCAGCCGGAGCGGGGAGCTGGGGGCGAACCAGGCGCGGTGCGGGCTGGGAGCCACGCAGACCCTTCATCCAGCCGCGACGGGCCACCTCATAAAGCAGGAGGGCGGTGGCCACAGAGGCATTGAGGCTGGGGGTGGCGCCGCGCAGAGGAATGCGCACCAACTGATCGCAATTACGGCGGGTGAGCATGGACAGGCCATCGCCCTCAGAGCCGGTGACGATCACCAGGGGGCCCTCCAGATCGGCCTCCTCCAAGCTGACGGTGCCCTCGGCGGCCAGGCCCACCACGCGATAACCCTCCTGCTTGAGGGTGTCGAGGGCGCGGTTGAGATTGACGACCCGGGCCACGGGCAGGTGCTCCAGAGCCCCGGCTGCCACCTTGGCCACCGAACCGGTGAGGCCGGCGCTGCGGCGCTGGGGCAAAACAAGGCCATGGGCCCCGAGTGCTTCGGCACTGCGCACGATCGCCCCCAGGTTCTGGGGATCGGTGAGGCCATCCACCGCCATCAGCAGCGGCGGTTCTCCGATGGCGGCGCACCCCTCGAGCAGAGTGGGCAGGTCCAGGGTTTCCGCAGCGGCGGTCTGCAGGGCAATGCCCTGGTGCACAGCCCCACCGGTGATCTGCCCCAGGCGTGCCCAGGTGACCTCCTCCACCAGCACACCAGAGGCTTTGGCCTCGCGCAACAACTGGAGAAATTTCGGGCTGAACCGCATCTCCGGCGTGCACCAGATGCGGTGGATGGGACGACCACTTTCCAGAGCCGCCTGGGCTGGATGGCGTCCCCAGATCAGGTCGGTGCTGGGGTCAACGCTGTGGCGCTCCGCGTCACCACTGGGGGGGAGGCTGTCGGCATCGACAATCAGGGGCTTGGGCGAGAAGCGTCCTGGCGTCGGGCGCCCACCGTCGAATCTGCCACCTTCGAATCTGCGGCCCTCGAATCTCCCTCCGTCGGAACGGCGTCCCTCGAAGCGGGGGCCCTCGGGACGGCGCCCTTCAAAACGGCGAGCGTCGGGACGTCCCGCATCGGGGCGACGACCCTGGGGCCGGCCCTCAAAACGGCCACCAGGTCGGCGGTCGTAGGGCTTGCCATCGGCGGTGCCGCGATCTGCTGAGAAACGATCCGGCCTGCGCTCGCCATAGGCGGGGCGATCGCTGTCATTGCGGCGCTCAAACGGACGGCGCTCACCTCGGCTGCTCGGGCGCTCGGCGCTGCCATCGCGGCGGGGCTGATAACGCGATGCGCCGCGAGGCGCAGCCCCGCCTGGCTCCCGCCGGGCATCGCGGCTTGACTCCCGGCCCTCGCCAGCTCCATCGCGGCGCCACTCCGGCTTGGGACCACTGAAACGGGGTGGACGACCAGCCCCGCGGGCCCCACCCCCCGTCCGCTTCTCGGGGCGGCGATCAAATCGTGGGCTCATGGCGTCTTCCGCAGGTTATGGATCGTTCTCCTTCAAGTGATCTAGCAGCTCGACCAACCGGGGAGGGTTGTGAAGAAACAGCCAGCCCAGCAGCGTCTCGAAACCCGTGGCCTGTCCGTAGACCGCCGCATCCCCCCGGCGCGGCCCCCGACCGGCCCTGTTGCGGCCGCGCCGCACCAGATCGCGCTCGGCCTCATTGAGCAGGGAATCAAGACATTCCAGGGCCCGGGCCTGGGCATCGGCGCGCACCACTTGCACCACCTGCTGATGCAGGGTCTGAGAGCGGGCGGGGCGACGACAGCGCTGCAGGCGATGGTGCAATTCCCACACCGCATCCCCCAGCCAGGCCAGCTGTAGGGGGCCGAGCTCAGCGGCGGGGGGCTGGGGTATCAACCCGGTCAACCACTCCGTGGTGTCCGAGCCCGCGGTGTCCGAGCCCGTGCTGCCTGACCCCATGCCATGCGATACGCCGGGGCTGCCCTGCTCAGGCCGCGAGGTTGCCAAGGGCGGTGTCGAGATCGGGCTGGAGATGCAGAAACTCTTCCAGGCGCACCAGCTTCACGGTCTGCACAACCCGGGCGTTACCCACCACCAGAAACTGTTGCTGGTCGGCGTTGCACTGCTTGGCGAGCTGCACGAGAGCTCCCAGTCCGGATGAGTCGATGAAGTCGATATGGCTCAGATCGATCACCAGGGACTGGCCGGTGCCTCGGTGGGAGGCCACAAATTCGCCGAACTGCTTGTCGGAATAGGCGTCAAGCTGGCCCGTGAAACGGAACAGCTGGCAGTGGGCCTGCTGCTCGAAGCCCCCTCGAAGGGACACCGTCAATCGCTGCAGGTCGTTGATGGCTCCAGCCCCCGATCCGTTCTGGGGCGAAGTGTAGGGAGCAAATTTGTCGCTGCATCAGTCGCAACAAAACTGCGACAGGCTTCAGCGGCGCTCGGCCATCAGGCTGGCAAAACGGGCGAAATGGTGGTCCGCGTCATGGGGACCGGGGCTGGCTTCGGGGTGGTATTGGACGCCAAACACAGGCTGAGAGCGCATCTCCAAAGCCGCCACCGTCTGGTCGTTGAGGTTGTGATGGGTCACGCGTACCCGCTCGGCGGGAAGGGAATCCGAATCAAGAGCAAAGCCATGGTTTTGGCTGGTGATCTCCACTTGGCTGGTGATCTCCCCTTGCCCGGTGCTGCCGCAGGGATGGTTAAGGCCGCGGTGGCCGTAGCCCAATTTGAAGGCGCTGCCCCCCAGGGCCAGCCCCAGGATCTGGTGACCCAGACAGATGCCGAACAGAGGCAGGCTGGTCTGGGCAATCAACCCCTTGGCCAGCTCAATGCCAGTGGCGACGGCGGCCGGATCGCCAGGGCCATTGGAAAGGAACACCCCCTCCGGCTGGTACTGGAGCACCTGCTCGAGCGTGGCGTCGGCGGGCAAGACGGTGACCACACAGCCATGGGCCACCAAGCGCTCGAGGATGGCCCGTTTGATGCCGAAATCAATCGCCACCACGCGGTAGGGGCGATCGGGGCGCTGCTTCAGCCGGGCATCAAAGGCCGCACCACAGGGGCGATCCCACTGATAAGGCTCTGGGGTTGACACCTGGGCCGCCAGGTTGAGGCCCTGCATGGAGGGGGCTGAGCGCACTTGCCCCAGCAAGGCCCCCGGGGCGGTGCCATCGGTGCTGATGGCCCCGTTGATGGCGCCCCCTTCGCGCAGATGGCGCACCAGGGCGCGGGTGTCGACGGCACGGATGCCGACCACGCCGTGGCGGCGCAGCCATGCTTCTAAATCTCCTTCGGAACGCCAATTGCTGGCGCGTGGTGCCAGCTGACGGGCAATGACACCACGCACATGAGGCCGATCGGCCTCCTGGTCGTTGGCGTTGACGCCGGTGTTGCCAAGCTCGGGATAGGTGAAGGTGACGAGCTGCCCGGAGTAACTCGGGTCGGTCATCACTTCCTGATACCCGGTCATGCCGGTGTTGAACACCACTTCGCCGATGGCCGTGCCGCGGGCTCCAAAGGCCTCGCCCCGCAGCACCGTGCCATCGGCCAGCACCAGCAGGGCAGTGGCAGCAGGCTCACTCACGGGTTCAACGCAGTTGGTTGGATCATCCCGCAGCGGGGGTTGGGAGGGCGGCGCGCAGCCGCTCCAGGGCCTGCCAGCCGCTGCCAGCCGCCAGGGCCTGCTGGGCCTGCTGGAGTCCTTGGGCCACGCTCTCGGCCCGACCAGCGGCCCACAGCACCAAGGCCGTGTTCAACGCCACCACATCCTGTTGGGGCTGGGTGCCCCGGCCCTGGAGCACCGCTTCGAGGATGGTGCGATTGGTGGCGAGGTCGCCGCCAGCCAAGGCCGCCAAAGGTGCCCGACCCAGGCCCAACTGCTCGGGGTCGAGTTGATCGGCCTGCACCACTCCATCCTCCACCAGACGGAGGGCATTGACCCCGGCCAGGGACGCCTCATCCAGGCCACCGTGACCGTGCACCACCACCGCTCGCCTCAGGCCCAGCTGAGCCAGGGCCTCGGCCATGGGATCGAGCAACTCCGGCCGTGCCACCCCCAACACCTGGGCCTCGGGCCGCAGGGGGTTAACCAGCGGCCCCAGCAGGTTGAACACGGTGCGCACCCCAAGGGTGCGCCGCTGCGGCGCCAGGCCGACGAGGGCCGGATGCCAACCCGGCGCAAACAGGAAGGTGAGTCCTGCATCGGCCAGGGCGTTGATCACCTGCTCCGCTGGCGCCTGCAGATGGAGGCCCAGAGCCTCCAAAACATCGGCCGAGCCCACCCGACCACTGGCGCTGCGGTTGCCGTGCTTGGCCACAGGCGCCCCGCAGGCAGCCGCCACAAAGGCCACGGCGGTGGAAATGTTGAAGCTGTCGGCGCCGTCACCGCCGGTGCCGCAGGTGTCCACCAGGGCGAAGGAGGGTCGGGCCGCTGGCATCGGACAGGCCTGCCGCAGCACCGCAGCCATCGCCGCTAGCTCGCCACCCGTCACCCCCTTGGCCCGTAGCGCCACCAGCAAGCCGCCGGTGAGCACGGGGTCAATCTGCTGATCCAGCCAGCCCTGCATGAGGGCCGTGGCCTGCTCGCTCGAGAGCGGATCTCCCTGCAGCAGTTGCTCCAGGAGAGCGGGCCAGGGTTGGGCTTGGGCCATGGGGATTGGGGAGGGAAAGGTCCGGTGGAGCCGGACTTGAAGCCAGAGCTGGAGCCAGAAAAAAGCCCGGGTGCAAAGCACGCCGGGCCGGGTGATGGGGACTCCTCCACTATCACCCGAAGAGGGGGAAATTGGCGATGCCCCAGAGCAACCTTGTTCAGCCCTGCTCCTGATCGGCGGTATCAAAACTGGATCCCACCGCCTCATTGGCCGCTGGCGCCGGCCGAAATCCCGCTTCCCAGATGGCGCGGGTGCGGCTGTGCAGCTCCTCCCGGCTCAGGCCCCAGAGTCGCAACGTCTTGACCAGGTCGGCGCTGAGGTCATGGGCGCCAGGAAAGCCCTCGTAGCGCATGAGCAGACGCGCCGCATCCACGAGGTGATCGTCGGCCGGAACCTTCGCAGCGAGCAGACGGTCCACCACGTCGCGGTCGCTGGCGTAGAGGGGATGGCTCTGGTCGTTGTTGCTGGTTGCCGGGTTGCCGGAAGCCATGGCGCTGCCCCATTCAGGTGTCCAGCCTGCCGGAAAAGCACGTCCCTAGGTTGGGGCCACCTGTGCACCCGGCCCCGATGGGAGCCATCCGGCTGGATCTGATTGGCCGCTACCTCCGGCCCCACCGCAAGGTGGTGCTCCAGGGAATGGTCGCCCTGGTGGTGGTGAACCTGCTGAGCGTCTCGATTCCGCTGTTGGTGCGGCGGGTGATCGACGACCTGCAGGACGGGTTTGCCCTCCAGGACGTGCTGGCGCAGGCAGCCCTGATCGTCGCCCTGGCAACGGTGATGGGAGCAGTGCGGCTCTACTCGCGCATGCTGGTGTTTGGCGTGGGGCGGCAGGTGGAGGCCGACCTCAAGCAGCAGATCTTTGATCATTTGTTGCTGCAAGAGCCTGGCTGGGTGCAAACCACAGGCAGCGGCGAGGTGATCAGCCGGGCCACCAGCGACGTGGAAAATGTGCGGCGTCTGCTGGGCTTCGCCGTACTGAGCCTCACCAACACGGTGTTGGCCTACGCGCTCACCTTGCCGGCGATGCTCGCCATCGACCCCTGGCTGAGCCTGGCGGCAGTGGGGCTCTATCCCCTGATGCTGATGGTGGTGCGCCTGTTTGGTGGCCGAATGATGCGCCAGCAACGGCGCCAACAGGAGGCTCTTGCTTCCCTGAGCGATCTAATCCAGGAGGACCTCTCCGGCATCAGCGCCATCAAGATCTACGGCCAGGAGAGCACCGAACAGGCAGCCTTTGCCGGACGCAACCGGATGTACCGGGATGCGGCCCTGGGGCTAGCCCGCACCCGCAGCACGCTGTTCCCGCTCTTGGAGGGAATCTCCTCGATCAGCCTGCTCTTGCTGCTGGCCCTGGGCAGCGGGCAACTCGAAAGTGGCCGCTTGACGATCGGCGACCTCGTCGCCCTGATCCTGTTTGTGGAGCGGCTGGTGTTTCCCACGGCGCTACTGGGCTTCACCCTCAACACCTTCCAGACAGGCCAGGTGAGCTTGGAGCGGGTGGAGGAGCTGCTGCGCCGCCGTCCCCTGATCGTGTCGCCGCCGTCACCCCAACCGCTACCCCAACCCAGCCGGGGCGCGATCGAAGCTCGCGGTCTCACCGTGCGCTACCCCGGTGCTCTCCGACCAGCGCTGGTGGACGTCAGCTTTGTGCTCCATCCCGGCGAACTGGTGGCGGTGGTGGGGCCCGTGGGCTGCGGCAAAACCACCCTGGCCCGAGCGCTGGGACGCATGGTGGAGGTGGAGCCCGGCCAACTCTGGCTCGATGGGGTCGACATCACCGCCCTCGATCTCGAGGCCCTGCGCACCCAAGTAGGCCTGGTGCCTCAGGAGGGTTACCTATTCACTGCCACCCTGGCCGACAACCTTCGCTACGGCGAGCCCGAAGCACCCCTAGAGCGCGTCCAGGCGGCAGCCCGCCAGGCCCGGCTGGAGGGGGACATCAAGGGGTTCCCTGATGGCTACAACACCCTGGTGGGTGAACGGGGCATCACCCTCAGCGGCGGCCAGCGCCAGCGCACGGCCCTGGGACGAGCCCTCTTGGTGCAGACGCCCCTGCTGGTGCTGGACGATGCCCTCGCCAGTGTCGACAACACGACGGCCGCCGAGATCCTGCGCAGCGTCCGCGAGGAACAGTCGCGTCAACAGCAGACGCGCACGATCTTGATGATCAGCCACCAACTCTCTGCCGCCGCCGCCTGTGATCGGGTGCTTGTGATGGACGAGGGGCGTCTGGTGCAGCAGGGCCACCACAGCGAGCTGCTCGCCGAGGGCGGCACCTACCGGCGGCTGTGGGATCGAGAGCAGGCCACCGAGCAGCTCAACGCTGCGGGCTGATCTCAACACTTGTTGCCCTCTCCAGACAACCCGGCCCGACGCGGCTTACCTAGAAGGAATCGCCCATCGCGTCCTTAGTCATGGAGCCCGCACCGTCGCCCGCCACCCGACTGACCGACTTGTCCTACCGGCTGCGCTGCACCCTGACCTTTGGCGATATTTACGGCCAGATCCTGATCTGGATGCTGGTGATCTTTGTCAGCCTGGCGGCGGGCCTGGCGCTGATGGGAGCCAGCAAGCCGATCTTCGCCCTGGTGGGCGTGGGATTGATTCTGGTGGTGTCGCTGCCCTTCCTGCTGTTCGCCTTCACCACCACCCTGCTCAACCACATCGCGTTGGAGGCTGACGCAGGCACGAAAGGGGCTGCCTAAGCTCGGCTTCCATCGCACGATCGAGCGTGTTCGGGCTGTTTCAGACCGCTCCTCAGACCCAGGCTCCCCACGCGGTGCTGGGCACCCCGATCGAGGCATCCCCCCAACCCGGTCAGCACGAAGCCGTGTTTGGCTGCGGTTGTTTTTGGGGTGCAGAAAAGGGGTTCTGGCGCCTGCCCGGTGTGGTGACAACAGCGGTGGGCTACGCGGGTGGCACGATCCAGCAACCCAGCTACGACCAGGTGTGCTCCGGGAGGACCGGCCACAGCGAGGTGGTGCGGGTTGTATGGGACACCGCTCAGATTGATTTCAGCGACCTGCTGAAACTCTTCTGGGAATGCCACGACCCCACCCAGGGAGATCGCCAGGGCAACGACCGCGGTAGCCAGTACCGCTCCGTGATTTTCGTCAACGATCCAGCCTTGATGGCCCAGGCCGAATCCAGCCGCGACGCCTACCAGACCCTCTTGAGCAGCGCTGGCTTCGGGCCGATCACCACCGAGCTGCTCAGCCAGCAAACCTTCTGGTTTGCTGAGCCTTATCACCAGCAATACCTGGCCAAACCGGGCAGCCGTCCCTATTGCTCTGCCCAGCCCAGCGGCCAACGGCTGGGCGCGTTCGAGGGTTCTGCCTACCAACTCGATCCACGGGTGTGGAACTCCTACGACTGGTCGGTGGCCCATTGCGTGCTGCGGGGGGACAATGCCCCCATTCGCTTGACCTGAGAGAGGCCACTGCTGCCCGTGACGTTTCCCCTGTCCCTGCTGGCGTTAGGCCTGATCTCCATGGGCTCCCCGTGGTGGGAGGACTACGGCATCACCGAGCAGTTCCTCTGCCCCAATGCCCGTCGGGTCACCTTGGAGCGCAACGACGCCCAAGCCTCCCTGATCGCCGGCCGTTTCCGCTCAACCCTGTTCCGAGAGGCCTCCGAGCTGCCCGGCATTCACTACCGCAACGACCAGATGACTCTGGTGCTCAAAGGAGACGTGTTGACCATGGAGCAGCAGTCGCGGCGGCTCGAATGCCTGCGCACGGAGCAAGCATGAGAGGGCTGGAGCCATGAATCCGTTGCCGGATCGGGTCGTGATTCTGGGCCTCCTGATCACCCTGGGCCTGTGCTTTGCACTTGTGTTCTGGAGCGTGCGGTTGAATCCGCGTCCGGAGCCACCACTCCAGTGGCGCGGGAACACCACGCCCCAGGCCCTGGACCGGCGCCCCCAACCCAGCCCCCAGCTGCTGTGACTGAGCCCCCTTTGCGCCAGCGCCAATCGCGCCACCGACAACTGCACCCCCTGCCCAAAGGGTTGGTGGAGCTCTATGGACTACTCGCGGTGTTGTTTGTGCTGGTGCCGGAATGGATGGCAGGGGGAGCCCTGCTGAGTTTCAGCGGCTCACGTCGCGGGTCGGATCTGCCGGCCGCCGCCGCCGCTTGGCAGAAACTGCCCGAGCTGCGGCTGGCCAGCATGGGGCTGGCGGAGTTGCGCCAACTGGCCCATCGTCAGCGGATTGCGGGCTATGCGGGCCTCAGCCGGGAGAGACTCAGCCGTCGCCTGATCCAGCGGCTGAAACCGCGCAAAGCGTTGTGGTAGCTTCCTTCTGCCGGGGCGTAGCGCAGCTTGGTAGCGCACCACTTTGGGGTAGTGGGGGTCGCAGGTTCAAATCCTGTCGCTCCGATTTTCAACCGGCACCGCGTCCAGCGGTCTGAATCCGCAGTGAGTTCGGCATCAGCACTGAATTCACCAGCAGTACTGATTCACCATCCGCACTGGTTCAGCATTCATACGCCTGAACGCACCAGTGCAGACTGAACCGGCTTCCCCAGCCGGTTTTTTTGTGGCTAGCTGCTCGCTGAACTGGCCGACTGACCCGGGGATCACCGCAGCCGGGTTGCCACCTGGAGCCGCTCCAGCCAGCGGTTGACGCGGTGTCGCAGGCGCGGCGGCACCTCCTGCAGTAACTGACCCAGCTCATGGGCAGCCAGACGGCGCAGACCGCGCACATCCACCCGCCACAGCGCCTCAGCCTCGCGGATCAACCGCGCCCAAGAACGCGCAGCCTGCCAGCGGAGCACACGCTGCTGGGGACCGCCGTCCACCTGCAGAACCCGAAACCGCACCCGACTGGCCATGGTCTCCATGGCGACCGCACCACCACCCTGCGCCTGCAGACCGGCAATGGTGCGAACACCCCGGACTGCTTCGGAGATTGGAAGACAATCGGTACGGATCCGTGCAGCTAGGCAGCCAGGGGGGCGGCATCCACAGGTTGCACTGGAAAGGGCAATCCCTGGGCCTCCCGCTCGCTGAGGCGACGGGTCCAGGCGCCCCGGACTGGATCGTTCCAGCGGAACCCGGCCTCTTTGGCCCGGTGGCGCTCGGCGTAGGAGAGGTTGGCGCGAAACAGCAGCTTGGGCTCAAGCGCGGCCATCAGCAACTCCTCGAGGTTGGTGCAACGCTCGAACACCTGCACCAGGTAGATGCAGTCGGTGAGGGCCCGGTGGGCGGCCCACACCGGCACCCCGTAGGCCAGGGCCAGATCGCGCACGGACGGAGCCGGCCGCAGGTGTCGTTCCGCAGGCCAGCGGATGTCGTCCATCGAGCAGATCCAGGGCTTGTGAATCGGTGGCAAGGGTGCCCGACCAAACCACTGGGCATCGAAGGCCGCGTTGTGGGCCAGCACCGCATCGGCAGCCGCCAGCAGGGCCTCGAAGTGGTGCAGGCCGGCCTGCCAGGGCTGGGGAAGCTGCGTCACTGCCGCCGCAATGCCGTTGACGGCCTCAGCTGGATTGGCCTGGGCCGGCAACAGGAATGACAGCTGACTGAGCACGGCGCGCTGGGGCACGTGAAACAACACGGCCCCCACCTCAATGCACTGGGCCGAGCTGGGCTCCAGACCGGTGGTTTCCGTATCAAGGATCAACAGAGTGGTGGGAGCGACCCGGGCGGCGTCCGAGCGGCCCGTGAGGGGCGGCAGCTGGGGCGGGCGATCGCGCTTGGAGGCTGGACTGGGGTCCGCCTTGGACGCGGCTTTGGGTTCACGATGGGCAGCCGGCTCGGGGGCCTGGGCCACCAGGTTGAGCAGATCGCTCTGCTGCCAAAGGCTGGGCTGTTCCTCGATCGGGCCGCTCACGGTGTCCAGGGCACTGCTGCCCCATCGTCCCAGCCCGAACCTCCGACGACCAGAGGGCGCTGCCTAGGGTGAAGAAACTGATTCCCGATCCAGGCATGGGCCTTGCCGCCGGAGACCGAGCCCCCTTGGTGGTGCTCCCTGATCAACACGGCACCGAGCGCCGCAGCGATCAGCTCGCCGGCAAGGCCTTGGTGCTTTTTTTCTATCCCAAGGATGACACCCCTGGCTGCACGGCCGAAGCCTGTGCCTTCCGCGACAGCTACGCCGACCTCCAGGCCTTGGGCGCAGAGGTGTGGGGCGTCAGCGGCGACGATCTGGCCAGCCACCAGCGCTTTGCCAGCCGCCACAACCTCCCATACCCGCTGCTGGTGGACCAGGGCAATCGCCTGCGCCAGGCGTTCGGTGTGCCCAATGTGCTGGGGTTGTTGCCGGGCCGGGTGACCTACGTGATCGACCGCGAAGGGATGATCCGGTATGTGTTCAACAACCTGCTGGACGGGGCGGCCCACCGCAATGAAGCCCGGGCCGCTCTGCAGCGCCTGGCCCTCTGACCATGACGCGCTGGCGCCAACGGGACGACATTTGGCTGTTGGAGCCGTCGGGAGGGCCATGCGGCTGCATCGAATTCATCGGCGGCAGCTATCTGGCCGCCACCCCCCAGCTCAGCTACCGGCGGCTGCTGGAAGCGCTGGCCTCCAAGGGCTGGCTGGTGCGGGCCTGGAGTTACGTGCCGGGGTTTGACCATCAAGACCAAGCCAACACGGCCTGGCGTCGCTTTCGCCAACTGCGCGAGGCCGATGACAGCACGGCCCCCTTGCTGCGGCTTGGCCACAGCCTGGGCTGCAAGTTGCATCTGCTGGCCCCCGACGGCGGTCGCAGCGCCAGCGGCCTGGCAGCCCTGAGCTTCAACAACTTCTCGGCCGAGCGCTCGGTGCCGCTGCTGGCGCAATTGGGCCAGCAATTCAACTTCCGCAGTGAGTTCAGTCCATCACCGGAGGAAACCCTGCACCAGGTGGCCCGCAGCTACCGCCAACCGCGCAACCTGCTGGTGCGCTTCAAGCGCGATGGCATCGACCAGAGCGGCCGGTTGCTGGGCGTGCTGCAGAGCCGGGCGAAGGACGCCACCGAGCTCCTCGAGCTCCCTGGCGATCACCTGGCCCCTGCCAGTGCGGGACTGCGGCAAAACCTGTTGGGCACCTGGGCCGATGATCCAGCCCGCCAGCGAGCCCTCGACCGCATCGCCACCAGCATCGATGCCTGGGGGAGCCAGCCCTCCCAACCGAGCTAGACCCGTAGGGCATCGAGCACAGAGCGGTCCTCCAGGGTGCTGGTGTCGCCGCTCACCTCCTGACCATCAGCGAGGGCCCGCAGGATCCGGCGCATGATCTTGCCGCTGCGGGTTTTCGGCAGGGCATCGGTGAACTTGATCAGATCCGGCCTGGCGATCGGGCCGATCTCCTTGCCCACATGGCTGCGCAGCTCTGCCATCAAGGCGTCGTTGCCGTTGCGGCCGGTCTCCAAGGTGACGAAGGCAACGATGCCCTCTCCCTTGAGGTCGTCAGGCCGGCCCACCACGGCGGCCTCGGCCACGGCCGGGTGGCTCACCAAGGCGCTCTCGATCTCCATGGTGCCGAGGCGGTGGCCACTGACGTTGATCACGTCATCGACCCGGCCCATCACCCAGAAGTAACCGTCGGCATCGCGGCGGGCGCCATCACCGGCGAAATAGAGCCAGGAGCCATCGGCCGGGCGGATCTCCTCCCAGTAGCTCTTGCGGAAGCGCTCCGGATCGCCGTGCACCGTGCGCATCATTCCCGGCCAGGGGCGTCGCACCGCCAGATAGCCACCCTGGTCAACAGCTTGGGATGTGCCCTCGAGATTGACGATGTCGGCAGCGATGCCAGGCAAGGGCAGGGTGCAAGAACCGGGCTTGGTGGGGGTGGCCCCGGGCAGGGGGCTGATCATCACGCCACCGGTCTCGGTTTGCCACCAGGTGTCCACCACCGGGCAGCGGTTACCGCCGATCACATCCCGGTACCACATCCAGGCCTCGGGGTTGATGGGCTCGCCCACGGTGCCGAGGATGCGCAGGCTGCTCATGTCGTACTGGTCGGGCACCTCCCGGCCGCTCTTCATGAAGGCGCGGATCGCCGTGGGGGCGGTGTAGAAGATCGTGCAGCGGTGCTTCTGAATCACCTCCCAGAAGGCGCCAGGCTTGCTGGGCCGCGGCGCGCCCTCGTACATCACCGTGGTGGCGCCGTTGGAGAGTGGACCGTAGACGATGTAGCTGTGACCGGTGATCCAGCCCACGTCGGCGGTGCACCAGTGGATGTCGTCCTCGCGGATGTCAAAGATCCACTGGAATGTGAGGTGGGCCCAGAGGTTGTAGCCGGCGGTGGTGTGCACCACCCCCTTGGGCTTCCCAGTGGACCCTGAGGTGTAGAGCACGAACAACCGGTCCTCACTGGCCATCGGCTCGGCGGGGCACGTGACGCTCTGCGCATCCACCAGGTCGTGCCACCAGTGGTCGCGGCCGGAACTCATGGCGCAGTCGCCCTCAATGCGCCGGACCACCAGCACGTGCTGGACGCTGGGAGCGCCGCCACCTGCGCTGAGGGCCTCGTCCACCGCCGGCTTAAGCGGCACCGGCTTGTCCTTGCGGAAGCCGCCATCGGCGGTGATCACCGCCTTCACCTGGCCATCGATCAGCCGGTCCCGCAGGGCATCGGCCGAAAAACCGCCAAACACCACCGAGTGGGGTGCACCGATCCGGGCGCAGGCCAACATGGCAATCGCCGCCTCCGGAATCATCGGCATGTACAGGGCCACCAGATCCCCCTTGCCGATGCCCAGGGCCTTGAGCGCATTAGCGGCTTTGCACACTTCGGCGTGCAACTGGCGGTAGCTGAAGCTGCGGCTGTCTCCCGGCTCCCCTTCCCAGATCAGAGCCGTCTTGTCGGCGCGGGGCCCCGTGAGGTGGCGATCGAGGCAGTTGAAGCTGAGATTGGTGGTGCCTCCTTCAAACCATTTGGCAAAGGGAGGGTTGCTCCAATCGAGAACCGTGTGAAACGGCTCAAACCAGTGCAGCTGCGCACGGGCCAAATCTCCCCAAAAGCCATCGGGATCAGCCTCAGCCTTGGCGCAGAGAGCGTGGTAGACCTCCATCGAAGCGATGTTGGCACCTGCGGCCAGCTCGGCCGGTGGCGCAAACAGGCGCTCTTCCTGCAGCACCGACTCGATCGTGGGAGCCTGACCCATGGCGCTGCCGACAACAAAGACACTTGAGGCCATTCAAGCGGTCAGCACCAGGGCTCGGCCACGGCCGATCGGCGCTGTAACAGCCGTCGCCGAGAATGATCGGATGGGGAAGCCTGCCGCCTGCTTGTTTGACCTCGATGGCCTGCTGCTCGATACCGAGCCCCTGCACGCCCAGGCCTGGCGTCAGGCGGCCGAACACTTCGGCTGCCTACTGACAGAAGCCCAGCTGCTGGGCCTGCGTGGCCGCCGCCGCCTGGATTGCGCGGCACAAGTGGTCGAGTGGATCGACGCGGCCCAAAGCTCCGCCCCCAGCCCTCAAACCCTATTGACCGTGCGCCAGCCCATCGCAGAAGCACTGTTGATCCACGCCCAGCCCACCGCGGGTGCCGAAGAGCTGGTGCAGCGTTGCCTTGCGCTAGCGATCCCGATGGCGCTCGCCACCAGCAGCTCGCGGGAAGCCGTGGCGCTCAAAACGGCACCCCACCCATGGCTAGAGGCGATCACCACCCGGGTCCATGGCGACGATCCCGCGCTGGCGGCTGGAAAACCGGCACCGGATGTGTTCCTGTTGGCCGCCGAGCGCTTGGGGGTTGCGCCTGAGCAGACCTGGGCGTTTGAAGATTCCCCAGCCGGGGCCCAGGCCGCCCGCGCCGCTGGCTGCCAGGTGTTTGTGGTGCCACCCGCCCAGATCAGCGAACGCGAGCGGAAGAAGATTTACCCGGGCATCGAGCGGTTTCTGAGCAGCCTCGAGCAGGCGCCCCTGCTGGCAACGGAAGGCGAATGATCAATAGAGCCGGCTGAGCACGAAATCGGGCAGGGCTCGCAGGGCGCTGCGGGGCTCGGAGGGTGCCAACCATTCCAGGGCTTGGGCAGCCTCCTGGGCAAAGCCCTCGGCCAGGGCGCGTGAGCGGGGAATCGCCTCGCAGCCACGCACCAGTCCAAGGGCCTGCTCAAGATCACCCTCCTCGCAGAATTCCCGCTCGATCAGGACAGCCAGCGCTGGGCGCTCCTGGAGGGCGTAGAGGGCCGGCGCGGTGAGGTAGCCCGAGGCCAGATCGCTAGCGGCCGGCTTGCCCAGCTGCTGGTCGCTGCCGGTGAAGTCGAGGATGTCGTCGACCACCTGGAAGGCCAGACCCAGCTGGCGCCCAAAGCGATAGAGATCATCGAGCTGGGGTGCAGACAGCCCCGTGAGCACGCCGGCAGCGCGGGCGCTATTGGCAATCAGGGAGGCCGTTTTGCAGTAGCTCTTCTCGAGGTAGGTCTCGAAGCTCTGGCCGGTGTCGTAACGGAACAGACCCTGCTTCACCTCACCATCGGCCAGATCCATGATCACCCGGCTGAGCAGCTTCACCACCTCGAGGTCGTCAAGGTTGGCGAGGTGCCAGCTGGCCTGGGCAAACAGAAAATCACCAGCCAGCACGGCGACGCGGTGGTTGAAGCGGCTGTGGACGGTGTCGACACCGCGGCGGGTGGCGGCCTCATCGACGACATCGTCGTGCACCAGGGAGGCCGTATGGATCATCTCGGTGATCTCGGCCAAACGACGATGCCGCGGGCCCAGTTCGCCATCGGCAGCCACCGCCCGCGATAGCAGCAGCACGATGCCGGGACGCAAGCGTTTCCCGCCAGCGGCAAACAAATGCTCTGCAGCGGCCTGGAGAATTGGGTGACCGGCTCCGATCAGGCTGCGCAGATCGGCCAGCAGGGCATCCAGATCAGCCTCAACGGGCTGGAGCAGCTCTGCAACCGTTGCCACAACACCTCCGCCGTGGCGCGATCCTAGAAGGCTCAACCGACCGACCGCAGGTCGACCCTCTCCACCGATGGTCGATAGCCCAGCCAGCGGCTGGCCCCATCGGCGAAGGCGCCCGCGCAGCCGCTCACACAGACCCGGGTGCGCTGGGCTGGATGAACCACCGCCACGCCGGACAACTCGCCTTCGGGCATCCCCCCCATGCTGGCCAGCAAGGGGCCCAACCGCCGCACGGCGGATGCAGCCGGATCGACCAGACGCACGTGGGGGGGCAGCAGCCCGGTGAGCAGCGGGCGCAACATCGGGTAATGGGTGCAGCCCAACACGATGGTGTCAACGCCGGCCGCCAGCAGGGGAGCCAGGTATGCGAGTGCCTCAGCCTCCAAAGCCGGCGCCTGCAAATCCCCCGCCTCAATCAGGGGCACAAAAGCCGGGCAGCCCACCTCCAGCACCTCAGCGTGGGGATGGCAAGCATGGATCGCCCGGCGGTAGGCACCACTGCTGGCTGTGGCGGGAGTGGCGAGCACGCCCACCCGCTCACTGTCCAGATCAGCTGCCACGCTGTCAATCAAGCCCACCACCGGCACACCGGCCTCGGCCACGGCCACATCCAGAGCCAGTGCATTGGAGGTGTTGCAGGCCATCACCAGCACACCCACCTGCTGGTGCCGCAGCCACATCACCACCTCGGCAGCGATGGCGCGGATGTCGGCCACGCTGCGCTGGCCGTAGGGAACACGGGCCGTGTCGCCGAGATACAAGCAGGAAGAGTGGGGATAACGCTCCTGCAGGCGACGCAGCACCGTGAGTCCGCCGAGGCCGCTGTCAAAGAGTCCTACCAATGCACTCATGGCCGGTCCTGAAGGGCATTGAGAATCCCAGCCGAGAGGGCGAGCGCCATGCGCCGGCGGTAATTGGGATCGGCGAGGCGGCGGGAATCGAGCTCACCGGTGAGAAACCCCATCTCCACCAGGGCCGAAGGCATCACCGTGCGGCGGATCACGAAAAAGCGGCCCGTGCGCACGCCCCGATCCGGTGTGCCAGGCGAAATGGCGACCATCTGCTGCTGCAACGCCCCAGCCAGCCGGCGCGAGGCGGCCCCAGCCCCCTCGAAGTAGAAGGTTTCGATGCCATTCACATCGGGGCGCGCCATGCTCAGAGCATTGGCGTGCACGCTCACAAACAGATCGGCGCCGCTGCTGTTGGCCAGGGCAACCCGGGGGGGCAAGTCGACGTCCACCTCGGAGGTGCGGGTCATCAGCACCTGAACGCCGCGAGCCTGCAACAACCGGGCCATCTGCAGACAGACATCGAGCACCACATCGGTTTCCCGCAGCCCGCCGATGCCCACGGCCCCAGGATCGGGACCGCCGTGGCCGGGATCGATCACCACCTTGAAGCGACCTCGGGGGACCACCGGCAGGCCATCCGCCGACAGGGGCGTGCTGGCGGTGGGAAAGGTGCTCTCCCGCTCCCACACTGCACTGCTAACGGCGTCGAGATCCCCTTCTCCCAGACCAAGGCCCGTTTGATTGGCCAGCCCGGGCAACTCCATGCGCCAGCGGTCGCGGGCGGTGCCCACCAGCCTTAGTCCGCCAGGATCCAGTTGAGTGCCGGGCGCAAACTCCAGCACCAGGCGGGTGGTGAAACCATCGGGCCGGCCGATGCGCACCTCCCTCACGGCACCACTCCCCCGCACGCTGCGGGTGCGGGACGGGGCGCCGGGCAGATCCACCCAAACCCGCGGCCCCCTCAGGGCTGATCCCGCTTCAAAGAACGCCTGGGGACGCACGTCAAGGCTGGTGCGCAGCTCCAGCTGGCCGCCGCGGGTGATGCGCCAGGCCACCAACGACGATGCCCAGGCCGGCAGGTCCGCCAACACCAAGGCCAGAGCGGCTAGGGCTGATGTCCACTTGACGCTGACAGGCCAACGCATCAGGACGGTTAAAACAGGGCCGGCCGGCGATGCTCAAGGCTGGGCATCTGGGCCCGCACCCGCTTGGCATGACCGGGGTCGATCGGAGCCACAGCCGAACCGACACCGACACCGGCATCGGCAAGAACCGTGCCCCAGGGGTCAATCACCAGCGCATGACCGTGGCTTTGGCGCCGGCCGTAATGGAGACCTGTCTGCGCCGGTGCCAGCACGTAGGCCGTGTTCTCGATCGAGCGGGCCTGCAGCAGCACCTGCCAGTGGTCTTTGCCCGTAAAGGCGGTGAAGGCTGCCGGCACCATCAACACATCCACTCCCGCGGAGGCCAGATGGCGGTAGAGCTCGGGAAATCGCACGTCGTAACAGATGGAGAGGCCAATACGCCCCAACCCGGGCACATCCACCACCGGCGGAAGCGCGTTACCGGGCTGGACGGTGGCCGATTCCCGGTAGGTGTTGCCGTCCGGCAGGTCGACATCGAAGAGGTGAATCTTGTCGTATTGAGCCAGAAGCTGGCCTTCGGTGCTGACGAGCTCAGCTCGGTTGAAGGTCTGCCCGGAACCGGCGGGCACCGGAAAGCCGCCCCCCAGCAACGTCACCTGATAGCGGCGCGCCATGGTGACCAAAAACCGACTGCAGCGCTCCGCCAGGGAGGCGGCCAGCTCCAGACGGCGCTCGTCATCTCCCATGAAGGCAAAGTTTTCCGGCAGACCGACCAGTTCGGCCCCGCGGCGGGCCGCCAACTCGATCTGCTCTTCCGCAGCGGCGAAATTCGCATCCGGATCCGGCGTGCTGGTGAGCTGCACAGCTGCCGCCAGAAAACTGCTCACCGACTGCCCCAACAGAACGGGCGAACTGTAAGGGAACTACCAAGGGGCGCCAGCGGCCCTCAGCTGGGCTTGAGCACCCCGGGCTCCGCCTGGAAGGGCACCATCTGCAGGCTGTCGACGGCGGCGCAGCAGGCGAAATCGGCGTCATGGTTGCCCAAACCGATCAGGCGTTGGCCGTGGCTGGCGGAGCGCAGAGCGGTTTCCGGATCGTGGCGCCACTGCTGCCACAGGGCCAGGGCCGCGAGCATCTCGTCGTTGCCGCAGCTCACGCCGATGTGGGGAGTCACGGCCATCTCCATGGCCGCCGAAGCAACGGCACCGGCCGCCAGGCTGTCTTCGAGGGAGTAATCACCTTCCCAGCCGCTGCCGACAATCCACACCCGCTTGCAGTCGTGCTCCAGCAGGCGCCGGGCCACGGCCGCGCGGTTGGGCAGACAGGCCGTCAAGAGCAGCGGCACCGGCTTGACCACCGCCAGGGAGCGAGTGCCGTTGGTGGTGCTCATGAAGATCCGCTTGCCCCCGACCAGTTCGGGCGTCACGGCTAGGGGCGAGTTACCCAGGTCGTAGCCCTCCACCCGCTGGCCGCCGCGCTCGCCGGCCCGCAGACGCTTTTCGGCCGGCCAGGCAGCCGCAGCAGCCTCCAGTTCATCCAGGCTGGCAAAAGCCTCCACCGCCTCGGCGCCGTTCTGCAGCGACCAGGCGATGGTGGTGGTGGCCCGGAGCACATCGATCACCACGGCTGCATCTGGCAAACCGGCTGCGGCCTTCAGCGCTGGAACGCACTCGGAGGTGTGGAAGTAGGAAATCTGCACGGGCGCGGCTACAGCTCGGGTGCGTCACAGTAATCAGGGGCATCCGTCACAGTGGCTTCACCGAAACGCCCCAATGCCTGCTCCCATGGCCGCGCCCCTGTTCAGCCAGCGCAGCCGCCGGGACCTGCGCGGATTCCTGGAGCTGCTGGAGAGCCGTGGTGCCCTGCGCCGCATCACCGCCCCGGTGGATGCGGACTTGGAGCTCGCGGCCATCGCCGACCGGGTGCTGGCCGCCGGCGGGCCGGGATTGTTGTTTGAAAACGTGATCGGCTCGTCGATGCCGGTGGCGGTGAACCTGCTCGGCACCCAGGAGCGGGTGCTGTGGAGCCTGGGCATGGAGCGGCCCGAGGAGCTCGAGGCCCTGGGCGAGCGCCTGGCCCTCTTGCAGCAGCCCCGGCCGCCGAAGGGGGCCCGCGAGGCGGTGCGCTTCGGCTCGGTGCTGCTGGATGTGCTCAAGGCCCGTCCCGATCTCGATCTCATTCCGCCCTGCCGCCAGCAGGTGTTCAAGGGCGAGGCGGTCAACCTCGACGCTCTGCCACTGCTGCGCCCCTGGCCGGGCGATGGCGGCCGGATCATCACCCTGGGGCTGGTGATCACCAAAGACCCCGAAACCGGCACCCCCAACGTTGGTGTGTACCGGCTGCAGCAGCAGTCGATCAACACGATGACTGTGCACTGGCTGAGCGTGCGCGGCGGCGCCCGCCACCTGCGCAAGGCGGCAGCCATGGGCAAAAAACTGGAGATTGCCATCGCCATCGGCGTGCACCCGCTGCTGGTGATGGCGGCGGCCACGCCGATACCGGTGCAGCTGAGTGAGTGGCTATTCGCCGGCCTGTACGCCGGTGAAGGGGTACGCCTGGCGAAATGCAAAACAGTGAATCTGGAGGTGCCCAGCCACAGCGAGGTGGTGCTCGAAGGCACGATCACCCCCGGCGAAGAGCTGGCTGACGGCCCCTTCGGCGATCACATGGGCTTTTACGGCGGTGTGGAGGATTCGCCCCTGGTGCAGATCCAGTGCGTCACCCAGCGACGCGATCCCATTTACTTCACCACCTTCAGCGGCCGTCCCCCCAAGGAAGACGCGATGCTCGCCATTGCGCTGAATCGCATCTACACGCCGATCCTGCGCCAGCAGATCCCGGAGATCGTCGATTTCTTCCTGCCGATGGAAGGGCTCAGCTACAAACTGGCCGTGATCGCCATCGACAAGGCCTACCCCGGCCAGGCCAAGCGAGCGGCGATGGCCTTCTGGAGCGCCCTGCCCCAGTTCACCTACACAAAATTCGTGGTGGTGGTCGATCAGAGCATCAACATCCGCGATCCACGCCAGGTGATCTGGGCGATCAGCGCCCAGGTGGATCCGCAGCGGGATCTGTTTGTGCTGGAAGACACCCCCTTCGACACCCTCGACTTCGCCAGCGAGCGCCTGGGCCTGGGGGGCCGTCTAGCCATCGATGCCACCACCAAGATCGGTCCGGAGAAGCGGCACCCCTGGGGCGAGCCACTGGGCCGACCGGCCGAGCTGGAGGCGCGCATCGATGCCCGCTGGGGCGAGCTGGGGCTGGCTGACATCGGAACTAGCGACCCCGATCCCGCCCTGTTCGGCTACACCCTGGAGCACGTGCTGGAGCGGCTGGCGGATCGGGCCGCGGCAGCCAGCTGAGAGCTCGGGATGCTCTCTCGCCAGGCCAGCCATGCCCTCAAGGCCCTGCTGGAGCTTGCCGGCGAGCCCCTGCGCTGGCAGTCGACCCACGAGTTGGCCACCGCCCAGCAGCTGCCCGAGCCGATGCTGGAGCAGCTGCTACTGCGCCTGCGGCGCGCTGGCCTGCTCGAGGCGAGGCGGGGCCGACTGGGGGGCTACCGACTGGCGCGGCCAGCGCGAGCGATCAGCCTGGCGGCGGTGCTGGCGGGGCTGGGAGAAACGGCTGCGGCGCGATGGTTCGCCACAACCACGAGCACGGCGGACGACCACGAGGTATCACCCGCCGACCAGGTCACCGAGGCCCTGGAGCGGCGCCTGGAGCGGGCCCGGATCAAGACCCTTGAACAACTGAGCCTCGAGGATCTGCTCTTTGACCTGCGCAGTGCCGAAGCCAGTGCCGACAGCGCAGGCGGCTTGCTGCTGGGCTGACCCATGGCCCGTGAGCAGACGCTGGTTTGACCAGGCGGTCAAGGCGCCTGTGAAGACTGGATCTGCCGCTCACAGCTGAAGCTCTGAACGGTGCCACGACGCTGGCGAAACTCGGGGTGGTCCAACTCGACAGGGCTCCACCACCAGCGGCCATCGGTGTAGCTGGGAGCGCCGGCATTGTTGGTGCGAGGCAACTGCAGGCTGAGGCCATGCCACTGCAGCACCACGAAGGCCCCTGGGGAGGTGCCGCCACTGCGATTGGGAATCGCGTCCGCATCCACGGGACCGTCGAAGACCCGCACCTCCAGCAGATCACCATCACAGCGGTAGAGATCCGCGGGTTGCGTGGCCCAGGCAGCTGCCAAGACCGGCGCGGGCTGCAGCAGCACACCGAGCAGAAACTGCAGGACCAGCAGAGCCCCCCCCAGCCGCACTCCATAGGATCGCCGAACCCTTGACCGTCCTTCGTGGCCCATTCCGCCGCCTCACGCCCCCTCAGCCTGCCTGGCGGCGGCAGCCTGCGGGGCAGCGTGCAGGTCCCTGGCGACAAGTCGATTTCGCACCGGGCGCTGCTGTTCGGCGCGATCGCCGAGGGGGAAACCCGCATCGAGGGCCTGCTGCCCGCCGAAGACCCGCTCAGCACCGCCGCCTGCCTGCGGGCCATGGGAGTGACCGTGTCGGAGATCCGGGCCGGCAAACCGGTGACGGTGCAGGGCGTGGGCCTTGATGGCTTCCAGGAACCCGCGAACGTGCTCGACTGCGGCAACTCGGGCACCACAATGCGGCTGATGCTCGGCCTGTTGGCGGGCCGGGCGGGACGCCACTTTGTGCTCACTGGCGACGGTTCTCTGCGGGGCCGGCCGATGCGGCGGGTGGGGGCCCCCCTCGCCGCAATGGGCGCCGTGATTCACGGACGCAAGGACGGCAACTTCGCCCCGCTGGCGGTGCTGGGGCAACCACTCCAGGGCACAACGATCCAGACACCCGTGGCCTCTGCCCAGGTGAAGAGCGCCATCCTGCTGGCCGCCCTCACCGCAGAGGGACCCACCACCGTGATTGAGCCGGCCCAGAGCCGCGACCACAGCGAGCGGATGCTGCGGGCCTTCGGGGCCGAGCTGACCGTGGGCGGAGCCGGGAACACCGTGGTGACCCTGACGCCAGGACAGACCCTGCGCGGCCAGAGCGTGGTGGTGCCCGGTGACATCAGCTCCGCAGCCTTCTGGCTCGTGGCCGGCGCCATCACCCCCGGCGCCGCGCTCACGGTGGAGAATGTGGGCCTCAATCCCAGCCGCACTGGCATCCTCGAGGTGCTCGCACAGATGGGCGCCAACATCACGGTGATCAATGCCCGTGATGTGGCGGGCGAGCCGGTGGGGGATCTGCAGGTGAGCCATGGCCCCCTACGCGCCTTTGAGATCGGTGGCGACCTGATCCCGCGATTGGTGGATGAAATTCCCGTGCTGGCTGTGGCGGCCTGCTGCGCTGAGGGAGTCAGCCGCATCCGTGATGCCGAGGAGCTCCGGGTGAAGGAAACCGACCGGCTGGCGGTGATGGCCCGGCAGCTCGGGGCCATGGGGGCCCGGATCGACGAATTCGAAGACGGCATGGCGATCACGGGCATCACCGAACTGCACGGCGCCACAGTGGACAGCGAAACTGACCACCGGGTGGCGATGAGCTTGGCCGTGGCCGCGGGTGTTGCCGCCGGCGATAGCCAGCTGCTTCGCCCGGAGGCGGCGGCTGTGTCCTACCCGGGCTTCTGGGACGATCTGGCCCGCCTACGCCAGCCTGCCTCCTGAACCAGCCCGCGTAGATTCCGGGCCAGCCGTTCGCACTTGTCCATGCTTGCCGTTGCCGTGTTGGCTGCCGGGAAGGGCACACGCATGAAGAGCGCCCTGCCCAAGGTGCTGCAACCCTTGGCCGGCGCCAGCCTGGTGGAGCGGGTGCTGGCCAGCTGTGAGCACCTGCAGCCCGATCGCCGCCTGCTGATCGTGGGGCACCAGGCCGAACGGGTGGAACAGGAACTGGAGGGGCACAGCGGCCTGGAGTTTGTGCTGCAACAGCCCCAGAACGGCACGGGCCACGCCGTGCAGCAGCTGCTGGAGCCGTTGCGGGATTTCCGCGGCGATCTGCTGGTGCTCAATGGCGATGTGCCCCTACTGCGGCCAGAAACGCTCGCCGCCCTGCTGGAGCAGCACCGCAGCAGCGGCGCCGCCGTCACCCTGCTCACCGCCCGGCTTGCCGATCCCAGCGGCTATGGCCGGGTGTTTGCCAGCCCCGATGGACAGGTGAGCGCCATCGTGGAGCACCGCGACTGCAACGACGAGCAACGCCGCAACGCCCTCACCAATGCGGGCATCTACTGCTTCAACTGGTCGAAGCTGGCCGCCGTATTGCCGCAGCTCACCACCGACAACGACCAGGGCGAGCTCTATCTCACCGACACGGTGGCCATGCTTAACCCGGCCATGCACCGGGAAGTGGACGACGCCGATGAGATCACTGGCATCAACGACCGGCTCCAGCTCAGCCAGTGCGAGGCCGTGCTGCAGGAGCGCCTGCGGCGCCATTGGATGGCCGAAGGGGTGACCTTCGTCGACCCCGCCAGTTGCACCCTCAGTGAGGGGACCCGCTTCGGCCGGGATGTGGTGATCGAACCCCAGTGCCATTTCCGCGGCACCAGCGCGATTGGTGATGGCTGCCGCATCGGCCCCGGTTGCCTGATTGAAGACAGCCAGCTGGGCGCCAACATTTCGGTGCTCCACTCCGTCCTGCGGCAGGCCCAGGTGGCCGACGGCTGCGCCATCGGCCCATTCGCCCAATTGCGGCCGGGCACGGAGGTGGGCGAGCAGTGCCACATCGGCAACTTCGTGGAGGTGAAAAACAGCAGCCTGGCCAGCGGCGTCAAGGTGAATCACCTCAGCTACATCGGCGACGCCGACCTGGGCACCGGGGTGAACGTGGGGGCTGGCACGATCACGGCCAACTACGACGGGGTGCGCAAGCACCGCACGGTGGTGGGGGCCGGCAGCAAGACCGGTGCCAATTCGGTGCTGGTGGCACCCCTGCGGCTGGGCAACAATGTGACGGTAGGGGCCGGATCCACCATCACCAAAGATGTCCCCGATGGGGCGCTGGCCCTGGGCCGGGCCCGCCAGTTGGTTAAGGAAAATTGGACAGGTCCCCGCCCTTGAGCCCGAAGAACACCGAGAGCTCCAAGTTTCTATACGAACCGGTGGAGCGCTTTGGCGCCAGCATGACCAGCCCCAAACCCTGGAACACCAAGGCTCTGGCCGGAGTGGAGCTGCTCAATGGACGCGTGGCCATGCTCGGCTTTGCCGCTGCCATCGCTGGCGAGCTGCTCACTGGCAAGGGCATGGTGGGCCAGCTGACAGCGCTGCTGCACTGGTATCTCAGCTGAGCCGGGCCCGATCGCTGGATAGAGGAAAGGCCCCGAGTGAACCACCACCCAGGGCCTCTGCCCGAAGGCACAACATCGTGAAATGCTGCTCCGCCGCCATCATGGCTGATTAGCCAGGGGCTGGTGATCCTGCTGGAGCAGGGCAATCAGCCGCTCCAGTGCCACGCCGCGACTCCCCTTGAGCAGCAGCACATCTCCGGGAGCCAGCCAGGCCTTGAGCGGAGCGGCCGCTGCTTCCGGCGTGGTGACCCGCTCCAGGCGGGTCAGGCCCCTGGCAGCCGCAAGCATGGCAGGCCCTTCCTCTCCGCCATCAACGATCACCAAGCCATCGAGGTCCAGTTGGCGAGCCCGTTCAGCCACCTGCCGGTGCAGGGCCAGGCTCTGCTCGCCCAGCTCGAGCATCGTGCCGAGCACCGCAAAACGGCGACCGGGTTGGCGGGCCAGCAGATCCAACGAGGCCAGCACCGCTTCCGGCGAAGCGTTGTACGTCTCATCAAGCACCAGCACCCCGCCTAGCTCCAGACGCCGGCTACGCCCCCCCGGCAGGTCGACCTGCAAGGGCTGCCAATGATGGGGATCGAGCCCCAACTCCCGCGCCACCGCGAGGGCGAGCAGGAGATTGCGGGCGTGGTGAATCCCCTCCAGGGGCACGTCCACCACAACACCTGCCACCGCAAGCGTGTCCCCGCTGGCATTCAGACGCCCCAGCCAATCGGCCTGGGCCTCATGGCCTTCGCCCTCAAGGGCGATCCGCACCACCCGGCCCTGCCACACCCTCGCCAAGGCGCCATCCAACAGGGGATCCCCGGCCGGGATCACCACCAGTCCATCGGACCGCAGCCCAGCAGTGATCTCACACTTGGCGGTAGCGATCGCTTCGCGGCTGCCAAGCCGACCGATATGGGCCGTGCCGATGTTGGTGATCACCGCCACGTCGGGGCGCGCACAGCTGCTGAGGCGATCGATCTCGCCTAGACCTCGCATGCCCATCTCCACCACCACAGCCGCGTCGTTGGAGTTGGCCTTGAGCAGGGTCAGGGGGACACCGATGTCGTTGTTGTTGTTGCCGCTGGAGGCGGTCACCGCCCCCAAGGGAGACAGGGCGGCCCGGATCAACTCCCGCGTGGTGGTTTTGCCGGCCGAACCGGTCACCGCTACCACCGGTGCCTGCAGCTGCTGACGCCACAGGCCCGCCAGCTGCTGATAAGCCAGCAGGGTGTCCGGCACGAGCCAGAGGGGAACGCCCGCCTTGGTGGCCTCCCCGATCAGCGTCGCCTGGATGGCGACGTCGAAATGGGCGGCTTTGGCCAGCAGAGCAACGGCACCCTGCTCCAGGGCGGCGGGCAGAAACGTGTGGCCGTCAAAGCGCTCGCCGACCAGCGGCAGAAACAATTGGCCGGGGGCGAGGTGACGGCTGTCGGTGCAGATCGCCTGGGGTGCCAAGGTGATCGCGGATTGCGCGGCCGATAAGGAGCCCGTCGTGGGGCTTCCCCAGAGCTCCTGCAGCTGGGCCAGGCGCAAGGTCATCAGTGCGGGAGCGAGACGGAGCCCAGGATCATGCCTGAGGTTCTGGGGACAGCTCCAGCAGCACCATGCCGCTCCCCACCCTGGCTGCCTGGCCCAGCACCGTGCCGCTGCCATCCAGCAACCGCAACTGGTCGTAGCCCAGCTCATGGCTGCGGTGCAACCAGTGGTCGGCCAGCTGTTGGCGGCGCTCCGGCAGCAGCACCTGATAGGCACCAGCCATCTCCAGATCGAGGCGTCTCGCCTGCGGGTCGGGACGGGCCGAGGCGATGCAGGCCTGCGGGTCGTCTTCGGCGAGCAGGGCCAACAGGGGATCAAGCTCCAACAGCGGTTTGGGCGGCAACTGGGGCGGGAACGAGGGCGGGAACGAGGGCTGGTTTGGGGGCTGGAGCGAATGCACCACACGCTGCTGACCAGCCTGTTGAACAGGTTCTTGAACGTGTTGTTGAACTGGTTGTTGAACTGGTTGTTGAAGGTGTGACGCAGAGGGCGGCTGCTGACCGGGCGCCAAACGCAGGATCAGCCCAAAGACAAGGGCCAGACTCAGGGCCAACAGCAGCGGCCAGAAGAGGGAGGCCAAGGAGACGGGCCAAAACCCCGGCACAGAGAGATCCCCCTCCCGATTGCGCCGCCAGAGCTCGCGGAGCTTCAGGCCCGTGCTGGCGGCAACCGCCCGCAGATTCTCACCCAGGCGCCCCCACGGCTCCTCATAGGGGGCGGGATAGGGAGCAGGGTCCGTAGCAGGGCTGGTGGCGTCTAACGGCGCATCACGGGGGGGCGTCACGGATGGGCGTCAGGAAAGCGAGTTCAACGGCGCTTCAGCAGGGATGCCAGGCCGCGGCGGCTGGGGTCGGCATCCTGACCCTGGGAGAAGCGCTCCACAGCAGCAGCTTCCGGCGTGGGTTCCTTGACCCCACAGACATCGCGGTACATGGCGTCGTATTCGAGGGCTGAGCGGGCCCAGCTGAAATCAACCGCCATGGCGCGGCGCTGCAGCTCCTGCCAGCTGGCCTGGTTGCGGTAGGCCTCCCAAGAGCGCACGATCGCGGTGTAGAAATCGATCGGCTCGTAGCGGTCGAAGCCGTAGCCGGTGCCGCTACCGGCCAGCGGATCGTTGGGGGGCACGGTGTCGACCAGGCCGCCCACCATGCGCACGACCGGGATCGAGCCATAACGCATGGCCAACATCTGGCTGATGCCGCAGGGCTCGAAGCGGCTCGGCATCAGGAAGGCATCGCTGCCGCCGTAAATCAGCCGGGAAAGGGCATCGTCGTAGGTGAGGAACACGGCGAAGCGACCGGGATGGCGCGACGCCATTTGCCAAAGGCCACTTTCATAGGTGCGATCGCCGGTGCCCAACACCACGATCTGGCTGTCGGTGTAGGCCAGCACCCGATCAGCCACCTGCAGCAGCAAATCAACGCCCTTCTGATCCACCAGACGGCTCACCATCCCCAGCAGATAGGAACGGGGATTCACCACCAGCCCGAAACGCTCCTGCAGAGCCTGTTTGTTGACAGCTCGGAGGGCCAGATCGGCGGCCGAGAACCGAGCCGGCAGGGTGGCATCAACGGCGGGATTCCAGTCTTCAGTGTCGATGCCGTTGACGATGCCGCGCAGCTTGCCGCTAATGAAATTCAGCAGGCCATCGAGATGCTCGCCGTACTGGGGCGTTCGAATTTCCATGGCGTAGGTGGGCGACACCGCATTCACGCGATCGGCGTAGAGCAGGGCCGCCGCCATCGTGTGATCCCCCTGCATGTACCAGGGACACCAGGTGATGCGATCGAGTTTCCAGCGCCACGGACCCTGGTATTTGAGGTTGTGGATGGTGAATACGGTGCTGATCTCCGGATCCTGATGCATCCAGACCGGCAACATGCCGGTGTGCCAGTCATGGCAATGAAGCACCTGGGGCTTCCAGTGATGCCAGCAGAATTCAGCGGTGGCACTGGCAAAGAAGGTGAAGCGCCAGTCCTCGTCTTCTCCGCCGTAGATGCGCTCCGGATCAAACACCGGATGGCCCACCAGATACAGGGTGAGGCCATTGGTGGGATGGCGCGCCTCAAAGACGGCGAAGTCGTTGCCCATCGTGTGGCCGCGCCAAATCGGCTCGGGCGACACCTGCAGCTTTGACCACAGCTTTCCGTAACCCGGCAGGATGATCCGGACGTCGTGGCCCAGGGCCGCGAGGGCAGGCGGCAACGATCCAACGACGTCGCCCATACCGCCAACCTTGATCATCGGCGCGCATTCGGCCGCCGCAAACAAGATCCGCATACCTGGTGCACCAAGGTGGGCGCAACTCTACGGGCGCCGCTAAGGCAGCACCGTCACGGGGGTGCCCAATTGCACCAGCTCGAACAACTCGCGCACATGTTCATCCAGCAGGCGCACGCAGCCGTGGGATACGGCCCGGCCGATGCTGTCGCGTTGGGGGGTGCCATGGAAGCCCGCACTGACGCAGCCCTTCACCACCAGGTGCTCCGTGCCATTGAAACCAACGCGGCCGTTGCAATCGCGATGGAACCCGATCCAGCGGCTGCCCAGGGGACTGGTCGGTCCCGGCGGGATGCGGCGGCCGGTGGCTGGATGCTCCCAGGTGGGATCCACCGCCAGTTCAATCACCGAAAACTGGCCAACGGGGGTCTCCCAACCCGGGCGGCCGACCCCCACCGGAAAGCGGCGCCGTTCCAGTCCGCCCTCAAACACCGTCAAGCGGCGCTGGCGTCGATCCAGCACGAGATGACGATCGGCAGTGGCAAGCGGGGAGCTGAACGCTGCAGCCGGAGGGTTGGGGACAGCCTGGCCAGCCAGGCCAGCCGTCACCAACAGGAGCCCAAACCCAAGGGCCTTGCCGAGCCACCGAATCACCACCGTCGATCCCTCGCTCCGATCAACCCCGCCAACCCTCAAGGTAACCAGGAAACGTCAGAAAAATCGGGAGAGCGCTTCTCCAGAAAGGCATTGCGGCCCTCCTGACCCTCTGCCGTTCGGTAGAAGAGGTGAGTGGCCTGACCGGCCAGCTCCTGAATACCGGCAAGGCCATCGGTTTCGGCATTGAAGGCGGCCTTGAGGCAGCGAATCGCCGTGGGGCTGTGCTGCAGCACCTCCCGCGCCCAGCGCACCCCCTCGGCCTCCAGCTCCGCCAAGGGCACCACCGCATTCACCAGGCCCATCTCCAGGGCCTGCTCAGCCCCGTACTGGCGACAGAGGAACCAGATCTCACGTGCTTTGCGCTGGCCCACCACCCGGGCCAGATACCCCGCGCCAAAGCCCCCGTCGAAGCTGCCCACCCGGGGACCGGTCTGGCCAAACACCGCGTTCTCGGCCGCCAGGCTGAGGTCGCAGAGCAGATGCAGCACCTGCCCGCCGCCGATGGCGTAACCCGCCACCAGGGCGATGACCACCTTGGGCAGGCTGCGGATCAACCGTTGCAGATCGAGCACGTTGAGCCGGGGCAGGCCTCCTTCATCGACGTAACCGCCATCGCCGCGCACGCTCTGGTCGCCGCCGGCGCAGAACGCCCAACCCCCGTCCGCCGCAGGACCGGCACCACAGAAAAGGACTACACCGACATGGGGATTGTCGCGAACCCGCGAAAAGGCATCGCACAGCTCCTGCACGGTGCGCGGCCGGAAGGCATTGCGCTTATGGGGGCGGTTGATCGTGATGCGGGCGATGCCCTCCCCACAGAGATCGAACAGGATGTCCTCGTAAGAGCCCTCGGCTTGCCAGGTCACCGGTAGCGGCGAACCCTCTGATGGCGAGCCTGGCGCCGAGGACATGGAGGAGGCAGTCACGGCTGCAGCACGGGAACGGCGGCCATTCTGCGCAGCTCCTGACGCCGACCTGCATCGACGCGCCGATCACTGACCCACTCCAGCAGTGCCAACGGCTGCTGCAGGGCCCAGGCCAGCTGGGGCTCCCAGTCGGCAGCGGCCTGCACGCGGCGCCCTGGCACCCCGTGGGCCGCCGCCAACGCCAGCGGATCGAGCGATTGGGGCATGGCGAACAACCGCTCAAAATCGAGGGCCTGGGCTGGCGTGGTGCGGATCGGCAGCTGCTCGAAGATGCCACCGCCATCGTTGTTGATCAGGATCACGGTGAGGCGGCCGCGCAGCTGCTGACGCCAGAGCCAGCCATGGCTGTCATGGAGCAGGGCCAGATCACCCGTGAGCAGCACCGCTTGGCCCAAGGCTGCCGCCACCCCGCAGGCGATCGACAGGGTGCCGTCGATGCCGGAAGCGCCCCGGAACCCATAAACCGGTCGCGCAGGGGCCGCAGGATCGCCGAAACTTTCCCAGTCGCGCACCGGACTGCTGTTGGCGATCACCAGCGGCAGGCCGGCCGGCAGCAGATTCCCCAACGCGCGCGCCAGGGCCGGCTCACCCGGGGTGCCGGGGGGCAGGGCCGCGCTCAACCTCGCCTGCAGGACGTCCTCCCGGTGCCGCCAGGCCGCCGCCAGCTGAAGGGCTGCCAAGCTGGGCTGCCTCCGCCAGGTGGCGTGGGGCCAGCTCGCGATCCATCCGGCTAAACCTGCCGCGCTCTGGTGGCAGCCCGTGGCCAGGGGATCGAGGCCGCGCGGATCCCCTTCACTCACAAGCCAGTGCTGCGCGTCCAGGCCGGCGAGCCAGCGCTGCAAGCGGCGGCTTGCGGGCACGGGCCCCAGACGCAGCACCTGGGGAGCCTGGAAGCTGATATCCGCGCCATCCAGCAGCAGGTCATAACCGGCCACCAGATCCAGTTCCCCCAGTCCGCGCAGACCGCTCAGACCATCGGCCAGCACCGGCCAACCCGTGCGCCGTTGCCAGCGGCGCACGGCCTCCACATGGGCTTCCCAATGCTGGGGCAGGCCGCGCCAGGGCCCGGCCACCACCACACCGGGACGATCCGGATCAGGGCGCGGGCTCCCCCCACCGGGGAGTAGGGGAGCTGCCGCCGGCGCTCGCGACTCAGGCCCAAAACACGCGGGCATTTCAAAGCGAGCGGCCGCTGCCAGCAGAGCAGGACCATCGGCATGGAGGGGCTCCTCAAAGGGGAGATTGAGGTGCACGGGCCCCGGGGGCTGGCCCGGCGATGCCGTCGCCAGCAGGGCTGCTTCCGCCAACTGGATGATCACACCATCGGCCATGGCGGCCAGGCCAGAGCCATCCCCTTGCCCCAGCCAGCGCACACTCGCCGCCAGGAAGCACTCCTGATTGACCGTCTGGTTGGCCCCGCAACCCTTGAGGCGATCGGGCCGATCCGCCGTGATCAGCAGCAGAGGGATCGTGCCGTAGTCGGCCTCCACCGTCGCCGGCAGCAGGTTGGCGACGGCCGTGCCCGAGGTGGTGATCACCGCAGCCGCCCGGCCCGAGGCCCGGCCAAGTCCCAGGGCAAAAAAGGCTGCGGAGCGCTCATCCACGGCGGTGTGGAGAATCAGCCCGCGGCCCTCCAGCACCCCTGCCGCCATGGCCAGGGCACCGGAGCGGCTGCCGGGGCAGAGCACTGCATGGCTGAGGCCCCGCGCCATCAGGGCCCCGAGCAGCAGCAGCGCAGCCTCCAGATTGCGACGGGCCAACTCCACGCCGGGGGCGTTCAGGATGGAGCCATCCTCCCCTGCGCCCTTGGCCCCAACACCCCCCAGCCAGTCGAGCAGCTCAAACGGCCCGTTGCAGGCCCTGCGCCGCCAGGTGTTGCCCGTGCTGGCCTGGGTGCTGCTGGCTCTGGTGTTGCGCTGGGCGGTGCTGGAACCCCGCTGGATTCCCTCAGGATCCATGCTGCCAACGCTGCAACTGCAGGACCGGGTGTTGGTGGAGAAACTGCGAGCCCGCCTGCATCGCCGCGTGCCCATTGGCTCCGTGGTGGTCTTCCACCCACCGCCGGCCCTGCTCGAGGCGGGCTACGACCGCAATGCCGCCCTGATCAAGCGGGTGGTGGCCGAAGCCGGCGACCAGGTGGAGGTGCGCGAGGGGGTGCTCTGGCGCAACGGTGCTCCGGCCCCGCTGGATTGGTCGGCCGAACCGATGAATTACCACCTCGAGCCCCTGACGGTGCCGCCGGATCATCTGCTGGTGCTGGGCGACAACCGCAACGCCAGCCTGGATTCCCACCTGTGGGGCCCCCTGCCCCGAGAGGCGGTGATCGGCACGGCGGTCCTGCGCTACTGGCCGCTCAACCGATTCGGCTGGTTACGGTTCTCCCTCCTGGGCCACCCCCCTGGTGAAGCGGAAGAGCTGGGGTAGGGTGCAATTCGGCCGCAGCGCACACCGGCGATGTTCAACCCGGAGTTCCTGACCACCGACAACGAAGCGATCAGCGGCAATTCGCTGATCCAGTACCTCCAGGAGCAATCTCCGGATGTGCTGCAACGGGTAGCCCGCTCGGCCAGCGGCGACATTCAGGACATCATTCGGCACAACGTGCAAGGCCTGCTGGGCATGCTTCCTGGTGAGCAATTTGAAGTGAAGATCCAGACCAGCCGTGACAACCTGGCAGGCCTCCTGGCCTCCGCCATGATGACCGGCTATTTCCTGCGTCAAATGGAGCAGCGCATGGAGCTCGACACCAGCCTGCTCGGCTGTGGCGATCTGGATTCGGGGCTGGATGCTGATCCAGGCGAACTCAACCTCTGAGCCGCGCCTCATCTGCCTCCGAACGATCTGACTCCGAACGATCTGACTGCGTAGGGCTTGGCTGGATTGCATCGGGCTGCATCGGTTGATTCGGCACCAGCCCAAGCCGCAAAAGGGCGCGATCGATACCGGCGAGGTAGGCCCAGCTGCCGTTGTCCGGGGCCCAGGGACGCCCCTCGAGCTCATCGGCCAGGGCCATGAGCCGTTCAGGACTGCAGGGCACCGGCGCGTCGTAGTGGGCCGGCACCAGCCAACGCAGCTCCGGATGGGCCGCCAGGGCCCGGATCCAGCTCAGCAGGGCCGCTTGGCAGCGCGGGAACACCAACCGCTCCAGCACCGGCGCCACCAGCAGTGCCGAGCTCTCGCCCGGCACCAGCCGCCGGAATTCAGCCTGCCAGTCGTGCTGCCAGCGGAAGGGGTAAAGGCCGAAATAGGCGCGGCGTTCCCGCACCCCCGGGGCCAGCAGCCCAGAGAGCAGCTCCCGCCAGCCGGGCACTTGCAGCGGCTCCGGGCGCAAGTAGGAGGCAAATAGCACCAGGCGCTGCCAACCGCGACGGCGTCGCTCAGGGGTATCGAGCAAGGGGTCATCACCCCGCTCCCGGGCGTGGAAGAGCAGGGGGCTGGGGTCGGTGGCAAACAGCTCGGGCGGCTCCTCGCTGATCGCGACCAAGGCATCAGTCACCAGCAGGCTGCCGCTGGCGCGATGCAGGCAAGCCGCTTCCATGAAGGTGCCAAGGCCCAGATCCAGAGGACCCAGAGGGATCCAATGCAGTTCGTCGGTGTGGGGGAGACCCTGATCAAACAGAAACCGGGTGCGCTGCGCCGGAAAGCCCAGCCAGCTCAGGGGCAACTGGAGGGGAAAGCTCCATTGCCGTGGGGTCACCCAAACTTGGGCCGCCGGAAAGGCCCGCGCCAGGGCTGGCAGGGGCAGCTTGTGCTCCAGGCCGGAACTGGTGGGCAGCACGATCGTGAGCACCGGTCCATAGCGGGCTTCCAGCTCAGCCAGGGTCGCGCGCACCTCACCGGTGGGTGGCAGCGGGGCATAAAGCAGTAGCCCCTGGCGCAGCCGCACCACCGTCATGCGGATCGGTACCGCCACATAGAACACGCCCTGCAGCTGCTCCAGGCTCCAGATCTGAGCAGGGATCAGCTCACGCACCACGGTGCGGCGGCGACCGTAGGGGTAGAGCGGCAGTAGGGGCCACCAGGGCCAGCGCTGCTGGGCGGTGCGATCGGCAGGAAGGGGATTCACCTCAGGCCAACAACACCAACGAGATGCTCATCACCACCATTCCCGCCGTTACTCCAGCAATCATCAGGTGATGGTGGGCGCCAGTGCGCTGGGCGGCGGGCAACAGCTCATCGAGGCAGATGTAGACCATCAGCCCGGCCACACTGGCGAACACCAGACCCATCACCGTGGGGGTGAGGTAGGAGCGCAGAAACAGGTACCCCACCACGGCGCCAATTGGCTCCGCCAGGCCCGACGCAAACGACACCCAGAAGGCCTTGCGACGGCTGCCGGTGGCGAAATACACAGGCGCCGAGATCGCCAGCCCCTCCGGAATGTTGTGGATGGCGATGGCAATGGCAATACCAATGCCCAGGCGAGGACTGGAGAGGGCCCCCACGAAAGTGGCTAGGCCCTCTGGAAAGTTGTGAATGGCGATCGCCAGCGCCGAAAACAAACCTGTACGGAGCAGAGTTTGCGACTGCACGCCGGACTGATCTCCGTCCGTGAGAGCCAGATTGTGGGTGGGCAGGGCGTTGTCGATCAGGGCAATCAGCAACATGCCCGCAAAAAAAGCCAGCACGGTGGCGGCGTAACCCGCGGCCGGCCCCAGCCCCAGCACCAAAGACTCCCTGGCCTTGGGAAAGATCTCCACAAAAGAGACGTAGATCATCACGCCGGCAGAGAAGCTCAGCGACAGGGTGAGCAGCCGGGGGCTGAACCGCCTGGACACCAGCCCCAGCAGACTGCCGAGACCTGTGCACAATCCTGCCGCCAGGGTGAGCACAAAGGCGAACACCACCCGCTGATCCAAGTCGGGCAACGGCGTCATACCCCCGAGGCGGGAAAACCACTGGCCGACTGGCTGCGCAGCCACTGGCGGGCCTGGTCGAGGAATGCAGCCCAATCGAGCTTTTCCGCCTCCGCAGCCCGGGACACCAGCAGGGGGGCCTGGCGTTGGATGGCGGCCAAGTCGGGCTCTGGCACGCCAACGGACAGGGCCAGCATGTCAGCCATGGCACGGGCCACCACACGGGTGAGGTAGGCAGCACTGAGGGCCTGCATCGCCCCGCCCAGCAGCCAAGTGGCGCCGTGCCACTTGACGAGCCCGGCCAGGGCCTGGCTGCTCCACTCGACCACGCCGAGGGCAAGAGAGGCCTTGGCCAGTTCGGTGGCAGCTGCTCGCAACTGCTCCAGGGTCCAGGGGCAGTTCCAGATCCGGGCCATGTCCCGCAGCATCAACCCGTTGGCCACCGCCAGCACCAACAGGTCGAGGCTCGGCAGGGGGGCCGCCACCACACCGGCGGCCACCAGCCACTGGGTGCGGCGCTGCAGCGGCAGAAAATGCTGACGCCGCAGCACCTCTAGATCGCCCTGCCAGCGGCCATGGAGCTGTTGCAAGCGGCGCAGCTGGCGGCCCCGACGCAGGGCCGGTGCGGTGTTCGCCAACTGCCGCGCCAAGGGCGCGAGGCTCACCGCCAGGCTCTGGGGATGTCCATCCCAGAACAACAACCTCTGGGCCAATTCAGCCCCCAGCTGGGATGCCAGCTCGGCAGCCAGCGGCTCCTGGGTCTGGTTGCCGCAATCCACCAGCAGCCAGGCCGGCTGGCCGCTGGGCAGGGCTTCCAGCCAGCGCAGGTCGGCGGCAGAGAGGGGGGTGCGCAGGTGATGGATCAAGCCATCACAGGCCTCAAACAGCGGCGGCCACGACCAGCCAGTGCTCCAGGCAGGCAGGGGATGGGCCCAGTGCAGCAGCAAGGATTCGGGCCCGCGCAGGGCCTCAACCAGCGCGGGCTGAAGCTCTACCCCCGGGGGCTGGGTGCCCACCAGGGCCACCATCAGGCCTGGGCGATCCAACTCCACCCGCAACGCGGTCAGTTGGGTGGCCCGCAGCTGGCGTGCCACACCGGGCTGATCCTCAGCATGCTGAGGATCGGTTTGCGGCGCCTGAACGGGCTCTCCCTCCAGCTGGGCAAACTGAACCTGCAGCTGCTCCAGCCGTTCCAACCAGCCTGGAACATCGGTGGCAGTGGGTCCAATCGGGCGGGGGTGTCGCAGCCACCAAGCCCCAAGCACCAGCGCCGCCAAAGTGAGTCCCGGCGAGAGGGGCAGATGGCTGAGCCGCAGCAGCCCATCGGTGGCAACCCAGCCCCCTAGGCCCAGCCCAATGGCTGGCAACCACGGCCTCAGGGAGGCGGGTAGGGCCTGGCTGACTCCAGTTAGGCCAGGAAGCTCGGGGAGGATCACCGGCGGGGGCAATGGCGCTGCAGGAATTGGTGCATCTCTAGCTCAGCCTGGAACGCGGCGCCTGCGCCAAATGTCACTAGGTTGAGTGTGTGTTGGCAGCTCCAGAGTTGAGCAACGACCGCTACAGGCTGCAGCGGCACCATGCCCCGCGGCAGGACACCCGCCTGCAGGTGAAACGGGTGCTGCTGGTGGCCTTGGCCATCAACATCAGCATGACGCTGTTGAAGATTGGGCTCGGCCTGTTGACAGGATCCCTGGCGATCTTGGCCGATGCGATGCACAGCGCCACCGACGGCTTCTCCAGCCTGCTTGGGCTGCTGACCAACGGCCTCTCGGACCCGGAACCCGACCGCGACCATCCCTACGGACACCACAAATACGAAGCCGTTGGAGCGCTGGCCATTGCCGCCTTCATCCTGTTCACCGCCTTTGAAATTCTCCAAACCGCCTTCGAGCGCCTGCGGGGCGGTCTGCAGCCCCTGCGGCTGGAAAGCCAGGAGCTGCTGTTGTTGCTGGTTGTGCTCGGCTTCAACATTGCGCTGGCCGCCTACGAACGCGCCGAGGGCCAGCGGCTCGGCAGTGCGCTGCTCAAGGCGGACGCCGCCCACACCAGCAGCGACATCTGGACCACCGCTGTGGTGCTGGTGGGCCTAAGTGGGGCGGTGTGGCTGAAGCTCAGCTGGCTGGATGTGGCTCTGGCCATCCCCCTCTGCCTGCTGCTGGTGCGGGTGTGCTGGAGGGTGCTTCGCTCCAATCTGCCCCAACTGGTGGACCAGATCGCCATCGCACCCGAGGCCATCCACCAGGTGGCCATGAACGTGCCCGGGGTGCTCAATTGCCATGACATCGCCAGCCGTGGCGTGCTGGGCCAGCAGGTGTTCATCGACATGCACATGGTGGTGGATGCGACGGACCTGGCCACGGCCCACCGGATCACGGAGCTGGTGGAGGAGCACCTGGAGGCTCAGTTCGGCAGGGTGCGCTGCACCATTCATCTTGAGCCGCGCGAATACGCCAGTGCGGCGATCACCTTCAAGGGCACCCATGGCTGAGGGATTGGAGGCGCTCACCCCGCGGCAACGGGAGCTGATCCTGGCCTGGAGTACCGAACTCCAAGCCGCAGAGGGATGGAGTGGATCCTTGCCCGTGGCCCTGCTCGATCGCTGCTGGCTGCGCCTGAAGCGGGTGCCCGTGGAGCAGCTGGCCACGGCGTTGCCGCCCGATGCCAGCGGCGACGCCCCTGAACTGGTGCGTTATCGCGCCCTGCTGGCCGGCGGCCAGCCGGCCTGGGCCGCCCAATTGCGTTGCTGGCAGGAATTCGGCCAGCCGGCCTGCCAAGACGCCCTGCGCCGCTTTTGGAGCCACCAGGACCGGGGCAACCACGGTTGGACGCTGCAGACCTATCTGCACGTGCTGGAGACTTACCGGCTTCAGTGCGAGCCGGGTGTAACGCGGGCCCTGCCGTTGATCGTGCTCGCCCGCGGCGGTCAACGGGAGGCCCACAGCCTGCACTGGCTGGCCCCCCTGGGCCAGCCGATGCGCCACACTTGCGCCTGACTGCAAAGGCTGCGGCCATGGCCGACGACACCACCTCCTCCCAACCCCGCGACGACCGGGGTGGACGTCCCAGTGGGGGCCGCCCCCCCGGAAACCGGGAACCCGGCGGATTCCGCATCCGGCTGAGCGACAACGAAATGCGCGCTGCCAAGGCGATCCAAGACAGCTTTGGCCTGCGCTCCACGGTGGCGGCCCTTGGCTTGGCGATCCGCACCATGGCCCAACTGCTCGAAGACGGCCAACTCGATGAGCTCGTGGCCCAACAACGGGCCCAGGCTGGCAACCGTGGCGAAGGGCCTCGTGGCGATAGTGCCCGCGGCGATCGTCCCCGCGGCGACCGCCGACCCGGTGGCGGTGAGGGGCGTGGGGAGCGTCAGGATCGCGCCCCCCGGATCGATCCCTTTGCGCGGCCCAGCAAGCCGGCGGCTCCGGCGCCAGAGGTGCTGGAAGCTGTCGCAACAACCGACGCAGAGGCTGCCGTCGAAACCGATGCTGAAGTTGCCGTTGAGGTTGCCGAGGACGCACCCGTCAGCGCGTCTGGCGACACCAGCACCGAGAGCTGAGACCCATGCCACAGCCGAGGGTTTTGTCCGGGGTCCAACCCACCGGGGCCTTGCACCTCGGCAACTGGCTAGGGGCCATCCGCAACTGGGTGGACCTGCAGGACAGCCATGACACCTTCTTCTGCGTGGTCGACCTGCACGCGATCACGGTGCCCCACGACCCGGCGCGACTGGCCGAAGACACCCTCACGACCGCAGCCCTCTATTTGGCCTGTGGCATTGACCCGCAGCGGGCGACGGTGTTCGTGCAAAGCCACGTCGCCGCCCACAGCGAGTTGGCCTGGCTGCTGAACTGCGTCACCCCGCTCAACTGGCTGGAGCGGATGATCCAGTTCAAGGAAAAGGCGATCAAGCAGGGCGACCAGGTGTCGGTGGGACTGCTGGATTACCCGGTGCTGATGGCCGCCGACATCCTCCTGTACGACGCCGATCTGGTGCCGGTGGGCGAAGATCAGAAACAGCACCTGGAGCTGGCCCGCGACATCGCCCAGCAGCGCATCAACGCCCGCTTCGCCCCGCGCGATGCTGCTGGCGAGCCGATCCCAGTGCTCAAAGTGCCCGAGCCCCTGATCCTCAAGGAGGGGGCGCGGGTGATGAGCCTCACCGATGGCACCGCCAAGATGAGCAAAAGCGATCCCAACGAGGGATCACGGATCAGCCTGCTCGATCCTCCCGAGCTAATCACCAAGAAGATCAAACGGGCCAAAACCGACCCCACCTTGGGGCTGGAGTTTGGCAATCCCGAGCGACCTGAAGCCGACAACCTGCTCGGGCTGTACGCCCTGCTCGCGGGTAAGAGCCGGGAGCAGGCCTCCCAGGAGTGCGGCGCGATGGGCTGGGGCACGTTCAAGCCGCTGCTGGCCGAGGCCGCCGTTGAGGCGCTGCGCCCGGTGCAGCAGCGCTACGAGCAGTGGCGCCAAGACAGCGGCGCCATAGCAGCCGTGTTGCGGGAGGGGGAGGCCAAGGCCGCAGCCGTGGCCAACGAGACCCTGGAGCGGGTGCGCCAGGCCCTGGGTTTCCTGCCGCGAAGCTGAGCCGCATCTGAACCATGGTGGCGTCATCGATCAGCTGCACTGATCAATCCAGCAAGCAGCCCCAACAGGCAGCCTCGCCCCAATCCTTTCTTCCCAGACCCAGGCAAGACCAGTGACTCGCAAGGATCGCGACTGAGACCCAGCCAGAAGCAAACATTCGTTGCACACTGCGTCCCATTTGTCTACCCCTCGCTCCTGGCTGTGGTGGTCGGGGGTGGCTGGCCATCAGGGTCAGGCCAATCGCGCTGCACCCGTCTGTCAAGAGCACCATCCCAGTCCAAGACCAAGCACCCCGCGCTCCGGTCCTGGGAGCAACTGCTGGGCTCAGGGCCCCTCTGCGGAGCTGCCCTGCTGCTGACCCTGCCCCTGCCGGCACCACCCAAAACGGCAGGGCCCCAGCCCGCAGCCAGCCAAGCAGGAGCGTCAAGCGTCTACACGATCACGCCGCAGCGCCGTGCTTTGCTCGACACGATCCGCTACGCCGAGGGCACCTGGAAGGACGGCAGCCCGGAGGGCTACCGGGTGCTCTACGGCGGTGGTTTGTTCACCAACCTGGAGCGGCACCCAGAGATCACCGTGCGCCGCCGCTACACCAGTGCCGCTGCGGGGGCTTACCAGTTTCTGCCGGCCACCTGGCGGGAGGCCGCGCAAAAGTTGGCTCTGCAGGATTTCAGCGCCCCCAACCAGGACCAAGCCGCCCTGTATCTGGTGGAACGGCGCGGAGCCCTGGCGGCAGTGGACCGCTGGGGCCTGGGCGGGACCGTGCTGGCCCAATTGTCACGCGAGTGGGGCTCCCTGCCGGCCAGCCACGGCGGCAGCTACTACGGCCAACCGGTGAAAAGCCGTCAGGAGCTGAACGGCTTCTATGCCACGGCCCTGCAACGGGCCCGGCAGCAACTCGGATAGATCAAAAGCCAGTAGAGCCCACTCAAAGTGGCATGGGCTGGCCATGGCTCCAGCCCCAGAGCCGCAGCACCCAGTAGCCAACCGCCAACGCCGCCAGAACGATCGCTCCCTGGAGCAGCTGGCGGCGAGACAAGCCGCCTCCCAACCCCAACCAAGTGCCCAAAACCAGCGTCAGCGCCACCAGCAGCGGCCCGAAGGCATGCCAATGCAGCGCCTGAGCCAGGTCGCCCTGGAGGGTGGAGACCACCGACCGCGTCAAATAGCAGGTGGGGCAGGGAATTCCAGTGAGCTGACGCACCGGGCAACGCCAAAGCCCCAGGGGCAGGGCACGACTGTCGCCGGCCCGGCTCACCAGCGCGAGACCTGTTGTGGCAGCAGCGGTCCCGGCAGCGCGTACCAATGTCGGGCGGCGCACGCTCACGGCTCCCGGTAAATCACCCGTCCCCGCGCATCGTTGGCCACATCGAGCAGCTGGGCATGCAGCAAGCATTCGATTTCCTCACGCACCTCGCGACTCTCAACGCCCAGAGGCAGGTCCATCTCCAGTAGGGCGTCGTTGAGAGTGAAACCAGCCTCACCACAGCGGCGGGCCAATTGCACCAGCTGGCGCTCCACCGATGGCGGACCACCCCGCAGCAGCAGTGAGGCATTGGCCTGCTGCACCAATTCCGGCATCAGCCAAAGATCCACCAGCTGCCCCACAAAGCAGAAGCCGAAGGTGAGCAGCCAGAGGGCCCCGCTGAGGGGCTTGCGGTTATAAAAACGGTGCAAGCCGCAGACACCAACCACCCCAAGGGCCCAGAGGCCATAGGCCAGGACCAGGTTGCGTTGCTCCGCGTTGAGCAGCCGTGTCGAGCTCCGCATCTCTACTGCGAAGGCTCCTCAGAGAATCGGGATCCAGCTGCCCCTGGCAGGGCCACGCCCTGCATCCGCAGGCTGGCCGACAGGTTCCAGACCGTGAGCACCAGCTGGTGCCACGGGGCCAACGTCTCCATCTCCAGGGCCATCGGGATGGGGGCTGCCTGGCGCAGGCTGCTGGCAGCCGAAAGCTGTTTGCGGGCCAGCACCAGTCGGGCCCGCAACTCCTGCTGCTGCTCTGCAGGCATCACCGTCTCAGGGCAGTGGTCGAGCAGCACCAGCCCGCGCTCAAACCAGGTGCTGAAGTCGCCCAGCAGGGAACCCAGCAGCTGATCAAGCAGTGCCCCAGAAGAGTCTGGAGCTGGAGGGGAAGTCGACGAACCCATCCGTCCAGCCTAGGAGCGCTGCGTAGGATCGTTCTTGGCTTTGTTCGACGCGCGATCTGTGCCCGTGCCCGTGACCACCAGCAGCGCCGAGCCCGCACCGATCGCCCTGGCCAAAACCATCGCCCTGCCTAAAACCAGCGAAAGCGAGCCGCTGCTGCGCATCCGCCACTCGATGAGCCATGTCATGGCCATGGCGGTGCAGAGGCTGTTCCCCCAAGCCCAGGTGACCATCGGCCCCTGGACCGAGAGCGGCTTCTACTACGACTTCGACAGCCCGGATCCCTTCACCGAGGCTGACCTCAAGGCGATCAAGAAGGAGATGATCCGGATCATCAACAAGAAGCTTCCGCTCGAGCGGATCGAGGTGAGCCGGGCCGAGGCCGAGAGCCGGATCCAAGCCCAGAACGAGCCCTACAAACTCGAGATCCTCGCGGGCATCCAAGAGCCCATCACCCTCTATACCCTCGGCGAGGAGTGGTGGGACCTCTGCGCTGGCCCCCACGTGGCCAACACCAGCGAACTGAACGCCAAGGCGTTTGAGCTCGAAAGTGTGGCGGGCGCCTACTGGCGCGGCGATGAAACCAAGGCCCAGCTGCAGCGCATCTACGGCACCGCCTGGGAAACCCCCGAGCAGCTGGCCGAACACAAGCGCCGCAAGGAAGAGGCCCTACGCCGCGACCACCGGCGCCTCGGCACCGCCCTGGATTTGTTCTCGATCGAGGACGAGGCCGGCGCCGGCCTGGTGTTCTGGCACCCCCGTGGTGCCCGCATGCGCCTGCTGATCGAAGATTTCTGGCGTCAGGCCCATTTCGCAGCCGGATACGACCTGCTGTACACGCCGCATGTGGCGGATATCAGCCTGTGGAAAACCTCTGGCCACCTCGACTTCTACGCCGAGAGCATGTTTGGCCCGATGCAGGTGGATGAGCGGCAATACCAGCTCAAGCCCATGAACTGCCCGTTCCACGTGCTCACCTACGCCGCCACCCTGCGCAGCTACCGCGAGCTGCCGATCCGCTGGGCCGAGCTGGGCACCGTGTACCGCTACGAACGCCCTGGCGTGATGCATGGCCTGATGCGGGTGCGCGGGTTCACCCAAGACGACGCCCACGTGTTCTGCCTGCCCGAGCAGATCAGCGATGAGATCCTGCGCATCCTCGATCTCACCGAGGAGATTCTTTCCACCTTCGATTTTCGCAACTACGAGATCAACCTCTCCACCCGTCCGGAGAAGTCGATCGGCGAAGACGCCGTGTGGGAGCTGGCCACCCAAGGGCTGATCGAGGCGCTCGAGCGCAAGGGATGGGCCTACAAGATTGATGCCGGCGGCGGTGCCTTCTACGGCCCCAAGATCGACCTCAAGATCGAGGATGCCATCGGGCGGATGTGGCAGTGCTCCACCATCCAGCTCGACTTCAACCTGCCCGAACGCTTCGCGCTGGAGTACGTGGCCGCCGATGGCACGCGGCAGAGGCCGATCATGATCCACCGCGCCATCTTCGGTTCGCTGGAGCGGTTCTTCGGAATCATGACCGAGAACTACGCCGGCGATTTCCCCTTCTGGCTGGCCCCAGAGCAGATCCGACTGCTGCCGGTCACCGATGAGGTGATGCCTTACGCCCAGCAGCTTCTTGGCCAGCTCAAGGCTGCTGGCGTGCGGGCCGCCATCGACCACTCCGGCGATCGCCTCGGCAAGCTCATCCGCAATGGCGAGCAGATGAAGATCCCAGTGCTGGCGGTGATCGGTGCCAAAGAGGCCGAAACCGGCCAGGTGAGCCTGCGCAGCCGCCGCGATGGGGATCTGGGCAGCGTTGCTGTGGCCGATCTGCTCGCAGCCGCGACGGGTGCCAACTCCGAACGCGCCGCGGGGCTGGGCTTTCCCTCCAGCTCCAGCACCACCTCCAGCGCCAGTTCGAGCTCCTGAGGTCAGCCCCATGACCACCCTGCTGGCCGGCGACATCGGTGGCACCAAAACCCTCTTAGCGCTCTACATGCTGGGGGCCCAAGGCAACCTCAGCCTGCTGCGCAGCCAGCGCTATCCATCGGCCGACTGGGACGATCTAGCGCCAATGGTGCGTGCCTTCCTGGCTGCCACACCCCAGCAGCCCCCGGCAGCAGCCTGCCTGGCTGTGGCCGGGCCGGTGGAGGGGGGGCGGGCCCAGCTCACCAACCTCAGCTGGCAGCTGGACGAGGCACGTCTGGCGAGCGAAACCGGGATCGACCAGGTCGCGTTGGTCAATGATTTCGCTGTTCTGATCTATGGGCTGCCCCACCTCGCCCAGCACCAGCAGGCCCCGATCCGTTCGGGGCGGCCCCGGCCCGAAGCGCCACTGCTGGTGCTGGGGGCGGGAACGGGCCTGGGGGTGGCCTACGGGGTGCCCACGCCCATGGGCCTGGTGGCCATGGCCAGCGAAGCCGCCCATGGCGAATTTGCCCCCCGCAGCCAGGCGGAGTGGGAGCTCAAGCAGTGGCTGGCCACTGAACGCGAGCTGGAGCGGGTGTCGATTGAGCGGGTGGTGAGTGGTACGGGGCTCGGCGAGGTGGCGCGCTGGTTGCTGGCCAGTCGCCACCCAGATGGCAGCCATCCACTCAGCGCCTTGGTGGATGGAGACGCCTTACCGGCGGCAGTGGCCGCAGCCGCCGCCCGGGGCGATGCCCTGGCCAGCGAATCGCTGGCGCTCTGGATCAGTTGTTACGGCAGCGTCTGCGGCGACCTCGCCCTAGCCGGCCTCAGCCGCGGCGGGGTGTGGCTGGCCGGCGGCACCGCCGCAAAACTGCTGGCGGCCCTCCAGTCGCCCGGTTTCACGGAGGCCTTTCTGCGCAAGGGACGCCTCGCTGCAGTGCTGGCCGACATGCCGATCACGGCCGTGATCTATCCGGCGATCGGCCAGTTCAGTGCCGCCTGCCGAGCGCGCATGCTGGTGACCTGAGATCTGGTGGCCTGAGATCTGGTGGCCTGAGATCTGGTGGCCTGAGACACTGGGCCGAGCAGAAGTTGTTGCATGGTGCGCCCCCGGGTCGGCCAAGGGGTTCTGGTTCACGTTCCCGCCACCACGGCCAATGTGGGCCCTGGCTTTGACTGCCTCGGGGCGGCCCTTGATCTCGACAACGTCTTCCAGATGCGCTGCATCGAGGGGGGCAGCGAGCGCTTCGATCTGATCATCGAAGGCAGCGAGGGCGCCCACCTGCGCGGAGGCCCCGACAACCTGGTGTACCGCTCCGCCCAACGGGTTTGGAAGGAGGCCGGTGAGGAGCCAGTGGCCCTCGAGGCCCGGGTGCGCTTGGCCGTGCCTCCGGCCCGGGGCCTGGGCAGCAGCGCCACGGCCATTGTGGCCGGCCTGATCGGCGCCAATGCCCTGGTGGGCGAGCCGCTGAGCCGCGAGAAGCTTCTGGAACTGGCCATCGACATCGAAGGCCATCCCGACAACGTGGTGCCATCACTGGTGGGTGGGCTGTGCATGACCGCCAAAGCCGCCTCCCACCGCTGGCGGGTGGTGCGTTGCGAGTGGTCGCCTGAGGTCCAGGCGGTGGTGGCGATCCCAGCCATCCGGCTCACCACCAGCGAAGCACGCCGGGCCATGCCCAAGTCGATTCCAGTGGGCGATGCGGTGATCAACCTGGGCTCCCTCACCCTGCTGCTTCAGGGCCTACGCACCGGCAACGGCGACCTGATCACCGATGGCATGCACGACCGCTTGCATGAGCCTTATCGCTGGGGTCTGATCCATGGCGGCAAGGCCGTGCGGGAGGCTGCTCTGGCCGCGGGCGCCTGGGGCTGCGTGATCAGCGGCGCCGGCCCCAGCCTGCTGGCCCTCTGCCCCAAGCCCGTAGCCGAAGCGGTGAGCACGGCAATGGTGAGGGCCTGGCACCAGGCTGGCGTGGAGTCTCGCTCCGAGGTGTTGGCCATCCAGCAGGAGGGGAGCCGCTGGGAGACGCTGCCTGATCAACCGGCTGGAGCCTCCAGCTGAATCCGGCAATCCAATCCGAAAATCTAGGTATATCTACTCAGCACCCCCGGTGCGACTGATAGATTCGACACCGACTCCAACAGGGTCCGACATCGGTCCTGCCGTGGGATTCACCAGATCTGCAACCGGGCCGTGATGGACGTCAACCTGCCCCTGCTCGCCGCGTCCAGCCTTGCCCTGCCAGCCGGGGACAGAGCATTTCCTTGGTTGAGCCTGATCGTGCTGCTGCCGGCGGCGGTCGCCCTGTTGATGCCTCTGCTGCCAGGAGACGGCAGCGATCCGAAATGGCCGCGCGCCCTAGCCCTGGGCGCCCTGGGGGTCGACCTAGCCCTGATGCTGGTGTGCTTTAGCCAGCATTACGACGGCTCGGTCAGTGGCCTGCAATTGGTGGAGCGGGTCAGCTGGGTGCCCGCCCTTGGCTTGGAGTGGTCCCTGGCCGCCGATGGCCTATCGGCGCCTCTGGTGCTCCTCTCCGGCGTGGTCACGCTGCTCTCGGTAGCGGCCAGCTGGAACATCCAGCGCAAAACCCGGCTCTACTTCGGCTTGATGCTGGTGCAGGCCTCGGCCCAGGGCCTCGTCTTTCTCTCCCAAGACTTTCTGCTCTTCTTCCTGGCCTGGGAGCTTGAGCTGGTGCCGGTTTACCTGCTGATCGCCATTTGGGGCGGCAAGCAACGCCAATACGCGGCCACCAAGTTCATCCTCTACACCGCCACAGCGTCCCTGCTGATCCTGCTCAGCGGCCTGGCCCTGGCCCTCTCTGGCGACACCTTCACCTTCAACCTCTTAGAGCTCTCCACCCGCTCCCCCGGCGGCACCTTTGGCCTGCTCTGCTATCTGGGGTTCCTGATTGGCTTCGGCGTCAAATTACCGATGTTCCCGCTGCACACCTGGCTGCCCGATGCCCACGGCGAAGCCAACGCGCCGGTGTCGATGCTGCTGGCGGGAGTGCTGCTGAAGATGGGCGGCTATGCCCTGCTGCGCTTCAACGTGCAGATGCTGCCGGAGATCCACCTGCAGCTGGCGCCAGCCCTGATCGTGCTGGGCATCGTCAACATCATCTACGGCGCCCTGAATGCCTTCGCTCAGGACAACGTCAAGCGTCGCATCGCCTGCAGCTCGGTGAGCCACATGGGCTTCGTGCTGCTGGGCATCGGCGCGATCGATGCCCTCGGTCTCAGTGGCGCCATGCTGCAGATGATCAGCCATGGCCTGATCGCCGCCGCCATGTTCTTTGTCACCGGTGTGTTCTACGAGCGCACCGAAACCCTGTCGATCCCCAACATGGGCGGCCTGGCCAAGGCCCTGCCGATCACCTTCGCCTTTTTCCTCGCCAGCTCCCTGGCCTCACTCGCCCTGCCTGGCATGAGCGGCTTTGTCAGTGAGATCACGGTGTTTCTTGGCGTGACCGCCAACGACGGTTTCACCATCGGATTCCGCGTGATCACCATCGTGCTCGCGGCCATCGGTCTGGTGCTGACGCCGGTGTATCTGCTCAGCCTCTGCCGCCGGGTGTTTTTTGGTCCCCGGATTCCGGCGCTGGCCGTGGTGGGCGACATGCGCCCGCGCGAACTGCTGATTGGTCTGACCCTGCTGGTGCCGACCCTGGCCATTGGCTT
>JBIPLV010000016.1:0-27340 GCA_044369475.1 Cyanobium sp. | reverse complement strand
GCCGCCCCAGATGGCCAGCAGCAGGTAGACCGGCAGCAGTTCCAGCTCCCAGGCCAGGAAGAAGAGCAGCATGTCCTGCACCGCGAACACCGCGATCTGGCCGCCATCCATGGCCAGCAGCAGGAAGTAGAAGAGCTTCGGCTTGAACGTCACCGGCCAGGCGGCCAGGGCTGCTAGAGCCGTGATGAAGCTGGTCAGCAGGATCAGGGGCATTGAGATGCCGTCGGCTCCCACCGACCAGGCCAGGCCCAGGCTGGGCAGCCACTGCACCCGTTCCACCAGCTGCAGCCCTTCCACGGAGGGGTCGTAGCCGTTGAGGTAGCCGCCCACCGTCAGCAAGAAGGTGGTCAGGGCGACGCCGAGGGCATACCAGCGCACCCGCTTGCCATCACCGGCATCGGGAATGAAGGGGATGAGCAGGGCGGCGGCGATCGGGAACAGGATCGACGCGCTCAACCAGGGGAAGGGCACGAACCAAGCCTCACCGTTTGGCGGAGTGTAGAAATTCAGTGCCGCCAAGCACTCTGCTGGTGGTGGTTGTCACACAGACCGTTGGGCTTCTCAGCCCAGCGAGCCGAACAACACCACCAGGGCGATGACGCCCCCGAACACGATCAGGGCGTAAAACTGGGCCCGGCCCGTTTCGAAGTACTTGAGACCCTCGCCGCTGCCGAGGGTCACCAGGCCGGTGAGGTTGACGACGCCATCCACCACCTTCGAGTCCACCTCGAGCACCTGCCGGGCCAGCTTGCGGCTGCCCTGCACGAACAGCTTGTCGTTGATGGCATCGAGGTACCACTTGTTGGCCAGAAAGGCGTTGACGGCCGGGAAGCGAGCCGCCACCGCGGTGCCCAGATCGAGTTTGTGCAGGGCATAGGCCAGCACAGCCACGCTGATGCCGGCCACGGAGATGCCGACTGAGGCTCCCGCCAGGGGCAGGAATTCCCCCCAGCTGAAGTGCTCCGCCACCTCGGCGGCCTCCTGGGGGTCCAGCAGATTGCCGAAGCGGCTGTTCCACGGGGTGCCGAGCAGGCCGATCAGCACAGATGGCACCGCCAGCACCGCCAGGGGCATGGCCATCTGCCAGCCGGATTCGTGGGGGTGCTCAGCGTGGCTGTGGCCATGGTCATCGCTGTGCTCGTCAGCGGTTTTACCGGCGGCCGCCATCAGCTGGGCTGCCATGGCTTTGTCACCGCCGCGGAACTCGCCCTCAAAGGTGAGGAAGTACAGCCGAAACATGTAGAAGGCCGTCATGCCGGCGGTGATGAAGCCCGCCACCCACAGGATCGGGAACCGGCCGAAGGCCACCCCCAGGATTTCGTCCTTGCTCCAGAAGCCCGCCAGGGGCGGAATGCCGCTGATGGCGATGCAGCCGATGAAGAAGGTGGTGCTGGTGATCGGCATGAACTTGCGCAGTCCGCCCATCAGCCGCATGTCCTGGGCCAGCACCGGTTCATGGCCCACCACCTCTTCCATGGCGTGGATCACCGAACCGGAGCCCAAAAACAGCATCGCCTTGAAGAAGGCATGGGTCACCAGATGGAACATGCCTGCTACCGGAGCGCCGCAGCCCATCGCCAACATCATGTAACCCAGCTGGGAGACGGTGCTGTAGGCCAGACCCTTCTTGAGGTCCATCTGAGTGAGGGCGATCGAGGCCCCCAGAAACAGGGTGATCGTGCCGATCACCGCAATCGTGGCCTGCACCGCCGGGAAGGGCTCGTACACCGGCTGCAGCCGGGCCACCAGGAACACGCCGGCGGCCACCATCGTCGCGGCGTGGATCAAGGCAGAGATTGGAGTCGGGCCCTCCATGGCATCGGGCAGCCACACGTGCAGGGGGAACTGGGCCGATTTGGCCATCGGGCCCATGAACACCAGCAGGCAGAGCAGGATCGCCGCGGCGTTGGAGAGGCTGCCGCCGGCCACGGCCTCCTGCAGCCGGCTGCCGATCTCCTCAAAGCCGAAGCTGCCGGTGGCCCAGAACAGGCCCAGGATCCCCAGCAGCAGGCCGAAGTCGCCCACGCGGTTCACCACAAAGGCTTTCTGGGCGGCATTGGCCGCGCCGTCGCGGTCGTACCAGAAGCCCACGAGCAGGTAGGAGCACATGCCCACCAGCTCCCAGAACACGTAAATCTCCAGCAGGTTGGGGCTGATCACCAGGCCCAGCATCGAGCTGCTGAACAGGGCCAGATAGGTGAAGAAGCGCACATAGCCCTTGTCGTGGGCCATGTAGCCGTCGGAATAGACCATCACCAGCACGGCGATGGTGGTGACCAGTGACAGCATCACCGCCCCGAGGGCATCCACCCGGAAGCCCATCTGCAGGTTGAACGTGCCGGCGCTGGCCCAGTTGAACAGCACCTCGGTGGGGCCGGCTCCGGCCAGCTGCTGGGCCAGCACGGCGTAGCTGAGCACTGCGGCGGCCCCCACGCAGCTGATCAGCAGCCAGGCCACGGGTTTGCGCAGCCGGTTGATGGTGCGGTTGAAGCTGATCAGCCCTAGTCCGGTGATGCAGGCTCCGGCCAGGGGCAACACCGGGATCAACCAGGCGAGTTCGGCGGCTGACGGCATGCGGCGCAGGCTGGTTGGGGGAAGTGTAGGCAGCCGCTCAGGCTGGGTTCCAGCCCTGTGCGGGGGTGCCCATCAGGCCAGCCAGTGGCCCAGGCCCGACCGGGAGAAGGCGGTGGCCCCCAGGCCGATGAAGCGGTGGGCCCACCAGAACACCCCCACGGCGATGGCGATGCCCAGCTGGGACGGCCGCAGGAATTCAGCGAGCACCAGGCGCTGGCGGCCGTCGAGCACGGCTTTGAAGGGCAGCACCGAGGTGGTCGCCCTGAGTTCCTCAAAGGCGATCCCAAAGCGGTTGGCCAGGCGCCGATCGCCGTTCCATACCGCAAACAGGTGATGGGCGATCAGGCCAGCGCAGGTGGCCACCATGAAACTGCTGCCGATCCAGAGCAGGTGGGTGGCGCACCAGAGGATCTGGCCAACGGCCTGGGGGTGGCGGCTGATGCGGATGATCCCCGTGGCGTAGAGGCGCACCTGGGGTTTCAGCACTGCCGGGATCTCCAGCAGGTTGTAGGTGGCCGGGTACAAAAACAGGAAGCTGATCGCCGTGCCCACCCACACCACCGGCAGGATCCAGGGCTGGTCCTGCAGGTTCCAGATCCGAATGCCGTCGTAGCGGTGGGCCAGGAAGTAGCCGATCACCACCACCGCCGAGGGAATGCTCACGGCGGCAAACAGCAGCCGCCAGGCCCGCTCGCCGATCCGCTCCACACCCCAGGCCCGCAGTGAGGCTCCGCCGCTGTGGATCACGGCGAAGGCCAGCAGCAGGGCGAGCATCACCCAGCTGCTGTGGTGGAGAGAGCTGGGGGGCACAGGCCGAATGGGGAGTTGTGAAGCTGTCGATTCTCGCTGCCCAACTTCCCCCCTAGAGTTTTGCCCTCGCCAGCCGGCAGGCCCAGGCCCACCCAGGCAACCCGATGGCAGATCTGCCCTTCACCCTTGATCAGCTGCGCATCCTGCGGGCCATCGCCTCGGAGGGCAGTTTCAAGAAGGCCGCCGACAGCCTGTATGTCACCCAGCCGGCGGTGAGCCTGCAGATCCAGAACCTGGAGAAGCAGCTGAGCGTGAGTTTGTTTGATCGGGGTGGGCGCAAAGCCCAGCTCACCGAGGCCGGCCACCTGCTGCTGAGCTATTGCGACCGGATCCTCAGCCAGTGCCAGGAGGCCTGTCGGGCCCTGGACGATCTGCACAACCTGCGCGGCGGCTCCCTGATCGTGGGCGCCAGCCAGACCACCGGCACCTACCTGATGCCGCGGATGATCGGCCTGTTCCGCCAGAAGTATCCGGATGTGGCCGTTCAGCTGCAGGTGCACAGCACCAGGCGCACGGGCTGGAGCGTGGCCAATGGCCAGGTGGATCTGGCCATCATCGGCGGGGAGCTGCCCACGGAGCTCGGTGAGCTGCTCCAGGTGGTGCCCTACGCCAGCGACGAATTGGCCCTGGTGCTGCCGGTGAAGCACCCCTTGGCCCGCCTGCCCGAGCTCACGAAGGATGACCTCTACCGGTTGGGCTTCGTCTGCCTCGACGCCCAGTCGACCACCCGCAAGATGGTCGACCAGCTGCTGGCCCGCTCCGGCCTGGATGTGGGCCGCCTCAAGATCGAGATGGAGCTCAACTCCTTTGAGGCGATCAAAAATGCCGTGCAGAGTGGCCTGGGGGCTGCGTTCCTGCCGGTGGTGTCGATCGAGCGGGAGCTCTCGGCGGGCACGCTGCACCGCCCCCAGGTGGCCGATCTGCTGGTGCGCCGCCAGTTGAAGCTGATCACCCATCCGGCCCGCTACTGCTCCCGGGCCGCCGATGCCTTCCGGAAGGAAGTGCTGCCCGTATTCGCCAGCCCCGATAGCCCCCTGCGCCGGCCGCTGCAGCAGGAGATCCCTGCCGCCGCCACTCAGAACTGATCGGCTTCGGGGGTGACGCCCACGGTGTCATCAGCGACGCCCTTGGTCAGAAACTTGTTCTGGCTGGTGTCGGTCTGATAGACACAGCGCACGATCGGCTTGTCCTTGACCGAGCCGATGTAGGCGAAGGTGTTCATCCGCTGTTTGCACTGGCGCATCTGCTCGTTGGTCACCGCCCCTTCCTTCTGCAACACGCTCCAGTTCTCGCGGCGGATCACGCAGCCGGCCTTGAGCTCCGGCTGGGTCACAAAACTCGAGCTGGGGTTCATGGTCGTGTAGAGCTCCACGTCCATCACGAAGGCGCTGGCGCCCCACTGACGGCAGAACTCCGGATCGGGCACGGCCATGTCGAGCTGCTGGGAGCTGGCGATGTTGCCCTGGTCGCCCTGGGTGGTGCTGGAGACGGCGGTGCCGATGCCAATCCCCACCACCAGCACACCGGCCAGGATCGCCAGGGTGCCTACATTGAATTGAAAGGGGCCGTTGCCACCGGGGCCCGCGCTAGAGGAGCCTCCTTTGCCGCCGCCGCTGCGCTCTGCTGGTCGCCGCGGTTCGCCGCGCCCATAGGACTCAGGGCCGTAGCGCCCCTCTTCAAAGCGCTCGCTGCCAGAGCGGTCGGTGTCATACCGGTCCGTTTCGTAGCGGTCCGTGTCGTAGCGGTCCTTGGCGGAGCGACCGCTGCTGGATCGGTTGCCGCCGGAGCGGCCATTGCCGTAGTCGGAGGGGCGGGAGCGGCTCACAGGGTTTCGGTGCTGCGGGGCAGGCCCATGGAGTAGTTGAGCACCCGGGCATCCGGGTTGTAGCGAAGCTCTCCAGCCTGCAGCAGCTGGCGGATCAGGCCTTCGAGCTCCGAGCCGATCTGGCGCAGGTTGTATTCGGTGAGGTCGGCGCCGGCCTGGGCTGCCACCAGCTCCCGGAAGCGCTCCTGCACCTTGGCGAGCACCGGGGCATCCCAGAGGAATTCGTTGTCTGGATCCACATCCATGGTGAGTTGGCTGGGATCGGCCACCAGGTTGCCGTTGTCAACCCGGGCTGTGAACAGCCGCACGTGACGGGTGGTGGACTTCAGCAGGGTCTCTGCGCTGGGAGCTTCAGCAGTGAGAGGGTTGGCAGGGCTTAAGTCGGCCATGGGAAGCAGTTGCGGGCACCCGATCAGCCAACTCTAGAAACCCCCCAGGCCGCGAAGGTCGGAAGCCCCCCTTTAAGGTTGCCACTGGTTTCAAGAATCGGTATGCGCGTCGTCATCGCCGGAGCAGGACTGGCCGGTTTGTCGTGCGCCAAATACCTCTGTGATGCTGGCCACACCCCGGTGGTGGTTGAGGCGCGCGATGTGCTGGGCGGCAAGGTGGCGGCCTGGCAGGACGAAGACGGCGACTGGTACGAGACCGGTCTGCATATCTTTTTCGGGGCTTACCGCAACATGCGCCAGCTGTTCAAGGAGCTGGACATCGAAGACCGTCTGCAGTGGAAGAGCCACTCGATGATCTTCAACCAGAAGGAAACCCCCGGCACCTATAGCCGCTTTGACTTCCCCGACATCCCGGCCCCCTTCAATGGTTTGGCGGCCATCCTCAGCAACAACGACCTGCTCACCTGGCCCGAGAAGATCTCCTTCGGCCTCGGCCTGGTGCCGGCGATCCTCCGCGGCCAGCAGTACGTCGAGGAGTGTGATCAATACTCCTGGACCGAGTGGCTGCGGCTGCACAACATCCCCGAGCGGGTGAATGATGAAGTGTTCATTGCCATGGCCAAGGCGCTGAACTTCATTGATCCCGACGAGATTTCCAGCACGGTGGTGCTTACGGCACTGAACCGCTTTCTGCAGGAAAGCGATGGTTCCAAGATGGCGTTTCTGGACGGCAATCCGCCCCAGCGGCTGTGCCAGCCGATCGTCGATTACATCGAGGCCCATGGTGGGGAGGTGCACCTCAATGCCCCCTTGCGCCAGATCGAGCTCAATGCCGATGGCAGCGTGAAGGCGTTCCAGATCGGCGGTATCAAGGGCCAGGAACCGCGCACCCTCACCGCTGATGCCTATGTGAGTGCGATGCCAGTGGATCCCTTCAAGCTGCTGCTGCCCGAGCCCTGGAAGGAGATTCCTTATTTCAAGAAGCTCGATGGGCTCAATGGTGTGCCGGTGATCAACATCCACCTCTGGTTTGACCGCAAGCTCACCGAGATCGACCATCTGCTGTTCAGCCGCAGCCCACTCCTGAGCGTCTATGCCGACATGAGCAACACCTGCAAGGAGTATGAGGATCCTGAGCGCTCGATGCTGGAGCTGGTGTTCGCCCCTGCCAAGGATTGGATCGGCCGCCCCGATGAGGAGATCGTTGCAGCCACCATGGAGGAGCTGAAGCGCTTGTTCCCGATGCACTTCACCGGCAACGACCAGGCCCAGCTGCGCAAGTCGATCGTGGTGAAAACGCCCCTGTCGGTTTACAAAACCGTGCCGGGTTGTCAGCAGCTGCGGCCCGACCAGGCTTCGCCAATCTCCAACTTCTTTCTGGCTGGCTGTTACACGATGCAGCGCTACTTGGCATCGATGGAAGGGGCGGTGCTCAGCGGGAAGCAGTGCGCCCAGGCCATCGCCACGTCCCCCGTGGCCCAGTCGGCGGCAGGGGTCCCGGTGGCGGTCTGAGCGTGGTTGTCTCCGCTGTTCCAAACCTGGAAGAGGCCTACGAGGCCTGCCGCCGCGAGACGGCGGAGTGGGCCAAAACCTTTTATTTGGGCACCATGCTGATGCCTCCCGCCAAGCGGCGGGCGATCTGGGCGATTTACGTGTGGTGCCGCCGCACCGATGAGCTGATGGACAGCCCGGAGGCGATGGCGCGCCCCGTGGAGGAGCTGGCCGCTCGGTTGGATTGCTGGGAGCACCGCACGCGGGAACTGTTCGAGGGCAAGGTGCGGGATGGCCTGGATCGGGTGATGGTCGACACGCTCGAGCGCTACCCCCAGCCCATCCAGCCCTATCTCGACATGATCGAGGGGATGCGGATGGACCTCACCACCAGCCGCTACGCGACGTTTGAGCAGTTGAAGTTGTACTGCTATCGGGTTGCGGGCACCGTGGGCTTGATGACCCAGGAGGTGATGGGAGTGGATCCCGCTTACACCTCGGCCCCCTGGAGCGCGCGGCCCGATACCAGCGAGGCTGCGGTGGCTTTGGGGATCGCCAATCAGCTCACCAACATCCTGCGCGATGTGGGTGAGGATCGCGGCCGCGGCCGCATCTACTTACCCCAGGAGGACCTCACCCGCTTCGGCTATAGCGAGGCTGAGCTGATGGCCGGCACCCTCAATGACAGCTGGCGGGAGTTGATGCGATTCCAGCTGGCCCGCGCTCGCGACTGGTTTGCCCGTTCAGAAGCAGGTGTGCGCTGGCTGGCGCCCGATGCCCGCTGGCCGGTATGGGCATCGCTGCGCCTGTATCGCGGCATCCTCGATGTGATCGAAGAACTCGATTACGACGTCTTCAACCACCGGGCCTATGTGCCCACCTCAGGCAAATTTCTGGATCTGCCGCGTTCGTTCGTCATCGCCCAGGCGCGCTGAGCCCAATCCAGTTCAGCAGGATCGGATTGACCTGCTCAGGTGCTTCATCGTGCGGGCAATGGCCCAGCCCTGGCAGCACCTTCAGCTCTTGGATGCAGGCAAAGCTGTGGGCCCAGTGGCGAGCTTCGTCTGGGTCTTCCCAGGGGTCGGCTTCGCCCCAGAGCATCCGCACCGGCACTGGCGGGTCGGCGGCACTGAGGTCGGCGAGCAGCTGCGGTGCCAGGTGATCGTTGAAGAGGTTGATGAAGCCGCGGAAGCTTTCGGTGGCTCCGGGATCGGTGCTTGGGCGATGCAGCAGGGCCACCAGGGCGGCGTCAATGTTGGCTCCGCTGGGGTAGGCCCGCGCCAGCACGCTGCGGATAAAAGCCGGCTGGGCCAGCAGGCGAAACAGCGGAGCGATCACCCAGCGTTGGCGCACCAGGTTTTTGACCAGAGGGCGACTCGCCCGCTCCCAGCCTGGGAGCTGGGCGGCCCGTTTGTCGTCGAGGGTGCGCTGGGCGCAGTCGATCAACACCACTTGGGCCGGTGGAGTGCCCTCGCGCAACAGCAATCTGGCGGCCGTCAGCGCGACCATCGCGCCGATCGAGTTGCCCACGAGGTGCAGGCTTGTGCCTGCCCCTGCCTGGTGCGGAAGCAACCGCTCGCGAACCAGATCGGCCACCTGCTGGCCCCAGAGGTCGAAGCTGTACTGCACGGCGCCCGGCTGCTCGGGTTCGTTGGCCAGCCGGGAGCGTGGTTTGTCACTGGCGCCGAAGCCCAGAAGATCCACGGCCAGAACATGGGCCTGGAGCGCCAAAGCGGGCATGTTGTGTCGCCAGTGGCCCACAGAGGCGCCAAAGCCGTGGATCAACAGCACCTTGGTGGGGTTGCCGGGATCGCCGGCCTCCACCAGGTGAATCCTGTGGTCTTGCCAGGTCCAGGGGGTGGGGGCGATCAGACCGCGGCCGTTTGGTTGGCCAGCAGCGACTTCAGCTTGGCCAGTTCGCCGGCCCAGCGGGGATCGGGGGCTTCGCTATCGACGTTGTCGGCATGCACCACCTTGTTGACGGCCTTGCGGGCTGCGGTGGGGGCGCTGCCGTTGCGGCGCTCGCTCGGGGCAGCGCTGCGGCTGTCCTTGCGCTCAGACACCTCGATCCGCAGGGCGTTGCCGCCGAAGTCCTTGCCGTTGAGCTGCTCGATCACGGTGTCGGCCAGCTTCTGGTCGTCCACGTTGGCAAAGCCGAAACCACGACATGCACCGGTGTCGCGGTCGTTGACGGCCTTGAAGCGCACCCCTTCGCCCACGGCGCTGAACAGAGCCTCAAGCTCCTTGGCATCGAAGGTCTGCGGCAGGTTGCCGACGTAGAGGCGAATGCTCATGGGGAAGGGGTAGGAAAAACTTTCTGCAGGCGAGGAGAAGCCTCTCGATGCGCCTTTGCATCAGAAAGTTAATCACGCCGGCTGTCCAGCCCGTCGCTTCATTTCTGCTGCATCCACCAGCGTTGTGCTGCCGCCACGGCCGTTGAGTACTCCTCGGGGCCGTCTCCCAGGCGGCCAAAGGCTCGCTCCAGGGTGAGGTGATCCAGCAACAGCCCCAGCTGGGGGCCGGCCGGGATCGCCAGCTGCTGTTGAAGCTGGCGGCCATCCAGCGGCGGACGTGGATGCAGCAGCGGGTCGTGGGGGTTGCGCCAGCGCTCCAGCAGGTCGCCGGGGGGATCGGCCACCAGCAGCAGCAGGGCGGGCAGATCGTGGTCCAGGTCTTGATGCAGCGCCAGGCGGTTGGGCTCCGCCAGGGCCGACCAACCGCCGGCGCTGTCGAGGTCTCGGCGCCAGCGCCGCAGGGCCCGGCAGCGTTGCTGCAGCTTCCGGCTGCTGCGCAGCGCGATCAGGGCCTCGGGGGGCAGCAGGGCGCTCAGCCGCGCCAGCGGCAGGGCCCAGGCCACTTCGGAGTCCCGCAGCCCCAGCCGCTGCGCCTGCTCCAGGCTGAGGGCGCTCAAGGCTGGGGCGGCGGCGGCATCGGCGTGCCAGCCCTGCACCAGCCCGCAGCGCAGCGCCAGCAGCAAGCCCCGCTCCCCTGCGGGAGCCTCGGCCAGCTTCTCCAGCTCCGCCAGCACCCGCTCGCCGGCCACCACACCCAGCTGGCTGGCATGGCGCTCAATCCAGCCTTGGCTGGTGGGCTCCAGGCTGAAATCGAGGCTGTTGGCCAGGCGGATGCCCCGCAGCAGCCGCAGGGGGTCGGCCAGCAGATTGGCCTCGCTCACGGCCACCAGTTGGCGGCGCGGCAGGTGGGCGAGGCCACCGGTGGGATCCACCAATGGGGCTGGGCTGCCTGCGCCGGCGGGCAGGGGCAGGGCCATGGCATTGACGGTGTAGTCCCGGCGCCCCAGATCGGCCTCCAGATTCGCGCCGTCCCGTTGGGCCAGGTCGATGTTCCAGCCCTTCACCACGAGCCGGGCGATGCCGTGGTCCGCATCGAGCACCACGGCGCTGCCGCCGTGGTGCCGGGCCAGGTGGCGGGCCAGGGCGATGGCATCGCCCTCCACCACGAAGTCGAGGTCGGGCTGGGGCGCAAGGCGGCCCAGCAGCGCATCCCGGATGGCGCCGCCCACCAGGGCTGTGCCCGCTGGAAGCGCCGCCAGCGGCAGCGGCCAGGGCTCGGCCAATAGGCGCTGCCATAGCTGCTGGGCCACCTCCCCGGCGGCACGGTCAGCCGTCACAATGGGCGTCTGGCTCGGCCTGGGCAGCATGTGCATTTGCGTGGATTGCCACTGGGTCGACCGCTGTCAGGCCTACCACGCGGTGGAACGGCAGCATGGTGTGCCTCATCTGGCCCTCCAGCCCGATTTCACGCCCCAGGAGCCGCGGATCCACGTGCAGGTGCAGGATTTGCCCCAGGGCGGCGTGGGCGTGGAATGGGATGTGCGGGCCTGCGCCAGCTTCCAGCCCGATGCCGGCCGCTGGCAGCGGCTGTGCCCCGGCGCTGCCCTGCCCCGATGAGGTGGTGGTGATGGGTGCCGTGTTGGCCTTGCACAGTTCCAGCGACGTGCTCGGTGTGGGGGTGCGCTGGCTCGAGGCTGGCCCAGGGAGCGAGGAGGTGCAGGCCTTCCCATTGGGTCGCGGCCTCTCCAACCAGCTGCTGAGCTGCATCGAGCAGGTGTTGCCGGCCCACCAGTGGCCCCAGCTCACCCGCCTGGCGGTGGCCACGGGGCCCGGTGGCTTCACCGGCACCCGGCTCACCGTGGTGCTGGCCCGCACCCTGGCCCAGCAGCTGCAGCTTCCCTTGGATGGGGTGGGCAGTTTTCAGCTGGTGGCCCAGCGCCTGGGAATCAGAGAGCCCACCTGGCTGGTGCAGGAGCTGCCCCGTCGTGGGGTGGTGGCCGGCCTCTATGCCCCAGCGCCCGGCGGAGCCGCTGCGGGCTGCCTCGCGTTGGAGACGCCGCGGTTGTTTGCCCCGGGCACGCCGCTGCCACCGGGCCCGCAGCTGCCTGCTGCCGCCGAGCTGCCAGACGATGTGGCGCAGCTGCTGGAGCTCAGCGTGCGGGCCCATGCCCAGGGCCTGGAGGCCCCCTGGCAGCCCGTGTTGCCGCTCTACCCCACCTCGCCGGTGGCTGGGATCTGATGGGGAGAGCACCCCAGCGGCCTCGCCGCCCCCGCCGTTCCAGCCGGTCGCTCCTCCGGCCCCGGGCGGGGGTGGCGCTGCTGCTGGCCGGAGGCCTGCTCTGGCTGTCCCGCGGTTGGTGGTGGCCGGCGCCGCCGCCGCCCCAGATGATCCTGGTGCTCGGCGGCGATGTGGCGCGGGAGCAGGAGGCTGCGGCCCTGGCAGCCCGTCAGGGCCTGCCGGTGGTGGTGAGCGGCGGCAGCAATCCCGAGTACGCCCGCTGGTTGTTTGAGCAACGCCAGGGGCTACCGCCCAGCCAGGTGCAACTCGACTACCGCGCCCGCGACACCCTTTCCAACTTCACGTCTCTGGTGGATGATCTGCGCCGCGCCCGCATCCGTCATGCCCTGCTGGTCACCAGCAGCGACCACATGGACCGGGCCCTGCTGGTGGGCCGGATTGTGGCGGGCAGCCGCGGGATTCACCTCACGCCCGTGTCCGTCGACTGCGCCGATCGCTGTCAGCCCGAGGGGCACCGCAAGATCTGGGGTGATGGGGTGCGGGCGGCTCTGTGGGTGTTGAGTGGTCGCGACCTCAAGAGCTGGGCGGCAACCCAGGGCGTTCCCGGCCTGGGGCCAGCTGCCGCCCGCTGATCAGACCCTGATCCAGCAGGGCATTGATCTGGGCCTGGCAGGCAGCGGTGGCGGCATCGAGGTCGGGGCGGCGGCGCGAGGCGGGTGGTGGGATCGGCGTGCCGATGCGGATGTGGATCGGCACCAGGCGGGCTCCTTTCTGGCCGGGGCCGAGGGCCCGGTGGCTGTTGATGATCGCCACCGGCAGCAGGGGCACGCCCGCTCGGGCGGCCAGCAGGGCGGCACCGGCCTGGGGATCGTTCACCCGCCCGTTGCTCTGGCGGCTGCCGTCGATGAACACGCCGGTGGCCCAACCCTCCAGCAGCCGGTCGGTGGCGGTGCGGATCGCCTCGCGGTCGCTGGCGCCGCGGGACACCGGATAGGCCCCGCAGGCGCGGATGATCGGCCCCAGGATCGGCACCCGGAACAGCTCAGCCTTGGCCATGAAGGCCACGGGGCGGCCAAGGGCATGGCCCAGCAAGGGCGGATCGAGGTGCGAACCGTGGTTGGCTACCACCACCAAGGCGCCTTCCATGGGCACGTTGGCGTTGCCAGCGGTGCGGCCCCGGAACAGCAACCGGTACACCGGAAACACCAGCAGGTAGCTGATCAGCTGATAGGTGAGGCTGGCCCGGGGGGTGCGGATCAGGGCCGGCGGCTCGACCGGTTTGCGGCGGCGTAGGGCCCGTCTCACGGCAGCGACAGGGCGATTCACAGGCGGCTCCCCAGCCCCAGATCGGCGGCGTTGCCGATCTGGGCGGTGGTGATGCCTTCACAGCTGCGCTTGATCAGGCCGCTGAGCACGGCGCCGGGGCCGATCTCCACGGCGGTGCTGATGCCCAGGGCGCTGAACTGCTCCATGGTTTCGCGCCAGCGCACGCCGGTGGTCATCTGGTGAATCAGGCGGGCCTTGAGGGCTGGGCCCTTGGTTTCCGGGGTGGGATCGGTGTTGCTGAGCACTGGGATCGCCGCATCGGCGAAGGGCACCGCTTCCAGTTCGGCGGCAAACGCGGCAGCTGCATCCGCCATGAAGGGGGAATGGAAGGCGCCGCTCACCGCTAGGGGGATGGCGCGCTTGCACTGGAGCTGGCTACTCACCGCCGCCACCGCTTCCGGGCTGCCGGAGAGCACCACCTGGGCGCTGCTGTTGTCGTTGGCGATCACCACGCCGTCGGTGGCGGCCACCAGGGGCTCCAGCTCGCCACGATCGAAGCCCATCACGGCCGTCATGGCGCCGCCGCCGGCGGCGGCCATCAAGGTGCTGCGGGTTTTCATCAGCGCCAGGCCGGTGGCGAAGTCGAACACCCCGGCCACGTGCAAGGCCACCAGCTCACCGAGGCTGTGTCCGGCCACCACCTGGGCCGTACGCCCCTGGGCCTTGAGCCCATCAGCCAGCAGGCTTTCGATCACGAACAGCGCCGGCTGGGTGTTGCGGGTGTCGTTCAGGTCGCCCAACTCGCCGGTGGCCGGGCCGCCGGTCGTGCCGTCCGAGCAGATGGCCAAGAGATCGCGGCCCAGCAGGGCTGATGCCTGCTCGAAGCGCTGCCGGGCTCCAGGAAGCTCCAGCACGGCCTCGGCCATGCCGATTTTCTGCGAGCCCTGGCCAGGAAACACCCAGGCAATGCCCATACCGCCACCCTCTCAAGACGTGGGCAGGAGATTAGGGCTCAGCCGCAGGGCCAGCCCAGCGCAGCAGGGCCGCGCCCCAGCTGAGGCCGGCTCCGAAGCCGCTGCTGGCCAGCAGATGGCCCGGCTGCACCCGGCCGTCTTTGACAGCCTCATCCAGCATCAGCGGAATGGTGGCGGCGGAGGTGTTGCCGTAGTGGGCCAGGTTGCTGAGCACCTGGGCGTGGGGCATGGAGAAGCGGTCGGCGACCGCATCGAGGATGCGCTGGTTGGCCTGGTGCAACAGCAGCCAGTTGAGCTGCTCCGGGGTGGTTCCGGTGGCCTCCAGCAGCTCGCTGAGGATCGCCGGCACTTCGCGCACGGCGAATTTGTAGACCTCCTGCCCGTTCATCTGGATCGGGGCGAAGCCGCCCTGTTGGGCGGTGAGACCGCTGAGCAGGGGGGCGTGCCGATCCACCTGGGCCAGGGTCAGGCAGCCGTTGCGGCTGCCATCGGAGCGCATGCGGAAGCCCAGCAGGCCCGTGTCGGTCGCTGCGCAGGCCTCCACGGCCACCGCCGCGGCGCCATCCCCGAACAGCACGCAGGTGGTGCGATCGTCCCAGTCGACCCAGCGGCTCAATTGGTCGGCACCAATCACCAGGGCCCGTCGCATCGCGCCGCTGCCCAGGTATTGGCCGGCGGTGATTAGCGCAAACAGAAAGCCGCTGCAGGCGGCGGTGAGATCAAAGGCCACGGCGTTGGTTGCCCCCAGGGCCCCCTGCACCCGCGGCGCCGTGCCGAACAGATCGTCGGGGCTGGAGGTGGCCAGCAGGATCAGGTCGAGATCCTCCGGTGCCCAGCCGGCATGGTCGAGGGCGGCCTGGGCCGCACGGGTGGCTAGGCAGGTGAGGGATTCGTCGGGGCCGGCAACCCGGCGGGCGCCGATGCCGGTGCGGGTGCGGATCCAGTCGTCGTTGGTGTCAACCCGCTCGCTGAGTTGCTGATTGCTGATGCTCGCCGCCGGCACGGCGCTGCCGGAGCCCACCAGGGCCATCCCCCCTAGAGCTGCCCTGTTCTCCGCTGGTGTGTTGACTCTGCCGAGCGACACCGGATTCAGCCCACAGTGGGGTCAGTCAACCACAGCTGTACTGAGGGCATGAAGGTTGGCCATCACACCGTGGCTGGCGGCGGAGTGGGCCAGCCGCAGGGCGCTCAGCACGGAAAGGGCCTTGCTGCTGCCGTGGCCAATCACGCACACCCCGTCCACGCCCAGCAGCAGGGCGCCGCCGTGCTCGGCGTGGTCGAGGCGCTTCTTGATGCGGCGCAGGTTGTTGATCAGGAAAGCGGAGCCCACCTTGCCGCGGCGACCTCGGGGCAGCTCTTCCTTGATCACATCCAGCAGCACACTCCCCACGCTCTCGAGGAATTTCAGCAGCACGTTGCCGGTGAAGCCATCGCACACCACCACATCGAACGCACCCGAGAGGATGTCGCGGCCCTCGCAGTTGCCGGCGAAGTCGAAGCGCTGCTCCTCCGCTAGCAGGGGGTAGGTGCGCAGACAGAGCTCGTTGCCCTTGCACTCCTCCTCGCCGATGTTCACCAGGCCGATGCGGGGGCGGGCCACCTGCAGCACATCGCGGCTGTAGATGTGCCCCAGCAGGGCCCATTGGTGCAGGTAGGCGGGCTTGCAGTCCATGTTGGCGCCCACATCCAGTACCAGCACCTGCTGCTCGGTGTCCTTGGTGGGGAACAGGGCGCCGATGGCCGGGCGATCGATGCTCTTGAGCCGGCCGAGCCGAAAGATGGCCGACGCCATCACGGCACCCGAGTTGCCGGCGGAGTACACCGCCGTGGCCTGGCCCTGTTTGACCAGGTCCATGGCCATGTTGATGCTGGCATCGCGTTTCTTGCGCACCACCGTGGCCTCCTCGTCCATGCCCACCGAGGCGCCGCTCGGCACCAGCTGGATCAGGCCTCTCGCCACGGCCGCATCGAGCTCTTCCTGGAGGCCCATTTCGGCCATGGCGGCGTCCAGCCGGGCTGTTTCGGCCACGAACCGCACCCGCAGGGGCAGCAGCTCCACGGCCCGCAGGCAGCCCTCCAGGATCGGCCCCGGGGCGAAGTCGCCGCCCATGCCGTCGACAGCCACCCAGAGGCGGTCGGCGTCGTTAATCGGTGTGTCCTCATCGGGTCCGCCCAGCCCCCGCTGCAGGCGCCGCAGCGGATCAAACACCAACGGCTGCAGCACCGTGTTGGCCATGCTGCCGGCCGCGCTGGTGGCTGCCCCGGCTGCTCCGGCCATGCTGCCGGCCACCGTCCCCGCCATGCTCCCGGCGGTGCTGGCGGCAGAGGTGGCGGCGGTGGCGGCGGTGTCCACCAGGCTGGTCACCGCCGCGTTGCGGCGATACCAGATCACCAGCCGGCGGATGGCCCGGCTGGGCTTGGCGCGCTTGTCAGGTTCCTTCGGAGGCAACGGCGTCAACGATGCGTTGGAACAGATAGCCGGTGCCTCGAGCCGTGAGGATCAGCTCGGGGTTGGCCGGATCGTCTTCCAGTTTGGAGCGCAGCCTGGAGATATGGACATCCACGACCCGGGTGTCCACATGGCGCTCAGGGGTGTAGCCCCAGACGTCCTTGAGGATTTCGCCCCGGCTGAAGGGTTCGCCACTGCGGCTCACCAGCAGCTCCAGCAGGCTGAATTCCATGCCGGTGAGGCGGATGCGCTCGTCGCCCCGATACACCTGGCGTTTGTTGGTGTCGATGCGCAGGTCGCCCACGGCGATCACCCCGGAATTGGGGATGCCGGCCACGGCTTCCTTCTCCACCCGGCGCAGCACGCAGCGGATGCGGGCTTCCAGCTCCTTGGGGCTGAAGGGCTTCACCACATAGTCGTCGGCCCCGAGCTCGAGGCCGGTGATGCGGTCGGCCACGTCGCCCAGGGCCGTGAGCATCACGATCGGCACATCCGATTCCTTGCGCAGCTCCTGGCAGACGCCGTAGCCATCGAGCTTGGGCATCATCACGTCAAGCACCACCAGGTCGGGCTGGGTGGTTTTGAACAGCTCCAGGGCCTCGACGCCATCGCTGGCGGTGATCACCTGGTAGCCGATCATGGACAGCCGGGTTTCCAGAATCCGCCGGATGCTGGCTTCATCATCCACGACCAGGATGGTTTCTTTGCCGTGGTTGATCCCGTGGGTGGCGGTGGGGGCGGAAGCCGTCATCACTGCAGCCGGGCTGCTACATCAGATAGCCCCTACTGAAAAGGCTTGAGGGGCGAACTTTTCATTCAACGCCACCTTTCTTCATACAGCCCTTCCTTTCGCAGCCCTCTTCCGCAGCCCTGCCCTTGGCCAAGCCCAGCTCTGTTTTTGTGTGCACCAGCTGTGGGGCCCAGGCGCGCCAGTTTTTTGGCAAGTGCGCCAGCTGCGGCAGCTGGAACACCCTGGTGGAGCAGAAGGCGGCGCCGGCTGCCGATAGCCGGCGCCGCCGCCCGGTGGCGGCCGCCGACGGTCAGCCGCGGCGCTCCGAGCCGATCCACGCGGTGGGGGAGCGGCCGTTGCAGCGTCTCAGCAGCGGCTACGGCGAACTGGATCGGGTGCTGGGCGGTGGGCTGGTGCCGGGGTCACTGGTGTTGGTGGGCGGTGATCCGGGCATCGGCAAGAGCACCTTGCTGCTCCAGAGCGCCCGTTCCATGGCTGGCCGGGCCTCCGTGCTCTATGTGAGTGCCGAGGAATCGGCCCAGCAGGTGAAACTGCGCTGGCGCCGCCTGGCCCAGGCTGCCTCTGGCGACTCGGCTGCCGCCGGCGACTCGGATGCAGGCGGCGAACCCGAAGCTGGCGCTGACTTGCAGCTGCTCTCGGAAACCGACCTGGAGCTGGTGCTCCAGGAGCTCGAGGCGCTGCGGCCGGCGGTGGCGATCATCGACAGCATCCAGGCCCTGCACGACGCCGAGCTGGGCAGCGCCCCCGGCTCGGTGTCCCAGGTGCGGGAATGTGCTGCTGCCCTGGCCCGCATCGCCAAGCGCCAGGACACAGCCCTGCTGCTGGTGGGCCACGTGACCAAAGAGGGTGCGCTGGCGGGCCCCAAGGTGCTGGAACACCTGGTGGATGCGGTGCTCACCTTCGAGGGGGACCGCTTCGCCAGCCACCGGCTGCTGCGGGCGGTGAAGAACCGCTTCGGTGCCACCCACGAGCTGGGGGTGTTTGAGATGCGCGATCGGGGCTTGGCTGAGGTGACCAACCCCAGCGAGTTGTTTCTCGGCAGCGACGAACCCAGCGCGGGCACCGCCACGATCGTGGCCTGCGAGGGCACCCGCCCCCTGGTGGTGGAGCTCCAGGCCCTCGTGAGCACCACCAGCTACGCCAGCCCGCGCCGCAGTGCCACCGGCATCGCCGCCAACCGGCTGCACCAGATTTTGGCGGTGCTCGAGAAGCACCTGGGCTTGCCCTTGTCGCGCTTCGACTGCTACCTGGCGGTGGCCGGTGGGCTGGAGGTGGAGGAGCCGGCGGCGGATCTTGGCGTGGCCGCGGCGGTGGTGGCCAGCTACCGCGACCTCACCCTGCCGCCCGGCACGGTGCTGGTGGGCGAGCTGGGTCTCGGTGGCCAATTGCGGCCGGTGGGGCAGCTGGAGCTGCGGCTGCAGGAGGCGGCACGGCTGGGCTTCACGCGGGCGGTGGTGCCCAAGGGGTCGGGTTTGGCCAAGGCAGCCGCTGGGCTGGGCCTGCAGCTGCTGGAGGCTGGCAACGTGGCCGAAGCGCTGGTGGCGGCGCTGGGGGTCAACCCGGCAGCTGAGCCGTGAGCGCCTCGGTGTGGTTCAGCCGGTTGAGCACAACCTGCTTGAAACCATTCGCCTTCTGCACCACCAGATCAGCAAAGCGATGGCCCGGCAACAGATCGTTGGGGCAGTAAAGGTGTGTCTGGAGAAGGCCGGCGCCGGTGACTTCGTCGATACCTTCCACCATGGCGATCAGCACGGCATGGCGCCGATGCAGCTCGTCCAGGCTGAGCCCAGCCAGAGGACTATCGGCCGTAGCTGCAGGGGCACCACCCGCCGTTGGCTCAGCCCTGGTTCGGGGCTGTCATCGAGGATCAATGTCAGGCAGTCGTGCATATTGATCCACTGGCTGGGGTCGGCGGTCACGAAGCGGCAGAAGAGATGGCCGCCGTGCCAGTCACTCACACAGAGATGGCGGCTGAAGTGCAGCGGAGTTTCGTTGCTGGTGAGGCGGGCAAACACCACCGCCGTCAGGGTGGAGATGGTGACGATGCCGGCCACCATCGCCAGATTGCCGACCAGGTAGCAGTACGTCGACGTCGGCCTGATGTCGTTGAACGCATTGGCGAAAAAAGCACCTGCTGCAAACACGAAAGCCTTTGGCAGTCCCCGCGGCGTGCCGCCAGCTAGATCAACCCATGGCAGCGAAGAAGACCGGCCATGGCATGCGCACCAGGCAGGCCAGAGGTTGACGCCAGAGCAGAAACCAGGCGGTCGATTGATGATCACGGTGAATGGTGCGCCGCATGCTTCAGGCCTCCAACATCGGAATCACGTGCAAACTTTGCCAGCCACGCCAGTCAACGTGTCACCACGCTGTGGCAAAGGCCACAAAGCATCGCCGCTCCATCGCGTCACGTCGTCGTTCTCGGCGTCTCCTTGGCTATCTCGCTGGCGCTTGCTGCCGCTGCAGGGGAGCGTTCGATGCGGCTGCCATCCCTCGACAGGGCAACACCGTTGATCTGACCCTGCAGACATTCAGAAGTAGACATCCACGCTGCCGCGGCCGCTGGTCTTGAGCCAGTTCTGGGCTTCGATGTAGTTGTTGGGGGCCAGGCGAATCGCCTTGCCCCAGAAGTCGGCGGCCTGGTCGAAGCAGCGGTCGGCCTCATCGGCGTCGCCGCGCTCCTCGGCGATCGAGCCCAGGTGGTGGTGGATCACCGCCATGTTGTTGAGGGCCTGGGGCATCTTGCTGTTGAGATCTAGAGCCTGGCTGTAGAAGTCGAGCGCCTTGGCGTGCTCGCCGTTGCTGGCGAACACCAGAGCCATGTTGTAGAGGATGAAGGCCTTGTCGTTGGGGTCGTCCTCGAGCTTGAGGGCTTCCTCGTAGTTCTCCAGCGCCTCGGCATATTCGCCGTCGGCTTGGGCGCTCATGCCATCGCGGTAGTAGGCGAAGGCCTCCTTGGCGCGCCGGTTGGTGGGCAGCACCTTGAGGATCAGGTCAGCCATCACCGTGAAGCTCTTGTCGATGAAGTTGTCGTTGCGTTGGCTGCGGGGCACGGTGACGTCGGTGAGCGGCGTGGATCCCATCCTGGCGGATCTGCCTAGCGTGAGCCGATCGTTGCCCCCTTCAGGCCTTGTCCCCGCTCCAGGAGCCACGCCCGCTGGAGCCTCTCCTGTTGGAGCCGCTCCTGCTGGACATTGACGGGATGAAGTGCGGTGGCTGCGTGCGTGCCGTCGAACAGCGGCTGCTCGATCAGCCCGGCGTGCGCCAGGCCAGCGTCAACCTGCTCACCCGTACGGCCTGGGTTGACCTCGCCTCCGCCGAGGCCGACCAGGCGGCTTTGCTCGCTGCCCTGGCGGGTCTGGGGTTTCAGGCCCGGCTGCGCTCGAGCGATGGCGAGTTGTCCTCGCGGCGGGAGCGGCTGCAGACCCACACCTGGTGGCAGCACTGGCGCCAGCTGGTGGTGGCCCTGGTGCTGCTCCTGGTCTCAGGGGTGGGCCATCTGCCCGGGACCGGTCTGGATGCCCTGTGGATTCATGCCCTGGTGGCCACGGTTGCCCTGGCCGGGCCTGGGCGCCCGATCCTGGTGCGGGGTGCCCAGGCGGCTCTGGCGGGCATGCCCAGCATGGACACCCTGGTGGGGTTGGGGGTGCTGAGCGCCTACCTCGCCAGCCTGGTGGCCTTTTTCTGGCCCCAGGGAGGCTGGCCCTGTTTTTTCAACGAGCCGGTGATGCTCCTGGGCTTCGTGCTGCTGGGTCGCTTCCTGGAGGAACGGGCCCGCTTCCGCACCGGCCGGGCCCTCGAAGAGCTGGCCGAGCTGCAACCCGACACCGCCTTGCTGCTGTTGGGCGAGGGGCCGCCCCGGCCGGTGCGGGTGGGGGGCCTGCGTCCCGGTGATCGCATTCAGCTGCTGCCCGGCGATCGCGTGCCGGTGGATGGGGTGGTGCTGGAGGGGGCCTCGGCGGTGGATGTGTCGGGCCTAACGGGCGAACCACTGCCGCTGCAGGCTGCGGCGGGTAGCGAGCTGGCCGCAGGCAGCCTCAATCTCGAGGCACCGCTGCTGCTGGAGGTGCGCCGCCGCGGGGCCGACAGCGCCATCGCTCGGATCATCCACCTGGTGGAGCTGGCCCAGGCCCGCAAGGCGCCGATCCAGGGATTGGCCGACCGGGTGGCGGGCCGCTTCACCCTGGTGGTGCTGGCCCTGGCTGTGGCCACCTTGCTGTTTTGGTGGCTCCTGGGCGCCGAGCTATGGCCCCAGGTGCTCAACCCAGCTCACGCTGGCCACCATGGCAGCCATGGGTTGCTGGGGGTCGTTGCCACCACCCCATTTGCCCTGGCCCTGCAGCTGGCGATCGCGGTGCTGGTGGTGGCCTGCCCCTGCGCCCTCGGCTTGGCCACTCCCGTGGCCATCACGGTGGCCACCGGGCGTGCTGCCCGCGCCGGCTTGTTGTTTCGCGGTGGCGATGCGATTGAAACCACAGCCGGAATCGAAGCCCTGCTGTTTGACAAAACCGGCACCCTCACCCTGGGCCGGCCGCTGGTGGCGGCGGTGGAGCCCCTGGGAGATCTCTCTCCCGATTGCTTGGTGCAGCTGGCTGCCAGCCTGGAGGCCGGCAGCCGCCATCCCTTTGGTTTTGCCCTGCTCCAGGAGGCCCAGCGGCGCGGGCTTGAGCTGCTGGAGGTGGTGGGGGGCCACAGCGTGGCTGGCCAGGGCGTCAGCGGCTGCATCGCCGACCACACCGTGCGGGTGGGGCGGCTGGCTTGGGTGCAGCCCTCCCCAACGAAGGAGCTGCTGGCTCGGCAGGCGCTGCTGGAGTGCCACGGCGCCAGTGTGCTGGCGGTGGCCAATCAGCAGGGCCTGCTGGGCTTGGTGGCGGTGGACGACCAGCCCCGCCCCGATGCCGCCTTGGTGCTGGAGGCCCTGCGGGGCCTTGGATTGCAGCTGGGTCTGTTGAGTGGCGACCGGCGCGAGCCGGTGCAGCAGCTCGGAGCCCAGCTGGGGTTGGCGCCGGCGGAGCTGGCCTGGGAGCTGCGGCCCGAGCAGAAGCTCGAGCGCATCCTGCAGCACCCGGCCCGCGGCGCCGTGGCGATGGTGGGCGATGGCATCAACGACGCCCCTGCGCTGGCGGCGGCAGATCTGGGCATCGCCGTGGGCACCGGCACCCAGATCGCTCAGGACACGGCGGATCTGGTGGTGATGGGTGATCGCCTGGAGGGCATTGTGCGGGCCTTGCTGTTGGCCCGGCGCGCCATGGCCAAAGTGCGCCAAAACCTCGCTTGGGCCTTCGGCTACAACCTGATCGTGTTGCCCCTGGCCGCCGGCGTGCTGTTGCCGGGATTCGGGGTGCTGCTCACCCCGCCGCTGGCGGCCCTGCTGATGGCCTTGAGCTCGATCACGGTGGTGGTCAATGCCCTGTTGCTGCAGGATGGGCTCTCTGATTCCCGCTGATCTTCAGGTGGCGCAACCGGCAGTGGCTCCCCGCGGTCGGTTCGTGGTGCTTGAGGGCATCGACGGCTGCGGCAAAACCACCCAGCTCGAGGCCCTGCGCACCTGGTTGCCCAGCAGTGGCCTGCTGGCGCCGGGTGCCCAGCTGATCGTGACGCGGGAGCCGGGGGGCACAGCCCTGGGCGCCGCCCTGCGGCAGTTGCTGCTGCATCCGCCCGGGGAGGCGGCACCGGAACCGATGGCCGAGCTGCTGCTGTATGCCGCCGACCGCGCCCAGCACGTGGAGCAGGTGATCCGCCCGGCCCTGGCGGCGGGTCACTGGGTGCTGAGTGATCGGTTCAGCGGCTCCACGGCCGCCTACCAGGGCTATGGGCGCGGCCTCGACCTGCCCACCATCGCCCAGTTGGAGCAGTTGGCGACCGGCGGTCTCGCGCCTGATCGCATCCTCTGGCTGGAGTTGCCTCTGGCTGAATCCCTGCGCCGCCGGGGCGCCCGCTCCGCCGACCGCATCGAGGCCAGTGGGGAGGCCTTTCTGCAGCGGGTGGTGGATGGCTTTGCGACCTTGGCTCGCGAGGGCGGCTGGCGTCGCGTCGATGCCACGCAGGTGCCGGAGCAGGTGGCGGAGTCCTGCCGCAACCAGTTGGCCGGCCTGGCGGCCGGCTTGGCGCCGTGACGGTGCTGTTTGAGGATCTGCTGGGTCAGCCGCGGGCCGTGGCCCTGCTTGAGGCCTCCTTGGTCCAAGGGCGCTTGGCGCCGGCCTACCTGTTTGCCGGTCCGGATGGGGTAGGCCGCCGGCTGGCGGCGTTGCGCTTTTTCGAGGGAGTGTTGGCGGGGCCGATGGGCGATGCCGGCATCCGGCGGCGGCTGCAGGAGGGCAACCATCCCGACCTGCTGTGGGTCGAGCCCACCTATCAGGACAAGGGCCAGTTGGTGCCCGCCTCCAAGGCCGAGGAGCTGGGGCTGGCGCGGCGGGCGGCACCCCAGCTGCGGCTCGAGCAGATCCGCGAGGTTTCGCGGTTTCTCTCCCGCCGGGCCGTGGAGGCCAAGGGGTGTCTGGTGGTGCTGGAAGGGGCTGAGGCAATGGCGGAAGGGGCGGCCAATGCCCTGCTCAAAACCCTCGAGGAGCCGGGCGATGGCTTGGTCCTGCTGATCGCGGCAGCTCCGGATCAGCTGCTCAGCACGATCCGCTCCCGCTGCCAGCAGATCCCCTTCACCCGGCTTACCGCCGAGCAGCTGACGGCGGTGCTGGAGCGCTGTGGTCAGCCGGCCCCCAGCCAAGACCCGCCGGAGGTGCTGGAGCTGGCGGCGGGCTCGCCGGGGGCCTTGCTGCGCTGCCGCCAGAGCTGGGCCGCTCTGCCGGAGGGGCTGGTTGAGCGGCTCCTGGATCTGGCAAAGGCCGCGGATCCGCTGCAGGCCCTGGCGCTGGCCCGGGACCTGGCCGAGGCCCTGGATGGGGAGCAGCAGCTGTGGTTGCTCACTTGGTGGCAGTTGGCCCTCTGGCGCCGGCAGGCCCCGGCGGCCCAGCTGCAGCGCCTCGAGCGCCTGCGTAGCCAGCTGGGGGCCTACGTGCAGCCCCGGCTCGCCTGGGAGGTGGCCCTGCTGGAGCTGGCTGGCCTCTGAGCTCCCTGCAGGCTCAGTTCAACTGGCTTGGGCCTGGGCCTGGCGGGCCTGGTGGATCAGGGGCACCAGGTCGGTCAGTTGGTCGTCGCTGGGCAGTTCCAGGCAGTAGCCGGCGCCATACACCGTCTTGATGAAACGCGGCTTGCGCGGATCAGGTTCCAGCTTGGTGCGCAGGTGGCGCACATGCACCCGGATCGTCTCGATGTCGTCGTCGGGTTCGTAGCCCCACACCTCCTTGAGGATGAGCGAGGGTGCCACGGTTTGGCCGTGGCGCTGCAGCAGGCAGTGGAGCAGCTCGAATTCCAGGTGGGTGAGCCGCACCGCCACATCAAACCAGATGGCTTCAAACCGCTCCGGCACCAGGGTGAGACAGCCGTAGCTGAGGATTTCGTTGTGCTTGGCGGAGAGGGGGGCATGGTCGCTGCGGCGCAGCAGCGCCTTGACCCGCACCATCAGCTCGTCGAGGTCAAACGGTTTGGCCAGGTAGTCGTCGGCACCGGAGTTGAAGCCGCTCACCTTGTCCTTGATGCTGCCCAGGGCGGTGAGCATCAGGATTGGAATCTTGGCGGTGCGCTCATCCCGCCGCAGCCGCTGGCAGAGGGTGAGTCCGTCCACCTTCGGCAGCATCAGATCCAGCAGGATCAGATCGGGGCTGTACTGCAGGGCCAGGGCCTGGCCCTTGATGCCGTCATCGGCCCGCTGCACGTCGAAGCCGCCATGCTCGAGGTGGCCTGCCACCAGCTCGCGCATGTCGCTGTCGTCTTCGATCAGCAGGATGCAGGGCTTCATAGGGTCAGTAGGGGAGCGGCGAGCACAGAACGCCAAAGCAGTGAATCAATCGCTACCGCTGCAGCGAAGTTGCAGGCATTTTCTCCGGTTTTGCTGCCTGGGCGAGGGTTCGTTGTGCTTGGGGCAGCTTGGATTCGGCGCGGGCGGGGGTTGGGGCCCAGGGAGAAGAGCCTTCAGGGCCGACCTGGTCAGGGTTTGCCGCCTCCTGGAGTACGGGCCAGAGCAGCAGATCTTTAGGATTTTTTAGCAGTTTTTTGTTGCAGCAGGCGGGGTGCTGGGGGTCGGCTTCACCGCTTCAGGCACTGTTCCGGCCATAAAAAAACCGCAACCGTGCGGTGGCGGTTGCGGTTGATTGAAAAAACTCCCCGGGCGGGATTCGAACCTGCGACCAATCGATTAACAGTCGATCGCTCTACCGCTGAGCTACCGAGGAACGTGCCGATCGAAACCGGTCTGAAGAACTTACCCCTCAGGCCTGCCGGCCTGCAAGGGGGCCAGCTGCTGGGCCAGCACAGGGCCGTTCTGCCAGCGCCCGACGGCACCGTGCTCCATCAGCGCGGCGCCATCACAACGCTGCAGCTCCTCGAGCCGATGGGTGATCCACAGGGCCGTGAGGGGGGCGTCGGCGCGGTGGGTGAGCTGCCAGAGCAGCTGCAACACCTCGTGTTGGCTGTCGGGATCGAGCAGGGCTGTGGGCTCATCGAGCAGCACCAGGTTCGCGGCACTGGCCAGGGCGCCGGCGATGGCCAGGCGTTGTTTCTGGCCGCCGCTGAGGGTGTGGATCGGCCGCTCGGCAAAGCCATGGAGGCTGACCTGCTGAAGGGCCTGTTCCACTCTTTGGTGGCGTTCCGCGACGCTGAGGTTGGCCGGCAGGCCCAATTGCAGGTCGCTGGCGCAGCTCGGCAGCAGCAGCTGGTGATCGGGGTTTTGGAACACCAGGGCGGCCTTGCCGGCGGCGTGGATGCGGCCGCTGCGGGGCTCCAGTAGCCCGGCGATCAGGCGCAGCAGGGTGCTTTTGCCGCTGCCGTTGCTGCCCACCAGCATCCACAGCCCCGGCCGCGGGATCTGCAACGTGCAATGGCGCAGCGCCGGGCGACCGTTGGGCCAGGCGAAGCTGAGCCGCTCCACCGTCAGGGGAGGCGTCATGGCTGGAGTGGATCCAAGGCTCTCGGCGCGGGTTCAGCCCTCGAAGCTGAAGCCGGGGCGCTTGCCGCCGCTGCCCATCGCCGACTTTTCATACAGCTGCACGGCCACAACTTCGCTGGTGAGCAGGCTGATGCGTTTTTCTTCCTCCTTCTCGCAGGTGAGCTCAAGGAGTCGCGGCCCGGTGCCCTCCAGCGCCTGGCGCACTTGTCCATAGAGGGCCTGGGCGTCGGCCAGCTCCTTGCGCTGCACGGCAACGGGCATGGGGCTGAGCTTGAGGGAGAGCTCGACGACGTACATGAAACCGGAATGCACTCGCCCCACTGTGGCGAATCGGGCTTCGCTTGGCGCGAGCGCCTCGCCGGGAGCTGGAGAGCTAAGTAGTTGTGCTCACTCTTCCGCCGGGTCCGCGCACTTGACGACCACAGCCCGTAGAGTCCCGTTGTAACGCTTCATGAAGCCGCTCTCATGACGATCGCTCTAGGGCGCGCGCCGCAGCGGGGATGGTTCGACGTCCTCGATGACTGGCTCAAGCGCGACCGCTTCGTATTTGTGGGTTGGTCGGGTCTGCTCCTGTTCCCCACCGCCTACTTGGCGCTGGGTGGCTGGCTGACCGGCACCACCTTTGTCACCTCCTGGTACACCCACGGCATTGCCAGCTCCTACCTGGAGGGCTGCAACTTCCTCACCGCCGCCGTCAGCACCCCCGCTGACGCCATGGGCCACTCCCTGCTCCTCCTCTGGGGCCCGGAAGCCCAAGGCGACTTCGTGCGCTGGTGCCAGCTCGGTGGCCTCTGGCCCTTCGTGGCGCTGCACGGCGCCTTCGCCCTGATCGGCTTCATGCTGCGTCAGTTCGAAATTGCCCGTCTGGTGGGCATTCGCCCCTACAACGCCATCGCCTTCTCCGGTCCGATTGCGGTGTTCGTCAGTGTTTTCCTGATGTACCCCCTCGGCCAGAGCAGCTGGTTCTTCGCGCCTTCCTTCGGGGTGGCGGCGATCTTCCGCTTCCTGCTGTTCCTGCAGGGCTTCCACAACTGGACGCTGAATCCGTTCCACATGATGGGCGTGGCCGGCATCCTCGGCGGTGCGCTGCTGTGCGCCATTCACGGCGCCACGGTGGAGAACACCCTGTTCGAAGACTCCGATCAGTCGAACACCTTCAAGGCGTTTGAGCCCACCCAGGAAGAGGAGACCTACTCGATGGTCACCGCCAACCGCTTCTGGAGCCAGATCTTCGGGATCGCCTTCTCCAACAAGCGCTGGCTGCACTTCTTCATGCTGTT
>JBIPLV010000015.1:0-27361 GCA_044369475.1 Cyanobium sp. | reverse complement strand
TACCCAGCGCAGCTCGAATGTGCGTGTGAGCTCTGGTGTGCCGCGGCTCGATGAGATGTGCGGCGGCGGCTTCTTCAAGGATTCGGTCATCCTGGCCACCGGCGCCACCGGCACCGGCAAGACCCTCCTGGTCAGCAAGTTTGTCGAGAACGCTTGCGCGAACAAGGAACGGGCGATCCTGTTTGCCTACGAGGAATCCCGGGCCCAGCTGCTGCGCAATGCCACCAGCTGGGGCATCGACTTCGAGCAGATGGAGCAGGACGGTCTGCTCAAGATCATCTGTGCCTATCCCGAATCCACGGGATTGGAGGACCACCTCCAGATCATCAAGACCGAAATCAGCCAGTTCAAGCCGTCGCGGATGGCGATCGATTCCCTCAGTGCCCTGGCTCGGGGGGTGAGCCACAACGCCTTCCGCCAGTTTGTCATCGGTGTCACCGGATACGCCAAGCAGGAGGAAATTGCCGGCTTCTTCACGAACACCTCCGAGGAGTTCATGGGCAGCCACTCGATCACCGATTCCCACATCTCCACCATCACCGACACGATCCTGCTGCTGCAGTACGTGGAGATTCGCGGTGAGATGGCCCGCGCCCTCAACGTGTTCAAGATGCGTGGCTCCTGGCACGACAAGGGCATCCGCGAATTCGTGATCACCAGCAATGGGCCGGAGATCAAGGACTCTTTCTCCAACTTCGAGCGGATCATCTCCGGTGTTCCACACCGCATCACCACCGATGAGCGGAGTGAGCTTTCGCGGATTGTGCGGGGCGTGGCCGACGACGACCGCTAGGGAACAGCCTGGTCGTAGCGGCGTCGCTCAGCCAAAAGCTGCAGCTCGTCGGTGTCAGAATCCTCCAGGGGTAGGTCAAACCAGAATGTGGTGCCCACTCCGGGCTCGCTGGCCATGCGCACCTGGGTGCCGTGCTTCTCGAGAATGCCGCGCACGATCGACAGGCCCAGCCCCGTGCCCGCCTCGGTGTGCACGGCGTTCTCGACGCGGAAGAAGCGCTCAAAGATGCGCTCCTGGTCGGCTGCGGAGATGCCACAGCCGCTGTCGGCGATCTCGATCCGCAGCCTGGGCAGTGGTGAGGTGAGCTCGCAACTCGGACTGTCGCTGTTTGGGGCCGTGCTTGGGGAGAGCTGGCAGAGGTCGGGCCACGGGTAGGCCCGCAGCTGCAGTTGTCCGTCCTTGGGGGTGAACTTGAGTGCATTGCCCACCAGGTTGTCGAACACTTGCAGTAGCAGGTCCCAGTTGCCCAACACCCGGGGCAGCAGGGGGTCGGCGTCGAAGGCCAGGGTCACGCCTTTTTCGTCTGCGTTGAGCCGGTAGGTGCGCAGGGTCTGCTCGATGGCGGGGGCCAGCTCTAGGGGTTCGAGGGTCCACACCCGCTCCGACTCCAGGCGGGAGAGGTCGAGCACATCGTTAACGAGTCGGGTGAGGCGATCCGTTTCGGCGTTGGCGATGCCAAGGAATTCCCTTTTTTCCTCCTCGGTGAGCTGGTCGCCCAGGTCGTGGAGAGTTTCCACGTAGCTCTTGATGTTGAACAGCGGCGTGCGCAGCTCGTGAGAGACGTTGCTGATGAAACGGCTCTGGGCGGCGTTGAGTTCCACCTCGCGGGTGAGGTCCTGAACCGTCATGGCAATGCCCTTGAGGCTTTCGCCGCTGGCGTCACGCACCGACTGCAGCACGATCCGCAGTGTGCGAGATGGTTCGCCAAAACTGCAACGCACATCGGTGGTTTCGCGATCGCGGCAGGTGACGCTGTCGAGGGGGGACTGCAGTTCCATGGCTAGCCGTTCGGGTAGCTCGCCGATCAGGTCGTTGCCTTCGAGGTTGCGTCCCTCCCAGCGGAACAGGCGACGGGCGGTGGGGTTGGCCAGCACGATCGCCCCCTCGGCATCGAGCAGAACGGCGCCATCGGCCATGGTGGCGATCAACGATTGCTGCTTCACCTGGGCTGCGGTGAGCTCTTCGATGTTGGCGGCTTTGTAGTCTTCCAATTGGGAGGCCATGGTGTTGAAACCCGCCAGCAATTCGCCCAGTTCGCCCCCCACCGGCAGGTCCAGCCGCGTTTCGAACTTGCCTCCGGCGATGGAGCGGACCCCCTGCAACAACTCCTTCACCGGGCGGGTGATGGTAAGCGCGTTGAACACGGCTCCCAGGATCACCAGCACCCAGATCGAGATGAACACCGCCACGGTGACCTCCCGGGTGAGGGCGGCACTGGCCAGCAGGGTTTCATTAGGGTTGATGCCGAGGGCTAAGACCCCGAGGTAGCGCCCCTCGCTCACCATCGGCACGAACACGTCGGTGACTTGGCCGTCCGGGCTGAGGTGCTGGCGGATCAGCGGAGTGTCGGGCCGCTTCTGCAGGTCGGCTGGCAATTCGAGCCGGCGGCTGAGCAGCAGCTCGCTGCTGCCTGAGCTGGCCCCGATCGGGATGCCCAGGTAGATGACCCCTTCGGGGTCGGCGAAGAAGATGTAGCGAAGGCTGCGGCTGGAGCGCCAGAAGCGATCGGCCACCGCCGCCAGTTCGCGATCGTTGGCCTCGGCCACCAGAGGCGTGACGTTGGCGGAGAGCAGTAGTCCTAGATCGCGGGCATAGCGGGTGTCGCTCATCTGGGCATCCCGCTGGATGCCGTTTAGGGCAAAAAAGGTGATGCCCGTCATCAGCAGGCTGACCACCAGGGTGGCCACCGCCAGCAGCTTGGTCTGCAGGCTGAATTCCGCCCACCAGCGGCCCAGGGCAGCACGCAAGCTCATCGGCTTCGCACCTGATGGCCGATGTCGCGCCGGGCGGTCATGCCCTCGAAGTGCACCTGGGCCAGACCGGCGTAGGCCCGCGCAAAGGCGCTGTCGAAGTCGTCGGCCTGGGCCACCACCGCCAACACCCGCCCGCCGCTGGTGCGGCAGCTGCCATCTGCGTCGCGGCGGGTGCCGGCGTGGAACAGTTGCAGCTGGCCGCTGGGCTCCAGCTGGCTGGTGATCGGATCGCCTTGGCGGATGGTGCCCGGGTAGCCCTGGGCGGCAGCGATCACGCAGGCACTGCAGCCCGAGCTGATCGTCAGTGGTGGGGCTTGGTCGAGACAGCCGCTGGCGCAGGCCAGCAGCACCTGGGCCAGCTCAGGGCCCAGCAGGGGCATCAGGGTTTCGCACTCCGGATCGCCAAAGCGGCAGTTGAACTCGATCACACTGGGGCCGCTCTCGGTGAGCATCAGACCGGCGTAGATCACGCCCCGGTAGTCGATGCCGCGGGCCCGCAGGGCGGCCACGGTAGGTTCAAGCACCAGACGACGCACCTCGGCCAGGCCTTGGGCATCGAGCAGCGGCGCCGGCGCGTAGGCCCCCATGCCGCCGGTGTTGGGGCCCGTGTCGCCCTCCCCGATGCGCTTGTGGTCCTGGGCGGGGGGCAGCAGCACCATCCGCTCGCCGTCGCAGAGGGCGAACACCGATACCTCCGGCCCGAAGGTGCGCTCCTCCAGCACCAGGGTGGCTCCGGCTGCGTCAGCCTCGCTGTCGAATCGGCCGGCAAAGATCTCCGCAATCGCGGCCTCGGCTTCATCCAGGGTCTCGGCCACGGTGACCCCCTTGCCCGCTGCCAAGCCATCGGCCTTGACCACGAGGGGCCGGCCTTCGCGCTCCAGAATCTGCAGAGCCTGCGTGCAGCTGCTGGCGGGCCAGTAGCCGGCGGTGGGGATGCCTGCGTCCAGCATCAGCGCTTTAGCCCACTGCTTGCTGGCCTCCAGCTGGGCCCCATCGGCCCCCGGTCCAAACACCGGCACCCCCGTGGCCCGCAGGGTGTCGGCCAGACCGGCGGCCAGCGGGGCTTCCGGGCCAACCACCACCAGCGCAATCGCCAGGTCGCGGCAGGCGGAGATCAGGCGGGCCTGATCGGATTCGGCAATCGCCAGCTGCTGGCAGCCGGGCAGGTCGGGGGTGCCCCCATTGCCGGGGGCAATCCACACCGCCTCCACACCGCTGCAGCGCGCCAGTGCCCAGCCCAGGGCGTTTTCGCGACCCCCGCCACCGATCACCAGGATCCTTGCGGGGGGTGGGCAGGGGGCGGAGGGCATGGGGCCGGGGTGAGGGGCGGAACAGGGGGTGGATGGGGTGCAGCAGCTCTTCTAGGTTGAACCTTGCTGAGCGGGCCGCCGTGCCCTGTAGTTCGACATGCCGGCAAGCCCAGCTCCATTCTCCCCCCGAGCCCGGCAGCCCCTGCCCTGGCTGCTGTGCCTGCAGGCTCGGGTTGCCTTCGGTGTGGGCATGGGGTTGGTGGCGCTTGGCGGCGCATTCCCTGCAGCACTCTTGGCCTCGGCTCCACCAGCGACCCCTGATCCGGCCTTGGCGGCTCTGCTGCGCAGCGGTGATCTCAGCGCCCTCGATGGGGCCTGCGCCGCCGCCCTCAAACGGGGCGACGGGCCGGAGTTGCGTCTCCTGCAGCAGCGTTTGCTGACGATTCATCCGGCCCCCCAGCCCCTGGCGGTGGTGCTCGCCAACGCCGACAGCTTGCTGAGCTGCAGGGCCCCGGATGGGGCCCTGAAGGTGCTTGGCCGCGTCGGCCCTGCGCCGGGCGCCGAGCGGGTGCAGTGGTTGGTGCTGCAGTGGCGCGCCGCCCAGGCGGGTCTGCACCACCAGTTGGCCGCCGATGCCCTGGAGCGGCTGGCGGCCGGCAACCTGGCGTCACTGGCGTCGCTGGAGCTGCCGGTCAGTCAGCGCCAGGACGGCACCCCGGTGACGCGCCCGGCCCTGGATCTGCTGGCGGGCCACCTGGAGAGCCTGGGCCAGCGGCAACGGGCGGCCGAGGTGCTGGTCAGCAGTGCCCAGCCCGGGGCCGCGACGGCGGCCCGTCTCTCGCAGGCGGTGGCGCTGCTGGATGGGCTGCCCGCACCCGAGCAGGATCGCCTGCTGGAGCTGGCTCTCGAGCAGGCCGCGGCGGCGGGGGCGTGGGGGCTGGTGGCCCAGATCCTCGATCAGCAGCTGGGTCTCGCCGGCAGCACCCCGGAGTCGGCTGCGCGGGTGCGGGAGCGCCGTTTGCGTCTCAGCGGCGGCATCGACGATGCCTACGGTGAATGGCTGCAGCGCCGTCGCGATCCGGCGGGCTCAGCACGGCAGCTCGAGCTTGAGCGTCAACTGCGTTCTCCTCGCGCCCCCGGCGGCCATGCTGCTCCCCCTACTCCCGTGTCCCAGCCATGACGGCTTACAGCCTCGGTTCACTCCTCTACGAAGGCAAGGCCAAGCGCGTCTATGCCACCGACCAGCCCGATTTGGTGGCAGTGGAATACAAGGACGACGCCACAGCCTTCAACGCCCTCAAAAAGGCCCAGCTGGCTGGCAAGGGTGAGCTCAACTGCCGGATTTCGTCCCTGCTGTTCGAACACTTGGCTTCCCGTGGGGTGCCCACCCACTACCTGGGGGTTGAAGGAGAGCGTTGGATGCTCTGCCGGCCCGTGCGGGTGATTCCCGTTGAGGTGGTGATCCGCAACATCGCGGCGGGATCGCTGTGCAAGCAGATGCCGATCGAACCCGGAACGGCTCTGAACCCACCGCTACTCGATCTCTATTACAAGGACGATGCCTATGGCGATCCCCTGCTCACCGAGGCCCGGTTGGAGCATTTGGGGCTGGTGACCCCGGAGCAGCGCCGGCAGCTGGAGGATCTGGCCCGTCAGGTCAACCGCGAGCTGTTGGCTCTGTTTGGCTCGATCGGGCTGGAGTTGGTGGATTTCAAGATCGAATTGGGGTTTACCACCACTGGTGAATTGGTGGTGGCTGATGAGATCAGCCCCGACACCTGTCGCCTCTGGGATCAGGCCGTGACCGATGCCCAAGACCGCATTTTGGACAAGGATCGATTCCGACAGGATTTAGGTGGTGTTGTCGAGGCCTACGGGGAGGTCCTCAAACGGGTCCAAGGGGCCTGTCCGCAACCCAGGGTCTACGGGTAAGGTCAACGGCATTTGCGGCCCGGCCGCACCGCCCCCCTCCACACATGGCTGGCTTGCTGGGTTTGAAGGCTGCGTGGCCTCTGGTTGGTGCCGCTTTCCTCTCGGCGACTCCTGCCCTCGCCCAGCCAGCCAGCGAACAGCCCGCTGAATCCAGGCCGGTTTCCGGGCAGGTCGATAATCCGCTGGCCGAACCGGCGCCCGCCCAGGCAACCCCTGCCCAGGCCCAACCCGCCCAGCCAGCGCCTACCGCTCAACCGTCCCCGGCCCCAGACGCCCAGCCCGCCGCCAAGGCTGAGCCCAAGGTGTTGATCGCCGAGGTGGTGATCGAGGGCCTCCAGGGCCACCCGGAGCAGGAGCGGCTCGAGTTGGCCGCCTACGCCGCCATGGCGGCCACCCCCGGCTCCCAGGTGACCCGCTCGGAACTCCAGACCGACCTCTCGGCGATCTACGCCAGCGGCTGGTTTTCTGATGTGCGCATCCAGCCTGTGGATGGCCCCTTGGGCGTGCGCCTGGTGGTGGTGGTTGTGGCCAACCCGGTGCTGCAGGAGATCAAGCTCGATCCCGCCGACCTGAAGCTGCCCGAGCAGGTGGTGAAGGACACCTTCGCGGCGGACTACGGCAAGACCCTCAACCTCAACACCCTGCAGACCCGCATGCAGGAGCTGCAGCGCTGGTATGCCGACCAGGGCTATTCCCTGGCCCGGATCACCGGACCCAGTCGGGTGAGTCCGGAAGGGGTGGTTGAGCTGCTGGTGCGTCAGGGCACCGTCGAGGGGGTGGAGGTTCAGTTCCTCAACAAGGAGGGCTCGGCCACCAACGACAAGGGCGAGCCGATCCGGGGCAAGACCAAGCCCTGGGTGGTGACCCGGGAGGTCTCCCTTCGCCCCGGTCAGGTGTTCAACCGCCGCGAGCTGGAGGAGGACATCAAGCGCATCTATGGCACCGGCCTGTTCAGCGACGTCAAGGTGACGCTCAAGCCGGTGCCGGCTGAGCCGGGCAAGGTTGTGATTGTGCTGGGCATCGTCGAGCAGTCCAGCGGCTCCCTCTCCGGTGGTCTGGGCTACAGCCAAAGCCAGGGTGTGTTCGGCCAGATCCAGCTGCAGGACAGCAACCTGTTTGGTCGCGCTTGGGACCTGGGCACCAACATCTCCTACGGCCAATACGGCGGCCTCGGGGATATCACGTTCACCGACCCTTGGATCAAGGACAACAAGTACCGCACCTCGTTCCGGGCTCGCTTCTTCTTCAGCCGGGAAGTTCCCCAGCTCTTCCAGAGCGAAAACACCTCCTTCACCTATCAACTCCAAAACTTTGATGGTGCCGATTTCGATGTCGTCACCAGTCGCACCGACAATGGCAACGGCACCGAAACGGTCACGACCAACTTCGATACCGTGGCGATTCAGCGCATCGGTGCCAACGTGCAGTTTGTGCGCCCACTTAATGGCGGCAATCCCTACAAGAAGGCGCCTTGGAACTTGATCTTGTCCTTCGGTGGTCAGGAAGTGACGCCGATGGACTTTTCGGGCAGCAAGTATTCCTATGGCGTGGTGGGGGCCACCGCTTCTCCGAGTACCGTCCCCAGCAATCAGGTAATTTGCCTGGCTTACAACTGCGCTTCTGAAAACCAGTTGGTGAGTTTCCGAGTGGGTGCCACCTACAGCACCCTCAACGATCCCCGCAACCCCACCAAGGGCAATTTCCTGAGCCTGGGCACCGAACAGTTCATTTCCGTTGGAGAAAATTCCCCCACTTTCAACCGTGTGCGGGGCAGCTTCACCCACTACATCCCGGTGGAGTGGTTAAAACTCTTCAAGGGCTGCCGCCCCAAACCCGGCGAGACCAAAGATTGCAAGCAGGCCCTCGCCTTCCAGGTTTCCGCCGGCACACTGGTCGGTAGTGAGATTCCGCCCTACGAGGCCTTCTGTCTGGGGGGCGGCAACTCCGTTCGCGGTTACTACGACTGTGACCTCGGCGTGGGCAAGAGCTTCGCCGAAGCCACGATCGAATACCGCTTCCCGATCTTCAGCATCATCAGTGGCGAGATCTTCTTTGACGCCGGTACCACCTTCGGGACCCAGGGTGATATCCCGGGGAATCCGGGTGGTCTGCTGGGCAAAAAGGGTCAGGGCTATTCCCCCGGGATCGGCGTGATCGTGACCACGCCGGTGGGCCCCCTGCGGCTGGAAGCCGCCACCCAAGACTTCACCAGTGACTGGCGCTTCAACCTCGGCGTGGGCTGGAAGTTTTAGTGGTGCAGTGGCCCGTTGATTACACCGGAGCCTGGACTCTCCAAACCCCGGTGGAGCGGCGCGGTGTGGGCCTGCACAGCGGCCAGGTGGGCACGGTGCGGCTTCAGGCCTCGGAGCGTCCGGGTTTCTGGGTGGGCTGGCTCGATGCACCAGAGCTTCCGATGTGCCGATTGGCGCCAGGCCAAGTGAGTGACACCCAGTTGTGCACGGCCTTGCGGCTGGGCCCACGTCGGCTGGCCACGGTGGAGCACCTGCTGGCAGCCCTGGCCGGCACCGGGGTAACCCAGGCGGAGATTTTGGTGAGTGGTGAGGAGGTTCCCCTGTTGGATGGGTCGGCGTTGCCCTGGGTGGAGGCTTTGGCCGAAGCGGGGTTGACGGCCCTCCCAGCCCCCTCTGCCGGGGTGGTGCTCAAGGCTCCTGTGACGGTGAGCGATGGCTCCAGCTTTGCCACGGCGTTGCCTTACGCCGGCCTGCGGCTCGGCGCTGCGATCGAGTTCACGGATGCGGCCATCGGGCGCCAGCTGTTTTCCCTCGAGCTCACCCCTTGCACGTTTGTCGATGAGATCGCGCCGGCCCGCACCTTTGGTCTGCGCTCCCAGGTGGATCAGTTGCGGGCAGCGGGGTTGATTCAGGGGGGCTGCCTGGAGAACGCCTTGGTGTGTGACGGCGAGACCTGGCTCAACCCGCCGCTGCGGTTTGCCGAGGAACCCGTGCGCCATAAAATCCTGGACTTGTTGGGGGACCTCGCACTCGTCGGCCTACCTCGGGCCCAGGTGTTCGCTTATCGCGGCTCCCATGGGCTTCACACCTCTCTGGCGGCTGCTTTGGCTGACTTGCCTCCTGCCATTCCCTCTCCCGGTTGATCCCCTTGTCTGAGTCCAGTTCTCCGGTTTCCGCATCCCCGCTGCCCGCCTCAGCGGTATCCAGCCGGGAGGTGATTCTCACCACGGAGCAAATCCAGGGATTGCTGCCCCACCGCTACCCCTTCGCTTTGGTGGATCGGGTGATTGAGCACGAGCCCGGCAAGCGGGCTGTGGCCATCAAAAATGTCACCATTAACGAGCCGCAGTTTCAGGGCCATTTCCCGGGCCGCCCACTGATGCCGGGCGTGTTGATCGTGGAGGCCATGGCCCAGGTGGGCGGCCTGATCGTGACTCAGATGCCCGATCTGCCCAAGGGGTTGTTTGTGTTCGCCGGAATCGACGGGGTGCGGTTTCGCCGGCCTGTGGTGCCTGGCGACCAGCTGCTGATCACCTGTGAGTTGCTCAGCCTCAAGCGCCAGCGCTTCGGCAAGGTGAAGGCGGAGGCCAGCGTCGATGGTCAGCTGGCCTGCTCCGGCGAACTGATGTTTTCACTGGTGGATTGAGCGATGGCCACGACCATCCATTCCACCGCTGTGGTCGATCCCAGGGCCGAGCTGGCCGATGGGGTCAGTGTGGGGCCCTATGCGGTGATCGGCCCTGAGGTTCAGCTTGGCCCCGATTGCCGCATCGGCCCCCATGTGGTGCTCGATGGTCGGGTGCGGATGGGCTGCGGCAATCGCATCTTTCCTGGCGCCTGCATCGGCCTGGAGCCCCAGGATCTGAAATACAGCGGCGATCCCACCGAGGTGGTGCTCGGCGATGACAACACCATCCGGGAGTGCGTCACCATCAATCGCGCCACGACCGGTCATCAACAGACGCGCCTTGGCAGCGGCAACCTGTTGATGGCCTACAGCCATCTCGGCCACAACTGTGAACTGGGTGACCGGATTGTGATCGCCAATGGTGTGGCGGTGGCCGGCCATGTGGTGATCGGCGATCGGGCTGTGATCGGCGGCGTCTTGGGCATCCATCAGTTTGTGCACATCGGCACCCTGGCGATGGTGGGCGGCATGAGCCGCATCGAGAGGGATGTGCCCCCGTTCACGATGGTGGAAGGTCACCCTTCCCGCGTGCGCGCCCTTAACAAGATCGGTCTGCGGCGCAGTGGCTTGGTGGAGCTTGATGACGGCCAGCAGTTTGAGGACCTCAAACAGACCTGGGCCCTGCTGTATCGCCGCGGCCTGACTCTGGCTGAGGCCTTGGGGCAACTGCGCTGTCAGCCCCTGCATGGCGCCGCCGACCAGCTCTGCGCTTTCCTGGAAGCCTCCCTAGGCCCGTCCCGCCGCGGGCCGATTCCGGGGGCGCGCTGATGCTGCGGCTGCTGGTGAGCACCGGTGAGGTGTCTGGGGATCTGCAGGGGGCCCTGTTGGTTAGGGCGCTGCATGAGGAGGCCCGGCGGCGCCAGTTGGATCTGGAGATCGTGGCCCTCGGCGGCGAGCGGATGGAACGGGCTGGAGCCGCGTTGCTGGCCAATACCACTCGCATGGGCGCTATCGGCCTGTTGGAAGCCATCCCCTTTGTGCTGCCTACCTTCAAATTGCAGCGGCGGCTGAAGCGCTGGTTCCGCCGTGATCCGCCCGATGGCGTGGTGCTGATCGACTACATGGGCCCCAACGTCAGCCTGGGGCTGCGCCTCAAGCGCAAGTTCCCGAGGGTGCCGGTCACCTACTACATCGCGCCTCAGGAGTGGGCCTTCAAATTCGGCAATGGGGGCCGCTCCAATTTGATCAGCTTCACCAACCAGATCCTGGCGATCTTCCAGGAGGAGGCTCGCTTCTACCGCTGCCGCGGCGCCAACGTCACCTACGTGGGCCATCCGCTGGTGGACACCATCGGCCAACTGCCCAGCCGCCAGGAGGCGCTGCGCCAGCTTGGCCTGCGGGATGCGCCGGTGCTGCTGCTGATGCCGGCATCGCGGCGCCAGGAGATCCGCTACATGCTCCCCCACATCGTGGCGGCGGCCGCGGAGTTGCAACGCCAGCGGCCCGAGCTGCAGGTGGTGGTCCCGGCAGGGCTGCCAGGGTTTGAAGCCCACCTATCCCGGCAGTTGAGCGAGGCGGGGGTGCGCGCCGAGATCATTGCTGCCTCCGATTCCGACCAGCTCAAGGCCTGCCTCTGTGCCGTAGCGGATCTGGCCCTGGCCAAGTCGGGCACCGTCAACCTCGAGCTGGCCCTGCGGGGCGTGCCCCAGGTGGTGGTGTATCGGGTCAGCAGCGTCACTGCCTTTGTGGCCCGCTACATCCTGCGCTTCAGCGTGCCCCATATCTCGCCGGTCAACCTGGTGCTGGGCGAGCGGCTTGTGCCGGAATTGCTGCAGGAGGATCTCTCGCCTGCAGCGATCGTGCGCGAGGCCCTGCCCCTGCTCGATGGCGCCAGCGTGGCTCGCGACACCATGCTGGAGGGCTACCGCCGCCTGCGGCTCGAATTGGGGGAGCCTGGCGTCACCCAGCGGGCGGCCTCGGCCATCTTTGATCAGGTGCTCAACGCCGCATGATCCGATCCCTCCGGCCCCTGGCCTGGCTGCCCAGCCTGGTGCTGCCTGTGCTGCTCCCTCTTCTGTTGTTGTTGCCGCTGGGCCTGGTTGCGCCTGGGGCAGCTTGGGCGGCCCCGGCCCAAGAGGCTGTGCTGGCGGGGGGCTGTTTCTGGTGCCTGGAGCACGACCTCGAGAGCTTGCCTGGGGTGCTGGACGCCGAGAGCGGCTACAGCGGCGGGACCGTGGCCAAGCCCACCTATGGCCAGGTGTCGGCCGGAGGGACCGGCCATCAGGAGGTGGTGCGGGTGCGCTTTGATCCCGCCCGCCTCAGTTACGCCGCCCTGTTGCGGGCCTATTGGCGCAACATCGATCCCCTCGATGGCGGCGGTCAGTTCTGCGATCGCGGCAGCTCCTACCGCCCGGTCATCTTCACCAGTGGCTCCGAGCAGCAGACCCAGGCCCAGGCCAGTCGCTTGGCTGCTGCCGCGGAGCTGGGGCGACCCGCTGGCAGCCTGCAGGTGCAGATCAAGCCCCTGACGCGCTTCTGGCCGGCGGAGGGCTACCACCAGAACTACGCGGAACGCAACAGCGTCAAATACAACTACTACCGCTGGGCCTGCGGCCGGGATCGGCGGCTCGATGCAGTGTGGGGCAAGCGGGCGCGCAGCGGCACGGCCTGGATCTCGGGCAGGAAGTCCTGACGCACGAGCGGTAACTGGGGAGCACGCAACCCGTGAGCTCCGCTGCAATTCTGACGAAAATCTGTAGGAGTGCGGCGTTTTGATCGCTCAGACGGCTGTAGTGGAGCGGCTTCCCGCCCTTTTCAATCCCTTGACGCCTCCCTACCGTGATGTGTGCATCTGTGCACTGCCCTGTATGTATCTGCTGACCATTCGCGACGGTCTGCAGACCCGCCATGTCGGGCCTTACGGGAGCCCGAAGCAGGCTGCGGACGATCTGGATCGCCTGTTGCCCCTCTGTGGGGAGCGGGCCCGCTGGCAGATCCATGCCCTCGAGTCCCCCGCTCAGCTGATGGCCAGCCTGGGCGCTGCAGCCGGGGCAACGATCGGCGTGGCTGCCTGAGGGCCGCCCTCAGCTGCGGCCGGGATAGCCGCGCAGCAAGCCGCTTTCGACCATCAGCCCCACGCCCGCATTGATCAGGATCAGGCCGAAGGTGCCATACCAAAACCAGGGGCCGGGGCTGGTGAGTGTCTCCACCTTGCCGCTGGCTGCCAGCACCTGAATGCCCTTGCGGATTACCGCTTCGCCAAACAGGCAGAGCCCCGCGGGCAGCAGCAGCACCCCCAATTGAGCTTTGACATACCAGCGGATTTTCTGAACGGCCATGGAGCAAGCAAAGGCGTCAGGATGTCAAACCTAGGCTGTTGATCAAACCTGGCTGTTGATCAATTCCCGCTAGCGGTTCCGGTGCTGGCGCCCGAGCAGATCCAGTTCACCAGGGTGCGCACGCCAAAGCCGGTGGCTCCGGCCGGGTCGGCTCCCCGGCCCTTGTCACTCCAGACCGTGCCGGCGATGTCGAGGTGGGCCCAGGCCAGCTTTGGGGTGACAAAGTCTTGCAGGAACAGGGCGGCGGTGATCGAGCCGCCAGGGCGGGGGCCGGTGTTCTTCATGTCGGCCACCGGGCTCTTGAGGCCGGCCTTGTAGGAGCTGCGCAGGGGCATCCGCCACAGGTCTTCGCCTCCGGCCTGACCCGCACCCAGCAGGGCATCCGCCAGCCCGTCGTTGTTGGACCACAGCCCTGCCATCTCATCGCCCAGGGCGATGACGCAGGCACCGGTGAGGGTGGCCAGGTCCACCACCGCATCGGGCTCCAGCTTGCAGGCATACACCAGGGCGTCCGCCAGGGTGAGGCGCCCCTCAGCATCGGTGTTGTTGATCTCGATGGTCTTGCCGTTGGAGGCGGTGAGGATGTCGCCCGGGTGCACGGCGCCGCCGCTGATCATGTTTTCGCAGGCCGCCACGATCACGTGCACTTCCACGCCGGCGGGTTTCAGCTCGGCAATGGCACGGGCTGCCCCCAGCACCGCAGCGCTTCCGCCCATGTCGTATTTCATCATTTCGATCTGGGAGCCGGCAGTTTTGAGGTTGTAGCCGCCGGAATCGAAGGTGAGACCCTTGCCCACCAGGGCGATGCGGCGTTGCACGGGCCCCGCTGGGGTGTAGGTGAGATGGATGAATTTCGGGGCCAGATCGGACCCCTGAGCGACGCCGAGGTAGGCCCCCATGCCGAGGGCTTCGCAGTCGCTGCGCTCCATCACCTGCAGCGAGATGCCGAAGTCGCGGGCGATGGCCGCGGCGGTGTCAGCCAGGTGCTGGGGGGTCGCCACATTGGGGGGCGCAGCCACCAGTTCGCGGGCCAGTTCAACGCCGGCGCAGGTGGCGTTCACCTCAGCCAAGGCAGGCTCTGCTGCCTTGGCCACCCCGAGCAGGCTGACCGTGGCTGGCTGGGGCCTGGGCTCGGATTCGCTCTTGAAGCGTTGATCGCTGAACAGGGCCAGGCGGGTGGCTTCTGCCATGGCCCGGGCGGCGGCGCCAGCCTCCAGCCCTTCGATCGGCAGGGCCAGGGCCAGGTGGCGGGCTCCAGCGGCCGCCGCGGTCTGGCTGGCGGCGGCGCAGGCCTGGCGCAGGCCGGCCAGGGAGAAGTCGGCCGGGGCGCCAAGGCCCACCAGGATCAGGGTCTGGGGGGTGGCGTTCAGGCGATCCAGGCTGAGGCACTCGCCGGGCTTGGCTTTGAAGCGCCGCTGGTCGAGGCGTTCGGCCACGGGCTGGCCCAGGGCGGTGGTCAGCAACTGCAGCTGGGGGGGCTGCGGCCGATCGTCGGCACCGGCAAACAGGCCGACGGCCAGGCAGTCGCCCTCCCACTGGCTCAGGGCCGCGGGCAGGTCGTCGGGGATGCAGCGAAACTCCATGGGCCGGCCGGGGTTGGCGGCGATCGTAGCCAGAGCGTCTAGGCTGGATCGGCCTGGAACGGTGTGGCCCAGCGGCTGCGCGTCTCTTTGTTGAAAGGTGGCAGCCAGCGGCGGATCAGCGCTTGCTCCAGGGCCCGCCGCTCCCGAACGGCGGCAGGCACATCCAGCCAGAAGCGAATGCTGAGCTGGCAGCCCAGGCCGACTTTCAGCAGGGCCTCGCTGTAGGCGGCCAGGTAGGCCTTGCAATCGTGCTCGCCTTTCCAGCGCCGATCAGCCCGGCCGGTTTCGCCCACGTACAGCAGCAGCGGTTGGTGCAGGCAGGCGGGTCGATCGGTCACGACATACACGGCCGCCCCCTGCTGGGGTGCGGCGGGCCAGCGCCAGAACGACAGGGGCTGGGGCTGCAGCTTGAGGGGCTGGAAGCGCTCGGCTTGGCCCTGGGGATCCTCAGGAGGGGTGGCAAACAGCGCCCCCTGCTGGCAGCTCTCCACCTGGTTGGCAAACAGGGGCTGCTGGTGGGCCGCCAGCAGCCCCTGCCACTCCTGCAGCTGGTGAGCCAACAGAGGTAGATCGTCGGCCTCGGCATGGGCGACTCCCCCGAGGACTGATCCGGCGAACAACTCCCCCTGGCGCGCCACGGCCCTAGGCCCCCTTGCTGGCAGGCGGCAGCACCGGCCCGGTCGGGCCCGGTTGGAAGCGCACCTTGCCGATCCAGGATTCCACCAACGCCGCCGGCAGCTGCAGGCGCTGTTGCAGGTCGGCCAGATCGCGGAAGGGGCCGCGCCCCCGCTCGCGTAGCAGCCGGCGCAGCCGTTCCGGATCCAGTCCCAGTTCTTCGAGTTGCGTGGCCGTGGCGCGGTTCAGATCCAGGAGGCTGCACGTTTGCACCGGCAAGGCGGGTTCGCCATACCAGCGAAACTCCAACAGGGGCTCCCAGCCCTCCACCACCGCTGCGGGCAGCTCCAGCACCCGTTGCAGATCCTCGATTCCGCTGAGCTGCACGCCGCCGGCCTGAAGCCGCAGCAACAGGTCCACCTGGGCCGCTTCGATGCCCGGCAGCCGCACCCAGTCGGCGGGGATCGCGCGGTTGACATCCAGCCGCCAGCCCAGGGCTGCGGCGCGACGAACCGCCTCGGCATCCTCGAGCCTGAGCGCGGGGTTCTGCTGCAGCTTGAGAGCCAGCAGCTCCCGTTCCACCTGCTCGCGATTCCAGCTCTCCGGCTCGGCGGCGGCTCGCGGCTGCTCGGGCTGGCGGCTGCGGCGGGCTGCGGGAATCTGCCCGGTGGCCTTCAGCACTTGACGCGCGAGGGGATCCAACCAGTGCCGCTGGGCCATGGCGGATCGCGACGGCAACAAAGATCCTCCGAACCTAGCGGCCACCTCAGGCTTCGGGCCAGTCGATCAGCCCCCAGCGCAGGCCCAGCACGGCGGCGTGGGTGCGGTCGCGGGCCGGCAGCTTGCGGAAGAGGTGCTGCAGGTGGGTTTTCACCGTGTCTGCTGAAACGTATAGCTGCTGGCCGATTTCGCCGTTGCTGTCACCCCGGGCCACCAGGCTGAGCACCTCCCGCTCGCGCGCGCTGAGCGATTCGAACGGGCGGCCATTGCCATGGCCCCGGCGAAACAGTTCCGTCAGGCTGCGGTCGACGTACACCCCCCCGCCACTGATGGCATGCAGGGCGGCGATGGCGCTGCCCAGCCCCAGTCGGGATTCCACCAGCAACCCATCGCAACCCGCCTCAATGGCGGCTTGGATGGCGTCCTGGCGCTGCTCCTGGCTGATCAGCAGCAGGGTGTGAATGGTGGGCCAGCGCTGCTTGATTGCCTGCACCAGGGCCACGCCGGAGCCTTGCTCCAGGGTGTCGCTGAGAAACACCATCGTGGGCTGGTGCTGTTCCACCAGGGCCAGGCCGGCCGCTTCGCAGGTGGCGGCCCCCACCAGGTGGTCCTGGCCGATCAGGCCGCCCACAAACAGACTCAGCAGGGCCCGGTTGCCGAAGCAGGCCACCAGCCGGGCGTCCCGCAGCAGGTTGTGGATCTGGCTGGTGTTGCGGCGGATCTGTTCGAGTTTGGGCGTGAAGTCCATGGCTGTGGCTCACGGCGGCCTGCGCCGCATGCTGGCGAAGCCTGGCCGCACCGGCATCGGGATGCGGCATGGGAATTACGTCTATCCGCACTCCCCAGGGCCGCCTGGTTTCACCAGAATCATTGGAATGCAGCGCTGCCAGGGTCATGGCGTTCTTTGAATCCGAGATCGTTCAGGACGAAGCCAAGCGCCTATTTGGCGACTACCAGCAGCTGATGCAGCTGGGCAGTGAGTACGGCAAGTTCGATCGGGAGGGCAAGAAGCTTTACATCGAAAAGATGGAGGACATGATGGAGCGCTACCGGGTGTTCATGAAGCGCTTCGAGCTCTCCGAGGATTTCCAGGCCAAGCTCACCGTGGAGCAATTGCGCACCCAGCTTGGCCAGTTCGGCCTGACGCCCGAAACCATGTTTCAGCAGATGCACCAGACGCTTGAGCGCATGAAGGGCCAGCTGGACGCCCCCACTTAGCACCTGGCTGGGATTCCGCTGCGGCTGCGTACGATCCGCCCACACCGCCAGCCACGGGCCCTGTGACGATGCCTGCCGCCACGCCGTCTTTGCCCGCCTGGCTCGAGCGCGGCATGGCCGATCTGTTTCCTGCCGGCGCCGGGGCTGCGGAGGATCCCGATCAGCAGCTGGCGGCTCGGTTAACGGAGGCCGAGCGCACGGGGCGGCCCTTGCGCATCAAGCTCGGCATCGATCCCACTGGCTCTGACATCCACCTGGGTCACTCGATCCTGTTCCGCAAGCTGCGGGCCTTCCAGGATGCGGGCCACACCGCCGTGCTGATCATCGGCGACTTCACTGCCCGGATCGGTGATCCCACCGGCAAGAACGCCACCCGGGTGCAGCTCAGCGCCGCCCAGGTGGACGCCAACGCGGAAACCTATCTGCTGCAGCTGGGTCTGGGCCAGGATCCGGAGCGGGCCCTGCTCGACTTCGAGACCCCTGACCGGCTGGAGGTGCGCCGCAACAGCGAGTGGCTCGCGGGGCTGGATCTCCCCCAGGTGATCGAGCTGCTGGGCACCAGCACCGTGGGGCAGATGCTGGCGAAGGAGGACTTCGCCAACCGCTACGGCTCGGGCACGCCGATCTCTCTGCACGAGTTCCTCTACCCGCTGCTGCAGGGCTACGACTCGGTGCAGGTGCAGGCCGATGTGGAGCTGGGCGGCACCGACCAGAAGTTCAATGTGGCCATGGGCCGCGACCTGCAGCGCCACGTCGGCCAGCGGCCCCAATTTGGTTTGTTGTTGCCGATTCTGCCGGGCCTCGATGGCGTGCAGAAGATGAGCAAGAGCCTGGGCAACACCGTGGGCCTCGCCGAAGACCCGCTCTCGATGTATTCGAAGCTCGAGAAGGTGCCGGATGCCGTGGTGGACGACTACCTCACCTTGCTCACTGATTTGGAATTGGCGGCTCTGCCCGAGACCCCCCGCGAGCGTCAGAAGGCGATGGCCCTGGAGATCACCCGGGCTCGCCATGGTGACGCGGCGGCCGCTGCGGCCCAGGCGGATGCCGGGCGCCTGGTGGCGGGGGCCGCCGGCGCCGGTGCAGCTGATGCCGAGGTGCCGGAGGCGTCTCTTGCGGCCGTGAATTTCCCTGCCAAGGCGTTCTATTTACTCAGTGCCGTGGGGATCTGCTCCAGCAGCAGCGAGGCCCGCCGTCAGATCCAGGGTGGTGGCGTGAAGCTCGATGGGGAGAAGCTGGCCGACCCCAACCAGGAGTTCACCGGCCCGGCCGAGCTGGCGGGCAAGGTGCTGCAGCTGGGCAAAAAGACCTTCCGGCGGCTGGTGGTGGGCTGATGACCATCGCATCGCAACCCGCCGACCGGATCATCGTGGCCCTCGATGGCATGGCCCCTAAGCAGGCCCTGGCCTTCACCGCCGCCGTGACCGAGTTGCGTTGGGTGAAGGTGGGCCTCGAATTGTTTGTGGCGGGCGGCCCGGCGGTGGTGCGGCAGCTGCGCGATCAGGGCAAGCGGGTGTTCCTTGATCTCAAGTTCCACGACATTCCCGCCACCATGGCCGGTGCCTGCCGCAGCGCCACGCGCCTCGGGGCCGAGCTGATCACGGTGCATGCCTGTGCCGGCCATGACGCCTTGGCTGCCGCCCAGGCTGCAGCCCTGGAGGTTGCCAGCGACGCCGGCCTCCCCGTCCCCACCTTGCTGGCTGTGACCGTGCTCACCAGCTGGGAGGCCTCGCGTTTCGCTGCGCAGTTGGCCATCGATGAGCCGCTGGAGGCTTATGTGCCCCGGCTGGCCCGGCTGGCGGCGGCGGCCGGCATCGGCGGCTGCGTGTCCTCTCCCCTGGAGGTGGCGGCCCTGCGGGAAGTCCACCCTGAGCCCTTTGCTTTGGTGACACCGGGCATTCGCCCGGTCGGCTCTGCCCTCGGAGATCAGCAGCGGGTGATGACGCCGGCCGAGGCCCTCGTGGCGGGTGCCAGCCAGTTGGTGATCGGCCGCCCGATCACGGCTGCCGCTGATCCGGCGGCGGCTTTTTCGGCCTGCTGCGCTGAGCTGGAGCTGGCCTGAGCTTCAGGCCACCAGCGAGCCCTGGGGCACCAGCTCGGCATAGAGCGCCTCGAGGGCATCGATGTTGCCCTCCAAGGTGTAACGCTCCAGGGCCCGGGCCCTGGCCCGGTGGCCCAGCTCAGCTGTGAGCACCGGCTGATCACGCAGCACTGGCAGCAAGGTGCGCAGCTGGGTGGTGACCCCCTGGGTGCTGATCACGATGCCGGCGCCCCCCTCCAGCACTTCCCCATCGGCGCCGGCGTCGGTGGCAATGCAGGCGGTGCCTGCGGCCATGGCTTCGAGCAGGGCCAGGCTGAGCCCCTCCACCAGGGACGGCAGCAGGAACACCTCGGCCAGCTGCTGGAAGGCCACCCGCCGCTCCAGGCTGGGCTCGTAGCCCCACCACACCACATCGGGTTCATCGCCATTGGCCTGTAGGGCTCCGCGCAGGGGGCCATCGCCGACGATCACCAGCACACAGCCCGCCGGGCGCACCAGGCGCCAGGCCTTGATCAGCGCCTCAACGTTCTTTTCGGTGGCCACCCGGCCCATGTAGAGGAACACGCGCTGGCCACCAAAGCGCTGGCGCAGCTCCTGCAGCTCGGGGCTGGGGCTGTCGGGTGCGGGACACCAGGTGTTGGTGTCGACGCCATTGGGAATCACCGCCAGCCGCTCGGCCCGCACGCCCAGGCGCAGCAGCACCTCGGCCTGCAGCTCCGAAAACACGATCACCCGGTCGAATTTGGCCAGGGTTGGGGCGTAGAGCTGGTAAGTGAGCTGCTGGGTGCCGGCGGTGAGATTGCGCAGGCTGGCATCGAAGGCTGGATGGAAGGTGGCCACCACTGGCAGCCCCAGCTGCTGGCAGAGATCGGGCAGGCGGAAATCCAGCGGCGAGAGCGTCAGGCTGGCGTGCACCAGGTCGGGTTTAAGCCGCTCCAGGGATTCCCGCAGCTCCCGCTGGGCGCCCAGAGAAGGAATCGTGTAGACCTGCGATTTGACCAGGTAGGGCAGGGCCACTTCCGGGCCGCCGCCGTTGCTGTCACCGAGGGTTTCAACGTCCGTGAGGACCTCGCCAGACCGGCCCAGGCTGCCGGCGGGGGTGTCGAAGTGGATGAAGCTGATCCCGTGGCCGCGGCTGCGCAGCGCATGGGTGGTGCTCAGTCCGTAGGTGACATTGCCGCAGAACGGGTTTTTTTTGCCCAGCCAGGCAATGTGGGCCACCAGGGCTCGCGCGTCCGGGGGTTCACGCTAACAGCGCTGCCAGGGCCGCTCCACCACCACTGCCCCCAGGGCGATGGCGGCCAGGCCCCACAGCACCGGCAACAGGCCGTAGCGGCTCACCACCGCCCCCGCCAGCACCAGCGGCAGGCTCAGGGCGATGTTGATCAGGTTGTTCTGCAGACCGAACACCTTGCCGCGTAAGTCCTCGGGCGTCTCCTCCTGGATCGTGGTCTGGGCGGGGATCGCCAGCAGGGCCGATCCCACCCCAAGCACGGCGCAGAGCAGCAGGGTGAACACGAGGTTGCCGCGCAGCTGGCCCAGTAGCACCAGACTCCAGCCGATGGTGCCCAGCCCGGTGGCGGCCAGGTGGCGGCGGTTGAGGCCTTGGCCAAGCTGGGCCACCGCCAGGGCGCCGATCGCCAGACCCAGGCCGCTCATGGCCAGCAGGGTGCCGAACTGGGTGGGCCCAAGCCCAGGGATGGCCGAGGCCAGGCTGATGGCCAGCACGTACAGCGCCGCCAGCAGGCTGTAGAGCAGCACCAGTTGCACCATGGCGCTGCGCACTCGCGGTCGCTCCCGCAGCACCTGGAGGCCCTCACCGATTTCCTGCCATACGGAGCTGCGGCTGAGGGGCCTGGGCTGTTCCCGCCAGCGGATCCGGCTGATCGCCACGGCCGCCAACCCATAACAGAAGGGCAGCAGCAGGAATTCACCGCCATCAATTCCGATCTGGCGCAGGCCCAGGTGCAGCAGCCGCAGGATCGGGTCGCCCAGGGCGAAGCCCACGATCGTGGCGGCCATGCTTGTGGCCTGGTAGAGAGAATTGGCTGCCAGCAGCTGATCGCCCGGCACCAGCTGGGGGATGGCCGCCTGTTCGGCGGGGGCAAAAAACTGGGTGAGCACCGATTCGAGAAAGGTCATCAGCACCAGACCCCAGTAGCCCCAGCTCAAGCCGAGCCACTGGGGCCCCTCCACCAGGCAGAAGGGGGCCAGCAACACCAGTGCCGCCCGTAGGCCGTTGGAGGCCACCATCACAGCCCGTTTGGGCCAGCGGTCGGCCCACACCCCGGCCAGCGTGCCGAGCAGCATCGCCGGAATCGTGTTGGCCACGTAGATCCCTGTGGCCAGCAGGGTGATCATCTGGGCCCGCGTTTCGGGCAGATCCAGGCGGATCGCCGAGGCCGCCTCGGCCAGGGCGGGGTTGGCCTCCGGGGTTCCCTTCACCCAGGTCTGGGCGATCAGGAACACCATCAGCACGATGTAGAACTTGTCGGCCAGCTGCGAAAAGATCTGGCCCAGCCACAGCCGGCGGAAATCAGGCAGCGCCAGAACGCCTTGTAAGCCGGTGGCGTGGGAACTGCCGCTCAATCTGGCCTGGGCTGCTGCTGGCCCGTCATGATGCCGCAAGACCTGGGGCCAGGCCCGTGCGCAGCAGCCGGTAGGCCCGCGGTTTGCGGCCCAGGTGCTCCTGGGTCCAATGCTCCACCAGCTCGAGCAGGTGCAGCCACACCGGCAGCGGTCCCATCAGCTCGCCATCGCGCCGGCGGGGCAGGTTGGGCCGCAGCAGCCGTTGCAGCAGGGCCAGCTCCGAGGCGTTGAGCACCACCCGCGCCCCCGGGACGCCGCCGATCGCCAGGCCCTCGCTGGGCACCAGGCTGCAGCGCCAGTCCCAGTTGCCCAGCGGCGGCTCCAGGGGCTCGCCGCTGCGGGCGCAGCGTCCAAGCGGCAGGGCATAGCCGCCCAGGGCGAGCAGGTGAACGCTCCCTTGCACCGCAATCGCCAGGGCTTCCAGGTCGCAGCCCCGCTCCCGCACCAGCGCATCGAGGCGCCCAAGCTGCATCAGCAGGTCGGCGAGCATGCCCGGCGCTGGAGCTTCGCTGGGGACCAGGGCCAGGCAGAGCTCGCAGAGGGCCTGGGCTGCGGCCAGTGCCTCGAGGTGCTGGGCCAAGCCGCTGTAGCTGCGCAGCACCTTCAGTTGCCGCACCCGCCGCAGGCCGCTACGGCCACCCACCTGCAGCTGCAGATGGCTGAGGGGCACGGCGGCGGCCAGGCTGCTGCGGGGTTTGCGCGCCCCTGGCACCGCCAGCCGGATCACCCCCTTCTCGTCGCTGAGAAGGGTCAGCAGGCGATCGTTTTCACCGAGGGGCTTGCAGCTCAGGGCCAGTCCTTCCAGGCTCTCCTCGGGCACGGCAGGATCAGCCCCGCAGCGCTTGGGCCAGGGCCACGCCGCGGCTGGTACCCAGGCGCGTGGCGCCGGCCTCCACCAGGGCCAGGGCTTGCTCCAGGCTGGCGATGCCACCTGAGGCCTTGATCGCAGCTCGGCCCCGGGCCAGCTCCTTGAGCTGCCGCACCTGCTCCACCGTCACCGGTGGACCGAAGCCGCTGCCGGTTTTGAGGAAGCGGGCGCCGGCGTCGATGCTGATCTCCACCAGCAGGGCCAGGGCCTCGGGATCCAGCCGCCCCACCTCCAGGATCACCTTCACGGGCAGGCCCAGCTCGCAGATGGCTGCCAGTTCGTTGTGGATCGGCGTGCTGGCCCGATCTGCCAGGGCTCCGAAATCCGGCACCACATCGAGTTCATTGGCGCCGGCCGCGGCGGCCGCTTCGGCTTCGGCCTGCTTCACCGCCGGCGGCACCGCGCCGAAGGGAAACCCCACCACCGCAATCAGTTGGGGGGTGCGGCCCTTGCCCTCCCTGGGCAGCTGCTCCCGGGCAGCGGCCACCCAGCGAGAGGCCACGCACACCCCGGCAAAGCCGAAGTGGCGGGCCTCCTCGCAGCATTGCCGGATCGCGCCCTGGCCCTGGTGGGGATCCAAAAGGGCATGGTCGATCAGGGGGGCCAGGTCGGGCCGGTCGGCGCTCACGCCTCCTTGGCCTGGATCACCCCGAAGCCGCCATGGTTGCGGTGATACACCACCTGGATCTGGCCGCTCTCGGCGTCGCGGAACACGTAGAAGTCGTGGTCGATCAGCTCCAGCTGGTGCAGGGCATCGTCGAGGCTCATCAAGGGCATGGCGTAGTACTTGCGCCGCACGCCCCGGTTGGGCAGTTCGGGCTCCTTGCCGTCCACCAGGGTGCTTCCCGGGAGCGGCAGGTTGGCGGCGGCGCCGGCTTCCTCATCGCGGGCGGAGCGGTGCACGGGCCCCTGGGTCTGCTCCTGGATGCGGTCCTTGTAGCGATGCAGCTGGCGGCTGAGCTTGCTGGCCACCAGGTCGATGCTGGCGTAGAGGTTGTCGCTGCGCTCCTGGGCCCGGATCACGGTGCCGTTGGCAAACATCGTCACCTCCACGGTTTGCTGCGGCACCCGCGGGTTGCGGGCCACCGACAGGTGCACGTCGGCCTCTTTCACGAGGCCTTCGAAGTGGTGAACCGCGCGGGTCAGCTTGGTTTCGGTGTAGTCCCGGATGGCCGGGGTGACGTCAAGATTGCGGCCATGGATCAGCAGTTTCATCAGATGGCAACCGCCTCCGGTGCTCTGGTGTCCCAACGCTAAGAACGGTTGGTGATGTGCCCCAAGCTCGACGCAATCCTTTTCGAAGCGGCGAAACCGGTGCCGTTCGAGCGGGCCTGGGCTGCCCAGCGCAGCCTGCAGCAGCGGCTGCTGACGCACCCCGAGGGGCCGGATGCGGTGCTGTTGCTGGAGCATGAGCCCTGCTACACCCTGGGCCGCGGTGCCTCGGAGGCCTTCCTGCGCTTTGATCCGGCCGCTCCACCGCTGCCGCTGCACCGGATTGATCGCGGTGGCGAGGTGACCCACCACGCCCCGGGCCAGCTGGTGCTCTACCCGGTGCTCAACCTGCAGCGCCATGGTGCCGACCTGCACCTCTACCTGCGCCAGTTGGAGCAGGTGGTGATCGACCTTCTGGCCGACCTGGATCTGCAGGGCGAGCGGATCGATGGGCTCACCGGAGTGTGGCTGGAGGGCCGCAAGGTGGCTGCTATCGGCGTCGGCGCGCGCCGCTGGATCAGCCAGCACGGCCTGGCCCTCAACGTGGATGGCGACTTGGAGGGCTTTGCGGCGGTGGTGCCCTGCGGTCTCAGCGATCGCCCGGTGGCGCGGCTGGCCGACTGGCGGCCCGAGCTCACGAGCGAGGCGCTGCGCCAACCGCTGCTGGCGGCCCTGGCCGATCGGTTTGGTCTGGCCTTGCGCACACCGAACCCCCAGGAACGGCTGCAGGGGTGGTAACCCTGGGGCTGAGCTCCGCCGCCTCCATCGCCATGGCCCGCGCCGTCTCCCCCGCTGAGATTCACTGGAGCGGCAGCCGCCGCGATCAGCAGGCCCTGGCCCGCCGCAGCGATTGGAGCCAGATCACCGGCCTGGAGCAACTCTGGCCCGTGCTGGCCGAGCGTCACGGCGAGGCCCTGGCTCTGGAGGCGCCCCATGCCTCCACCCCGGAGCAGCTCAGCTACCGCCAGCTGCACCAGCGCATTGATCAGGCCGCGGCGGCCTTTGCCGGCCTCGGGGTGGGCGCCGGTGATGTGGTCGCCCTGTTCGCCGAAAACGGCCCCCGTTGGCTGCAGGCGGATCAGGGGCTGATGCGGGCCGGTGCCGCCGATGCGGTGCGGGGCAGCGCCGCTCCGGTGGAGGAGCTGCGCTACATCCTCGATGACTCCGGCGCCGTGGCTCTGGTGGTGGAATCGGGGGCGTTGTTGGAGAAGCTCGCCCTCGAGAACACCCGGTTGGCCCGGCTGCGCTTCGTGCTGGTGTTGGAGGGCGAACGGGGCAACACAGCGCCGGGGGTGCCCTGCCTGAGCTGGGATGAGCTGCTCGAGTGCGGGGCGGCGGCGTTGGCCTCCGGCACGCCGGCCCCACCCCCACCAAGGGATGAGGTCCGCCTCGCCACGATCCTGTACACCTCCGGCACCACGGGGCAGCCCAAGGGCGTGCCCCTCAGTCACGCCAACCTCCTGCACCAGCTGCGGCACCTGGGCGTGGCCGTGGCCCCCCGGCCCGGCGACCGCGTGGTGAGCGTGCTGCCGATTTGGCATTCCTACGAGCGCAGTGCCGAATATTTCCTGCTGGCCTGTGGCTGCCGGCAGACCTACACCACCCTCAAGCAGCTGCGCGCCGATCTGCAGCGGGTGCGCCCCCACTATCTGATCAGCGTGCCGCGCCTGTGGGAGGCCCTGCTCTCCGGCTTCGACGACGCCCTGGCGGCGATGCCTGCGTCGCGGCAGCGGCTGCTGCGCGCGGCCCTGGCCAACAGCCGTGCCTACGGCCAGCGGCGCCGCCAGGCCTTCGATCTCACCTTGACGCCGGAGGGCTGGCCGGCCCGGCTCGGCGCCGCGGGGATGGCCCTGCTGCGCTGGCCGCTGCACGGGTTGGCGGCGGCGCTGTTGTGGCCGAAGCTGCGCCAGCAATTGGTGGGGGGCCGGCTGCGCACCGCCATCAGCGGTGGTGGTGCTCTGGCGCTGCATGTGGATGGCTTCTTCGAAGCGATCGGCATCGAGCTGCTGGTGGGCTACGGCCTCACCGAAACCAGCCCGGTGCTCACCTGCCGCCGCAGCTGGGCCAACCGCCGCGGCAGTGCCGGCCAACCCCTGCCAGCCACCAGCCTGCGGATCGTCGATCCTGAAACCGGCAGCCTGCTGGCCCAGGGGCAGCGGGGCCTGGTGCTGGCCCGCGGCCCTCAGGTGATGGTGGGCTACTGGCGCAAGCCCGAGGCCAGCGCTGCGGTGCTGGATGGCGAGGGTTGGTTTGACACCGGCGATCTGGGCCAGTTGCTACCCGATGGCTCCCTGGTGCTCACCGGCCGGGCCAAGGACACGATTGTGCTGAGCAGCGGCGAGAACATCGAGCCCGGCCCGCTGGAGGAGGCCCTGGTGGCCAGTCCCCTGATCGAGCAGGTGATGCTGGTGGGCCAGGACCGCAAGCAGCTCGGGGCCCTGCTGGTGCCCAAGGCGGAAGCCCTGGCTGCCTTCGCGGCCGCGGTGGGCCTCACCAGCGCGGCGGCAGACCCTGCTAGCGAGGCGGCCCTGCTGCGCGCCCTGACGCGCGAGTGCAACCGGCTGCTGGCGGCTCGCCCGGGCTCCCGGCCCGATGAGCGCCTGGCGGGGGTGGCCCTGGTGGAGCCCTTTAGCCTCGACAACGGCCTGCTAACCCAGACCCTCAAGCAGCGCCGCGACCGCATCGCTGCTCGCGATGGCGGGGCGATCGCCGCGATCTATGCCCCCCGGTGAGGTGCGGCCAACCGACCGTTGACCCCCGCCCGCCGCGCTGACAGCCTGAGCGCTGCTTTGCACCCCCCATGGCCGACGGCTCCCTGACGATCAAGCGCACAGTCACCGTGCGTGCCGTGGTCACCCCCCGCTGGAAAGAGGATGCCGAGCGGGAGCTGAGCAACGCCATCGCCAACGTCGATGGTCAACTGTCCCAGCTGGAGCAGGAAGGGCAGCAGCTGGTCGATGAGATCCGTCGCCAGAGTGCCAACCCGCTCGATCCGCGGGTGCAGGACCAGGTGGCTTCGGTGCAGCAGCAGGTGGCTGCCAAGCGGGCCGAGCTGGAAGAGCAGAAACGTCAGATGCTGGAGCAGCAGCGCCAGGTGCGCGAGCTGGAGATGGAGCAGATCGTCGAGCAGGGGCAGATCGAAAGCCTGTGCGAGGTGCAGGTGGGCGACAACCTGGTGGAGAAGTTGCAGGCGGCCGTGCTGGTGCGCGATGGCGTGATCGAGGCCATCGAGGCCGGCGCCTGAGCAGGTCCAGGAGCCGAGCCCACGAGCCCCAACCAGGAGCCACGTAAAATCCGCCCAATTGCGCGGCAAACCTCCGTTGGCCACCCACGAAATCTTTATGCCGGCCCTCTCCTCCACCATGACGGAGGGCAAGATCGTGGAGTGGCTCAAGAAGCCCGGCGACAAGGTGGAGCGCGGTGAATCCGTGCTGGTGGTCGAGTCCGACAAGGCCGACATGGATGTCGAGTCGTTCAACGAGGGTTTCCTGGCCGCCGTGTTGATGCCGGCTGGTGGCACAGCTCCGGTGGGCGAGACCATCGGCCTGATTGTGGAAACCGAGGCCGAGATCGCTGAGGCCTCAGCCAAGGCCCCCGCTGCTCCCATGGCTGCGGCTGTCCCCGCAACG
>JBIPLV010000087.1:0-8847 GCA_044369475.1 Cyanobium sp. | reverse complement strand
AAGCCGTTGGTGGCGGCCAGGCGGCCGCCGTGGCCATCGACCACGTCGTAAGCGAGGGTTACCGGGCCATTGGCATGGGCCTCGGGCGTGAAGGTCCACTGGCCAGTGGCGTCTACAGCTAGGCGGCCATTGGCGCTGCTCACGCGCACGTGCTCCACACGCAGCTGATCGCCCGGATCCGGATCACTGAAGCCCTGAAGCAGCTGGGCGGTGGTGAACGTGCTGGGCTGATCCTCGCCGGTGTTGGGCAGCACGGCCTGGGGTGTGCCCGCGAGCTGCGGTGCTGTGTTGATCCCCACCAGAGCAGCCGGCCGGCCTGCAGGTGCGGGCTGTCCGGGCACTGCCGTGATCGCAATGGCCACCCGGTTGTCGGTGTCCTGGTTGCCACCGGCGCCGCTCTGGCCCCGATCGCTCAACTGCAGTGTCAGTTCATCGCTGCCTGAACGATCGGCCAGCGGGGTGTAGACCAAACCATCGAGCGCTGCGTTGATGGCGGCAGCGGTGCCGCTGATGCGCAACAGATTGCTCACCCCGGAGCTGCCTTCGAGCACCGTGATCCCCGCCGCCGCAGCGGGCGCCAACGTCAACGTGCCGGCGTTGACATGCAGCCGCAGCTCAAGCGTGTTGGCGTCGACATCAGCTACCACGAGCTGGTTACCATTGGCAATGCTGAAGCTGAGCGTCGTGTCTTCCAACAGCTGCTGCGCTGCAGGCACCTGAACCACCGGGGCGTCGTTGACGGCCAGCACACCAAAGGTGGCTGTCGTCGTCGATGGTTGGCCACCGGTTGAGAGCTGATATGTGATCGCCAAGGTGCCGGTGAAATCGCGATCAGGCGCCAAGCTCCAGGTGCCGTTGCCGTTGTCGGTCACGCTGCCCTGGCCCTGGCTCAGCTGCACACCGGAGATGGCCACCGAGCTCAGGGCATTGGGCCGCGCCAGATCAAGACCGCGACTCACGTTGAGCGCTTCGCCGGCTGCATCGACCACGCGATAGCTGACATCTAGACGCTGGGAGGTCAGCGATCCATCCAGCAGATCCAGCACACCAAACGTGCGGGTGGTGTCTTCCGGGCCACGCCCCAGATCGATCACACTGCCAGGACCCGAGGAGATGGTCCAGCTCCCATTTCCGTTGTCGACGGCCGTACCACCGGTGATCTGCAGATCGCGGATCTGCAGGGTGTCGCCAGCATCCGGATCACTGACGCCCTGCAGCAGATCGGCGGTGCTCAACACATAGGGCACCCCCACCTGTCCTGGTACCAGCGTGGGCGTGATGCCGGCATCAAAGGGCGGATCATTGCGCCCGGTGAGTGTGATGTTGAGAACGCTGCTGGAGGTGAGACCCAAGGCATCGATCGCTGTGTAGTTGAAACTCGTTTGGGCCATCGCACCGGGAGCGAGGGCGCGGCTGGCTGGGCCATCGGCACTGAAGCTGTAGCTGCCATCGGCGGCAATCACCAATGTGCCATAACTGTTGATAAGGGTGGCGCCAGCACTGATGTCGACCCGCAGCGCGTCATTGGCATCGGGATCGCTGTCGTTGCCCAGCAGGCCCTGCTGAGCTGAACGCGCAACTTGCTGGTTTTGGATCAGGTCAACTGCCAGTGAATCGGGTGAAGCTTGCGGAGCCTCATTGGTATTCTCAATTGCAATCAGAAGATCGAAGCTGGCTATGACAGGACCATTGTTGAAATCAACGACCTCAACGGTCAAAGCATAGGGGACAGGATTATTCTCGTGGTCCAGCTGCTCAGGTATTCCTGCGACACCTACAGTAATCAAACCGGTGGGATCAATGTTGAATGGCAGCGCAACCCCCACATAGCGATCGGAAGTAGGATCGGTATAACGCATGCGATAGCCATATCCTGCAGCAGCCTGGGAAGAATCACCCTTGTACTGAACGTGAGCAATCACGGTGCCGACGGGAGAATTCTCAATAACTCCCACGCGACCAACCCCGATCCAGCCAATCCCATTGGCATTGCTCAACTGAATAATGGACGCTGCCAAATCCCCTTGCGCCATCTGCTGCGAACTCACCACGGCTTGCAGGTTCGTGGCCTGGTTGATCAAGGAGTTGGCGGTGGCCAGATTTCCCACCACGCTTGTCGGGATCGGCGGGGTGCCGCTGGGCCGGTTGGCGTTGAGCAGGCTGCCCACGGTGTTGGAGCTGGCCAGGTCGAGTGGCGTGTTGCCGCTGCTCTGTACCGCCGCCACCAAGGCCTGGATCAGGGTGCGCCCCCCCTGGCCGGTGGCCTCGCTGATGCTGATCAGGTTGGCGATCTGCGAGGCCCGTTGCTGCACGGCAAGGGCTTGTTGGCGTTCGGCTGTGGTCAGCTGGGAGTTGGCCAGGGCGGCGATCGGATCCAGCTGATTGAGGGGCTGGCCAGGAGCGATGCCGAGGGCCTGGCGCACACTGTTTTCAGCAGCCTGCAGTCGGCTCTGGGGGGTGCCGCCGGAAAGACCATCGCTCATCTGCAGGATCAGTGAGGTGAGCGGGGTGATCACACCGCTGCCGGCGGGGGCGCTGAGGCTGCCGGTGAAGGCCAGCCCGGTGCTGGTGTCGGTGCCACCCAGGGAGCGCAGGTGGCCGCTGGGGCTGCCGAAGTCAAAATCCAGGCCACCCTGGCTGTCGGTCGCCACCCAGGCTTCCCCTTCGCCAACATCCCAGCGGCTGTTGGTGTTGCTGTCGGTCCAGTTGAGCTGGCCGTCGTTGTTGAGGTCCACGAACACCTTGGCCCCTGCGATGTAGCCATCGATCAGGCGCGCCCGGGTGTTGTCGGCACTGCCTTGGATCGTGAAGCTCACCTGGCGGCTGCTGCCGTCCACGCTGCGGATCTCAAAGGAGTCGACGCGTTGTTCCCCTTGCCGCAGGGCCTGCACCGCCTCGAGGCTGTTGTCGAGGCTGTAGGCGTAGCTGCCATTGCTGGAGAGCTGCAGCTGCCCGAGGGGCCCATTGATCGGGAGCACGCTGGTTTGGAAAGCCGCTTCCGCCGGGCCATCCACATCGCTGATGCTGAACTGGCCGGTGCGGCGCAGCGTGGGCACACCACTTACCACTTGAACGGCAGTGTCCTCCACCACCTGCAGATTGGTGGTGCCACCGATTACGGCCGGGTCGTTCACGGCGTTCACCTCGATGGTGAGCGTGTCAATCAGGCTGCCGCCGCCGCTGTCCAGGATCCCCAGCTGGAGTTCGCCGCTGCCGGAGGCATTGGCTGCTGGGGTGAAGCGCAGCAGCCGTAATTCCTCCAGACTGAGGGCCTGGCCGGAACTCACCGCGCTGCCATCGTCCTTGGTCACCGATCCCAGAGCCGATGCGGGCAGGCTGTGGATCCGGTAGGTGAGGGTTTGGTTGCTTTCATCGGCCCCGCCCCCCGGTGTGTAGCTCAGGTTGTCGAGCCCCAGGCCGGTGCTGGCGGCATCCTCTTGGAGCTGCACCAGAGGCAGGGGCCCCGAGCTGCGGGCGGGGGGGTCGTTGACCGCTTCGAGGATGCAGCTGGCGGTGTAGCGGGTGCTGGCGGTGCCGGCCTGCACGATGTAGGCGATCTCGAGCAGGCCGTTGCGGTTGCCCGTGGGTTGGATCAGCCAGCTGCCGTCGCTTTGGCGGCTGGCAACCCCGCCACCGTTGAGCACCTCCAGTTGGGTGACATCGGCACCCGCCAGGCTTACCGCTCGATCGATCGACACGGTGCGCTGCACGGGCAGGCTGCCGCCCCGTCCATCCTCGACCTCGTAGCTGAGGCGCACGTCGATGGCGCTCCTGGATCCCCCCAGCAATTGATCCACACTGAAGCTCAGGGGTGTGTCTTCCTGGGCGCTGCCCAGGTTCACCTGGGTGCTGGCCTGAACGGTGAGGATCCAGAGGTTGTCGCCACTTGCGGCCAGGGTGCCGCCACTGGCGATCAGGTTGCGAATGCGCAGGGTATCCCCCTGGTCGGGGTCCGTCACGCCGGCCAGCAGGGCGCTGGTCTGGATCGGATAGGGGGCGCCCTCCACGCCGTTGGGAAGGTTGCTGAGGGGGGCCACCACACGGGGGGCGTCATTGCTGCCGGTGACGGTGAAGCTGAGGGTGCTCTCTCGGCTCAACACCCCGTCGGACACTGTCATGGTGAAGCTGGTCTGGGCCGATTGCCCCACCGCTAAGGACTGGCTGGCGGCGCCGTTGGCGTTGAAGCTGTAGCTGCCGTCGGCGGCCAGGCTGAGCGTGCCGTAGCTGTCGCTCAGGCTGGTGGTGCCGGAGCTTGGGACGCTCCTGGTGTCGGCCAGGTTGCGCAGGCTCACCACCCGGAGCTCGGTGCCGTCGTCGGGGTCTTGATCATTAGCCAGCACCCCGGTGAGGGCCGAGGCGCTCACGGTGCCATCCTCGACAAGCGTGCGCAGATCGTTCTGCAGAACGGGCGCATCATTCACGCCCGTCACGGTGATCGTGAGGGTGCCACTGGATTGCAGGCCGCCGTCGCTGGCTACGTAGCTAAAGCTCGTTTGTGCGGTCTGGCCCTGGGCCAGCCGCTGGCTGTCTGGTCCGTTGGCCAGGAAGGTGTAGGCGCCATTGGCGCCCACCGCCAGGGTGCCATAGCTGTTGGTGAGCACGGCTCCTCCTTCCACCAATGGAACCACCTGGGGCGTGTTGCCAAGGCTGCTGATCTGCACCACTTGGAGGGGGGCTGCCTCGGGATCGCGGTCGTTGGCCAGCAACCCTGCGGCCGCTGGCACGGAGAGGTGCTGGTCCTGCACTGCAGTGGCCTGGTCGGGCTCCAGGCGTGGGGCGTCGTCGACGGGGCTGACCACAAGGCGTGATACCGCGGCCAGATTGATCTCGGCGATACCGCTCAGGGGTGTTATGCCTGGCCAAAGCGGATTCTCCCCATCATCCCAATAGCCATTGCTGCCGATCACGCCAAAATCTTGGCCCTCAGAAACATTGCTGGCCGTTGAGTTGTCTGGGTTGCCCGAAGACCAGTTTCTGTAATTTGTTAGCGATGAATCAGACCATCTCCAATCCCCTTCGCTGTTCTGATCGCTAAAGCCAAACCATCTGCCTGATCCAACAAGCCCATTTGAGATCAACCATTCATTCTCCGCTGCATCATTAATTGTCACCAAGTGTCCACCGAGTTTCACGGCATTGGCTTCTGCTTGTTCCCAGGTGGGACCCTGAACAATCACATAGGCCGAATCACCGCGGCGGAGATAGGGAATCTCTGCGATTCCCATCAGGTTGGAGAAGCTGCCATCACCGGGGCGGACACCCCAGTCGCGACGCGGATAGGGGCCAGTGGCTTGATCTGCCATCAGAACTGCGTAGTCGGTATCACCGCCCCCTCCCCAGGTTTGGTTGGGGTTGAATGGTGTGATGGATCCCCAGGGGCTAAAGCCACGCCAACGGGTGAAGGTGATCGCCGAGCCGTCGTTCCAGGTCCAGGTGCCCTCCTGACCCGCGTCGTTGAAACCGATCCACAGGGGCTGGTCGAGCCTGAAGCTGAGCATCTCTTCGAGAGAGGCCTGTTGGGCGCTGCTTTCGATCGAGGTGAGTCGTCCCCCCAGACGCATGGCTTGTTGCTCAGCATTCGCCCAGCTGGCACCGGTGGTGAGCAGGAATAGGCGGTCGCCCTTGAGTTGAACCCCATTGCTGAAGTTGCTTCTGGAGGAGCGGTTGGTACCGTCGCTGATCACATAGCGAAGCTCAGCGGTGCCGCTCCAGTCCGCCGCCGGGGTGAAGGTCCAGCTGTTGTTGTTGCTGCCCGTTACCGGGGTGATCTGCCCTTGGCGGGCATCCACCGATAGCGACACCACCGAAAGGCTGGAGTCTGGGCTGTCGATGTCGGTGGTGCTGGCCAGCAACTGGGCTGTGGTGATGGCGAAAGAGCCGTCTTCTTGGATAGGGCCGAGGTTGAGTTCCCCGTTGATCAACGGAGCATCATTCGTGCCGGTGATCGTGATGCTGAGGGTGCTGGTGGCCCGAAGCGGATCGGCTGGGGGCAGGGCATTGCCAAAGTCGTTGATCGTGATGCCATCCCAGGCTTGGTAGATGAAGGAGGTTGTGGCGCTTTGTCCAGGGGCCAGGGCCTGGCTCGCATGGCCGTCGGCCACAAAGGAATAGGCACCGTTGCTGCGCATCAGCAGCGTGCCGTAGGTGTTGCTCAGAATGACGTAGTCATTGCTGGTCATCTCCATGGCGGCCTGGCCGGGGAGGCCAACTTTGAAGATCCTCAGTTGGGATCCTGCAGTGTCGACATCCACGTCATTGGCCAACACCCCTTGGCTGGCCTCCCGGATCAGCACAGCGTCCTCTTGGATTGTCACGTTGTCGGCCACCACGGTGGGGACGTCGTTGCTGCCTGTGAGGGTGAAGGCCACGGTGGACGAGGAGATCAGCAACCCATCGGTGGCTTCGTAGATGAACGACACCTGCGCCTGCTGGCCAGCTGCCAGGGCTTGACTCAAGGGGCCGTCGGCCAGGAAGTTGAACGTGCCATAGGGGCGAATCCGCAGGGTGCCGTAGCCGTTGGTGAGGCTGGATCCATCCGCGTCGCGATCTTGGTTCACGACAACCCAGGCGCTGGGGGATCCCGTGTCGCGAACCCTTAAAACGGCGATCGCGCTGCCTTCCGGATCACTACCATCCATGAAGGCTGTGCTGTTGGTGTCTTCAGCCCCATTTCCCGTGCTGGAGGTGAGGTTCGGCGCATCGTTGGTGCCGGTGAGAGTGACGGTGACGAGCTGGTTGACTGAACCACCCTTGCCGTCGGAGACGGTGAGAGTGAAGACCTCTTGGATGAGCTGCCCGGCGGCGAGGGTGTCGAGAGCGGCATCGGAGACGGAGTACGACCAGTTGATCTGGCCTGCACCATCTGCGGTGGTGTTGTTTGACACTTGTGCGGTGAGGGAGCCGCGGGCGGCGTTGGGAGGGGTGACGGAGACAGATTGAACGTCAGTGAGGTCGAAGTCGACGTCGGCGATGGAGAAGGAGCCTGACTCGGTCAGGAGGGTGGAAACAAGCGCCTCGTTTGGAGCACCATCGGCCAGCTCGCTGATGGCTCCTACAAAGTCGTTCAGGTGTGAAGCCTGGACCGTTGGGGCATCATTTGTTCCGGTTAATCTGAACGTAATAGGAATATCAATGTTGCTAGAGCCGTCGCTCACGCGAACGGTAAATGTTTCGGTTGCTAAATCGTCTTTGGAGAGGAAATCAAGCTTTGCGTCTAGTATCGAGTAGTCCCACCTGATATAGGCCCCCCCGAGCTGGTGCTGGTCTTCGGCTGGCCGGCTAAAATCGCTTTGTTCAATCGTGAATACGCCCAGCGTTTCGCCTGCACTTGTAATGGTTTTGGCGTCGGATATTCGGCTGATTACGCTCGCAGAGATTGTGTCGGATAAGTCTTTGTCTTCAAGCCTGATTCTTCCGGCCATGGAAGGGGTAAAGCCGGGGATTCTGTAGCCTTGGTATTCGATGTATTCGTCCCCAAATTTGTTGTTGTAGCTCCTTGAAGTGCCTATCTTAATCGCATCATTTGCGCCCGTGAGAGTGACGGTGACGAGCTGGTTGACTGAACCACCCTTGCCGTCGGAGACGGTGAGAGTGAAGACCTCTTGGATGAGCTGCCCGGCGGCGAGGGTGTCGAGTGCGGCATCGGAGACGGAGTACGACCAGTTGATCTGGCGTGCACCATCTGCGGTGGTGTTGTTGGACACTTGTGCTGTGAGGGAGCCGCGAGCGGCGTTAGGGGGTGTAACGGATACGGATTGAACGTCGGTGAGGTCGACGTCAGTGATGGAGAAGAAACCGTAATCGGAAAGTGTGGTGGCGTTTTCACCGGTGGCACCATCGGCGAGTTCGGAGATGGCGGCGGCGACATCAGTGACAGCGGAGATGACGGGGGCGTTATTGGTGCCCGTGAGAGTGACGCTGAGCAGGTCGTTGGAGGTGGCTGGCCCGGAGCCGCTGGTGCTGGTGAAGTTCACGAAGGCTGAGAAGCTGCCCACGGGGCCCGTTGCTCCAGATAGTTCGGTGCCGCCATACCCAGAACTAGCGTCGTAACTCACTTTCAGGCCATTGGTGAGAATGGCTGTGTCTACGGGTGAGACGAGGTGGATCGTGAGCTTGTTACTTTCGATGGAAAAGTGGCTAACTGCCGGGAAGTTGGCTATAGCGATGCCGCTGGCGTTGTTGAAGCGGATGCGGCTCCAGTTCTCAGGCGTACTGGTGAGCGGCTCATCAAAGGTGAGCGTGATGGCATTGCGGTTATCGCTCAGCACGCCCTGTTGCTGGCTACCGCTCACGATCTGGGCCAGCTCCGCCTGCACAACCTCGCCATCAATCAACAGGTTGGCTCGATCTCGGCCCACCTCCACCGCCAGGGTGTGTCCGCGCAAGATTGCGGAGAACCGCTCTCCTTCATCACCGTGGCTGTCGTCGGCTGAGGCCGACTCCAACCAGTGCCCCAGCTCCTCCAGCAGCACCGCCTCTAGTTCGGCGCCGCCGTTCTGCAGCTGTTCGCTGATCAACACTGTGTTGCGCTCCTGAAGGAACGCGCCGCGGATGCTGCTCTGTGGGAATCGGGCCCATTGCAGTTGAGGGCCCTGTTCGCCCTGGAGCAGGGCCTTGGCTGCGGCGAGCACGCCCGCCCGGCTGGCCTCCGAGAAGGCGTCTACTACCGCGGCCTCCAGACGACCTTGTTCCATGGCAATCTGCAGGCTTTGGCGCACCAGGCCCAGTAGCTCGTCGGCAGAGTCCAGAGGTGTGGTGGCAATGGCCTGGGCCTGCACCACATCGATCGCCACTGCAGGCTCAAGCGCCAGGGCCTGTTGCAGATTGCCGCTCAGGGCGTCCCGTCCC
>JBIPLV010000086.1:0-8929 GCA_044369475.1 Cyanobium sp. | reverse complement strand
GGAATATACGTTTTGTGGTACCGTCAGGTCCGAGAAGATAGGACTCCGGCAAACGCAACAAGAATTCGGCCATCTCGATTGTCAAAAAAGGCACACGACTTTCGATCGACCAACGCATTGAGTTGCGATCTCCATGTCGCAACAACGACGCCAATCCATGACCGGTCAATGACTGACGCAGAGCCCCAGCCAAACGACGGCCATGCGTGTCACGAGAAGACTTTCGCCTTGTGGGTGGGGTGAGGCAAACATCGTGCTCAGAAAGATATTGCACATTCAGCCAGCTTGGCATTGGCGCTCGCCCCATCACTCGATAAGCGAGACCACGCATAGAATTAGGTACTAGCAGCTGCATGAGCATCCTAAATGCAGTGCGATAACTGTGCCCAGGCCACTGAGCCCAGCGGTTGAGAAATTGAACAATCTCCTGATAGCGGCGCCGTTCCAATAGACTATAAACAGCTTCTGATGGATATCCGCTATACCCAGCTAACAACTCATCCGCGCCCTGCCCATCCAATGTCACCGTGATCCCAGCCTCGCGTGCAAGTTGAAACACACGATATTGCGCATAAATACTCGTGCCGCCAAAAGGCTCGCCCTGCGCCTGGATCAAGTTATCCAGATCTTCACCCAACTTCTGTGGCTCCACCACCACCTTGTGCGCAATAGCGCCCACATGCTGGTTCACGATGTCTGCCCAGCGCTCTTCGTCAACCACTGAGCCACGAGCAACATAGGTGAAGGTATGAATCGGCATATCGGCTTCGAGGTAGCGCATGGCGCAGACCACGGCCGAGGAATCCACACCGCCCGACAGTGCTGCGCCCAAAGGCACATCGCTGCGAAGATGCAGACGAACACTGTTGAGAAACATCTCGCGCAGTTGCGCGGCGGCATTCTCGAAGCTGAGATCGGTCCGCTCTTCGATTGAAGGCCACCACCAGCGCTCGGGACCAGATGCATGCATGGTCTTCAGATCAACCCGCAGCCAGTGGCCCGGCAACAAGTGTGCAATACCCTTGTAAAAGGTACGCTCCTGATTATCGTATCGACCATACACCAGATAGTCGTATGCCTGCTGCAAATCCAACTCGGGCTGGGAAGGCAGCAACTTCAGCAAAGCAGGCACCTCGGAAGCAAAGCTGAGGAATGCCTCATCCAGCGAATAGAACAACGGCTTTATACCGAAGGCATCGCGAACCAGCGTTAGTGACTCATCCTCGCGATCATAAATCGCGAAGGCAAACATCCCAGTAAGGCGAAGCAATCCAGAGACGCCCCAGTGCGCCCAAGCGGCGATCAATACCTCGGTATCCGACTCGGTGGTAAACGTATAACCAGCTGTGCTCAGAAGGGCACGCAGCTCGCGGTAGTTATAGATCTCTCCATTGAAGACGATGGTGTAACGCCTATCTCCTGAATGCATAGGTTGATGGCCAGCAGGCGAGAGATCGATAATCGATAGGCGCGTGTGGCCGAATGACAGTGAACCAGGAGGAGCATCTGAGCCACATGAAACAGGGAAAGTCTCCAATCCACGATCATCCGGGCCACGATGATGCAATGCACATTGAGCAGCAAGCAAACGTGATTGAAGTGCCGTTGCATCGTGGACGTGATGCCATGAATAATGACCAAAAAGACCGCACATGAGTTAGTATTTTACTGTATGACTACTTGATTGAAATAGCTTGTACAATGTCATCCTTGATCCGTTGCGCAATCGTTATTGGGTTATGCCAGCGCTCTACATAAGAACGGCTACGTTTTGCCAACTCCAACAGCCTTGCCCTTGGCATTTCCAAAACTTCCCGAAGCACGGATTGAATGTTGTGGGGGGTTGCCCTAATGAAAGGGAGCTCTGCTGCCATCTCTGATGGAATAAACTTCAAGTCCTCATCTCGGATATAGACCACAACTGGTTTGGCAAGCGCCATCGCCTCAACAGCTAATCCACCGTACCAACCGGCAAAGAGCTGATCAACGAGCAAATCAACGGTCTTGTAACGCTCTTTTGCTTCAGCATTACTGAGCCCTTCAATCAGCACGAGCTCAAATCCAAATCCTTCACGTTTTAGTGAGTCAAGTGCATCCAGAATCAATCCGGTACCTTTAACACCGCGATGGGAAGGCGCATGACCGATGCGCAATGAACGAGATTCCATTTGAGTATAACAGGGCGGCCAGTCTTCCAGTGAGATATGACTGTAAGGCAGAAACTCGCTGCCAGGCGGCAATACATGGAGAAGGTCAGGATTTAAGGCATAGGTCTTAAAACACACACTGGTTAAACGTTGGATTTGCTTCCTTTTTAAAGAATTGCTTTCGGCAGTATAATAGCCATGCTCAACCTGGGCAGTGATATTGATTGGAAAATTAGCCAGAGCATAGTCGCCCTGGCGCGCATCGTCTCCCTGATACTGAACCAGAAGGACCTTCTTTTGCACTCTGAGTAGAAGGAGCTCTAGATTTTGCATCAACTTTGCATAACGGCGATACAAGGGAAATAGAAGCCAAACCAATGGCCCCTTTTCAGTCTGATAGCCTTTTGCCAATTGCTGAAACAACGTCTGCCCAAAATTAAAAAATACCACATCCGACTTAAGGACATAGCGCAGAGCCAAAACACGTTTCAGCTCACATATGAACAGGCTATCTTTGTCGCAACTAATTACTTTATCGGCCTGATATCCGAAATAATTCGGCTTCAGAGTCCATGTCTCACTCTCGATCCCGAGTTGGTTAAGATACTTGCTTAAGCCCTGAGGATTGCCTCCCACCACAGATGGGAGATGAAGCACTTTGATTTTCATGCCAATAGTCTAGGTTGACGCGGAGCACTTTAGTTGTTTATCTCATTAAAGGAATCGTAGAGGCGTCGAATTGGTTTGTATAATCTTGATTGCATCGCTGATATATCCGCAATGAGATCTTTCGGATCACCATCGGCATGCTGGAAAGTCGGTGCTTTTCCAAGATATTCGCCCATCGCTTCAGCAATTTGCCGGATAGACAACACGTCAGGTCCAGCAATGTTATATGTTGTACTTTCTTTTGTATCCAAAGCAGCAACAACAGCAGCACTCGCATCTTCGACATGCACAGGGTTGATACGAATACCGTCACCTCCCTGCAGACTGATCGGCTTTCCTGAAGCCACGGAGTCCATGAGCCGAGGAATCAACATACTACGATTTTGTCTCGGCCCGTAAATAAAGAAAGGGCGAATGACCGTAACCTGAAACATCGAGGCATAGCTTTGCACGAGTATCTCCCCACAAGCCTTGCTCCCTAGGTAATGGCCGAGTTGACCAGCAGGCACAATCGCAGCATTTTCCTTAAAAGCTTGAGATCCGTTACCATACACGCCGCCAGAGGATGCATAAACAAACTGTTTAGCACCCACTTGCTTAGCATAGTCGAGCAGACGCGCAGTTGAAGAAATATTGACATTGAATACATCTAGCGCACTATCAGGAAAATCCCTAAACTTTGATGACTGCGCAAAATGCAAAATGGTGTCGATTTCCTTGGGAAGCAATGATGGATCTAAATCAGACTCTAGGTTGAAAATTAGATACTTTACATTTTCGTAGTAACGTTCTGCACTGGAACGCACTAAGGCAAACACGCGTGAATCTTCAGCTAGGGCCTGCAATACAGATCGGCCCAGAAGACCGCTTGCACCTGTAATCAAGATTGAGCGCGGTTTGATCATTGAGCAGTGACACCACGAACAGTAATACCATACGTATCCTCGCATCGATGCACAATGTTTAGGTGTGCTTTCTCACCAAGTCATTCAGCGAGCAGCGCGACCAGTCGCTGCTGAGGGCTGAGGGTACCGAGGCCCATGTGGCACCTACGCTGGTTATAGAGCCCTAGGAGCCTGTCGCGCATAGCCCCGCACGGGGCACTCCACCCCCTCTGCCAGGAAAGATGGCGCCTCTCCATTCGGACCACTTCCACCACCAGGGGGCTTGATGGAGCCAATTGATGCGTCGGTACAGCGAGGCCGTCAAAGCTGATGTGAGAAGGCGGATGGGGCCGCCCCACCGCCAGAGCGTGGCTGCGATCTCCCAGGAGCTGGGGATCCACGTGATCACCCTTTACAAGTGGCGCAAGATCTGGCGCCTGCAGGGTGACGTGGTTCCTGCCAGCCAGAAGGATCCAGAAGGTTGGGGCCCGGCCGACAAGTTCACGGTGGTGCTCGAGACCGCTGGCCTGAACGCGACGGAACTGGGTGGCTACTGCCGGGAGCGGGGTCTGTTCCCTGAGCAGGTGGACCGCTGGCGGCAGGCCGCCCAGGATGCGAATGCCCAGCCGCTGCTGACGATGGCCGATCAGAAGGACCTCCAGAAGCAGCACCAGGAGGACCAGCGCCAGATCAAGCGGCTGCAGCAGGAGCTGCGCCGTAAGGACAAGGCCCTGGCGGAGGCGGCGGCACTGCTGATCGCCTCAAAAAAGATCCAGGCCTACTGGGGCGAGGACGAGGGGGACTGACCGCAGCGCAGGATCGCCGCAAGGCTCTTGAGATCCTCGATGCCGCCATGGCGGCCGGTGCTCGGGCCCGAAAGGTGGCCGCTCTGCTGGGCGTGGGGCTCACCACACTGCAGCGCTGGCGGCGGCATTTCGCAGGTAATGGGGACGGCCTGGACGGCCGCAAAGGCAGCCATCGCCTGGTGTCTCATCGCCTCAGCGATGAGGAGCGCCAACGGATTCTGCTGACCTGCAACGAGCCTGAGTTCGCGGCGCTGCCACCTGGGCAGATCGTGCCTGTGCTGGCGGATCGTGGCCTGTACATCGGCTCAGAGCGCAGCTTTTATCGGGTGTTGCACGCCCACGGGCAAGCCCATCGGCGGGGACGAGCCCGGCCACCCCAGGATCCGCGCCCTGTACCGAGGCTGCGTGCATCGGGGCCGAATCAGGTGTGGAGTTGGGATATCACCTATCTCCCCACCACCGTGCGCGGGATTTGGCTGTACCTCTACCTGGTGATCGACGTCTGGAGCCGCAAGGTCGTCGCCTGGGATGTCGCCGAACGTGAAAATCCAGCCATCGCAGCGGATCTGGTAAGCAGAGCCTGCCTGAGAGAGCGGATCAACAAGGGGCGCCGCCAGCCGCTGACCCTCCATGCCGATAACGGCAACGCCATGCGTGCCGCAACGCTGGAGAGCCGGTTGGAGGAGCTGGGCGTGCTCAGATCCTTCTCCAGGCCAAGGGTGTCCAATGACAACCCCTACTCCGAATCGCTGTTCCGAACGGCGAAATACCGGCCTGACTACCCAAGGCGACCATTCGCCAGCAAGGACGATGCCTGTCAGTGGGTGTCGTAATTTGTGGACTGGTACAACCACCGGCACCGCCACAGCGGCATCAAGTTCGTGACGCCCCACCAGCGCCACAACGGAGATGCTGTGGAGATCTGCCGTCAACGTGCTGCCATCTACGAGCGAGCGCGCCAGCGAAGCCCACGTCGGTGGTCACGATCCACACGCTGCTGGCATCAACCGGAGGTGGTCTGGATCAATCCACCTCCACCGGAACTCCAACCCAAACCAACTACATTTGCAATGGCTGCTTGAACAGCAGCAGGGGCGTCATCTTTCCTGACAGTTACCGTCCACAGGCGCTTCTGCATCCGCTCAGACCGCAGTGACAGCAATGGATCTGTTTGGGAGAATGGGGCATGCAGAAGCCCAAGTCATTCCGTCCCTGGCAGCCGGATCAGACCAGCCTGCTGCCGCCCTCACCGCGTGAGTGGTTGGCAGAGGACCATCAGGTGTATTTCCTGCTGGTTCTGGTGGATGAACTGGATCTCTCCGAAATCCTGATCCCTGCTCAAGCCAAAGATCCCCGCGGCGAGAAGCGGTTTGATCCCAGGATGATGACGATGCTGTTGCTCTACGCCTACTGCGTGGGGACGGTGTCATCCCGCAAGATCGAGCGGGTTTGCCATGAGGATCTGGCCTTCCGCGTGCTGACCGGCAATCAGCAGCCGGACCACAGCCGGATCAGTGATTTCCGGCGCCGCAATCTGGATGCCCTCAAGGGCCTGTTTGTTCAGATCCTGCGGCTGTGCCAGAAGGCCGGCATGGTGAGCCCTGCCCACTACCCCAAAGCGAGCAAGAAAGGCGGCCGCCCTCCCTATCCGCTGGGCACCATGCTGCGGATCCATCTGTTGCAGCAGTGGTATTCGCTCAGCGATCCGGCGATGGAAGAGGCCCTGATCGAGGTGCCCACCATGCGCCGCTTTGCCGGCATCGAGCTGATCAGCGATCGGATCCCGGATGAGACCACGATCCTCACCTTCCGCACCTGCTGGAGAAGCACGGGCTGGGCGAGCAGATCTTTGACACCGTCAAGGCGCTCCTGGTTGCTCGGGGCGTGACGATGCGCCAAGGCACGATCGTTGACGCCACCTTGATCGCGGCGCCCACCTCCACCAAAAACAAAGACGGAAAGCGCGATCTGGAGATGCACCAGACCAGGAAGGGCAACCAGTGGTATTTCGGAATGAAAGTCCACGCAGGCGTGGACAAGGACTCTGGCCTGATCCCAGGGCTGACTGAAAGTCATTTCATCCCGTTTCTGCCGGGCTGATGCCAACCCAGCTGAGCATTCGGCTGATGTCGTGTGCCACGGCCATCAGGCCAGCGCGGATCGAGCGGAAACCGTTGCAGCGCAGCAGGTTGAGTGCCAGCGTCCTGAGCAGGGCCAACACCTGGACGCCATTGCGTTGGCTGTAGCGATGGGCGTCCTCACCGAGCTGGGTGTCGCGGGGCCAGTGCCATTGGTTTTCGATGGCCCAGCGCTGGCGCACAAGCCGGAGCAGTGCTTTGGGGCTGGTGCGCAGGGTGGTGATGAATAGGTGCACGTGGTGAAACGGTTTGCCGTCACGCCGGCCGGTGCTCCCCAGCTCGATGATTCAACTCGCGCCTGCCCAGCGCTCGCGGATGACCTCTGTAGCGTTGCGAGCACGGAGAGTCCAGCACACCTGACGGCCATGGCCGGCCTCAAACTCGCTGATCACAAGAGGGAAGTGGCGGTGCCCGCGGAACTGGGAGACGATCTGCTGATACAGCCGGCGCTGGTTGTTCTTGACGCTCAAGAGCAGGTCGGCGCCCTGCTCGGCGGCGAGCTGAAAAACGCTGGCGAGGTGTGCAGGGCATCTGCCTGGATCAGCACACCGTCAAGCTCAAGGGTGCTGAGCAGGGCTTTGAGGGCAGCGCGCTCGTGGGATTCGCCGGTGTCAAACGAGGCCTGGGCAATCGCCACGCCCAGTTCCCTGGCGTACAGCGTGACCTGAGTGACAAACCGCGTTGCGCCATCGGCACCATCGGGCTGAGCGGCAGAGCCTCGCAGGGTTTTGCCGTCACAGATCAGCTGATCAAAATCCTTGTCCTGATCTGCGATCTGGGCCAGCATCCACTCTCTCAGTAGCCCAAAGAGCTGCTCCAGCTCCACCCGCTCAAACAGGTAGAGGAAGGTGGAATCGCAGGGTGCCTTGGGCAGCTCCAGATCCAGAGCAGCGCCGAATACCTGGTAGTGACGCCTGGCAAAACGTTCCAGATCCCTGGCGCTGCGGCAGCCACTGAGGATCCCCAGGATGGCCATCAACAGCAGCAACCATTGCGGGTAACGGACATCTCGGCGCTTGCGGCCTTCTGGGAGGGCCTGCAAGAAGGCGATCAGATCAGCAGTGGCAACGGGGTCGGCCAACGGACGGGAGCAGTCCCGACAAAACCGGCACCAGCATGGCCGCACCAGCTGCCTTGTGCCTGACTTTCAGTCGGCCCTGGGCCTGATCCATTCGGTCGTCGTCACCGCTGCCAACGTGCATGACCTCACTCCCGTCGCTGAGCTGCTGCATGGAGAAGAGGAAGTGGTTTACGCCGATGCCGGCTAGCAGGGCATCGCCAAGCGACCGGAGATGGCAGTAAAGGCAACGGAATTCAGGGTGGCGATGCGACCCGGTAAACGCAGAGCCTTACCGGATACACCAGATGGAAAGCTGCAGGATCTGATCGAGACGGCCAAGGCCCACATCCGCTCCAAGGTTGAGTATCCTTTCCGAGTGATCAAGCAGCATTTCGGCTTTCAGAAGACCAGGCTGCGTGGCCTGGCCAAGAACCGCTGCAAGATCAACGTGCTGGCAGCACTGTCGAATCTGTTCCAGGCACGACGACAGTTACTCACGACAACCTGACCCAGAGACTTGGTGTGTCTGAACACCTCGATTCAGCCTATAAAACAAGCCCAAAGTGGCTGACCAGGAGACCGAAAGTCCTCAGAAAACGTCCTCATAGGCAATTCACGGCCAAAGGCATCCTTGCTGCTCACTGCCGCCGCTCAAACCCCGTTTGTCCAGAGATTCCCTAGGAGTTTGCGGAAAAACCGCCCGAATGGCCGCGGTTTTTCCCCCTTCAGAGCTGATCACGCTCTGATCGGGCTGGTTTCCAGCGTTTCAGCGGCTCAGAATGCCCGCTTTCATGCGTTCTGCCCCGTTAGGTCTCTCTGATCGCTGCCGCCTGGCCACATCTCTGGGCAACCACCCGTTCATGCCGCCGCCATGGCCGGCCTGAGCAGGTTGCCCAGACGGATCAGGTTGTAGGCGATCACGTGCAGCCCAAACACCGCACTCACCTTGCCTGTGCCGCGCAGCTTGAACTGGCGCAGACCGCCCCACTGTTTGATCCAGCCAAACACCTTCTCGATGCCGCGGCGTGCATGGATCGATTGGGCATAGCCCTTGTGGCGGGTGGTGCGCCCATCAATGGCGGAGCCGCCGAGGCGAGCGGTGTTCTGCGCCACATGCGGTGTGACGGCGATGCGGCGCATCTCGGCGACAAAGCCCTTGGTGTCGTATCCCTTATCGGCACCCAGGGTTTTCTGGTGGGCACCGGGACGATCCGCCGCCATCGCT
>JBIPLV010000085.1:0-8988 GCA_044369475.1 Cyanobium sp. | reverse complement strand
GCGAAGTGTTGGGCGTCTCGGTAGACAGCCAGTTCAGCCACCTTGCCTGGGTGCAGACCGACCGTAAGAACGGCGGCATCGGCGACATCGCCTATCCCCTGGTGGCCGACCTCAAGAAGGAGATCGCCCGCGCCTACGAGGTGCTTGACGAGGAAGCCGGTGTAGCCCTGCGCGGTCTGTTCATCATCGATCCCGATGGTTTGATCATGCAGAGCACCATCAACAATCTGCCTGTGGGCCGCAGCGTCGATGAGACCCTGCGGTTGCTGCAGGCCTTCCAGCACATCCGCAACAACCCCGACGAGGTCTGCCCGGCCAACTGGACCCCCGGCGACAAGACCATGAATCCTGATCCTGTGAAGAGCAAGGAGTTCTTCGCCGCTGTCAACTGATCCGTTCAGGGCAGTGCCGCATCAGCAGCACAGAACGGGGGGCCTACAAGCCCCCTTTTTTGCGCCCATTCGCTCAGCCTTTCAGGCTTGCTAGCAGCCGGAGGCCGTCGCGTCCTCCGGTCACGGGGTCGCAGGCCCGCTCCGGATGGGGCATCAGGCCGAGCACGTTGCCGGTGGCATTGGTTAGGCCAGCCACATCGCCCACCGATCCATTCGGATTGCTGGCGTAGCGAAGCACCACCTGGCCGTTGGCTTCCAATGCCGCCAGTTGTTGGGGGTCACATTGGTAGCGCCCCTCCCCGTGGGCAATTGGCAGCACGATCTGCTCGTCGGGGGCATAGCCCTGCAACCAGCGACAGAGTCCTGGCTGCACGCGCAGTGCTGTGGGCTCGCACAAAAAGTGGAGTTTGGCGTTGCGGGTCAGAGCCCCGGGCAGCAGACCAAGCTCCGTCAGCACCTGGAAGCCGTTGCAGATGCCCAGCACGGCGCCGCCTGCCTGGGCAAAGTCCCGCAGCGACTCCAGCACGGGCGCAAAGCGGGCGATTGCGCCGCAGCGCAGGTAATCGCCATAGCTAAAACCGCCTGGAATCACCACGGCGTCGAGGCCGCTCAGATCGCGGTCTTCATGCCAGAGGAAGCGGGTTTGCAGCCCCACGCAGCCCTCCAGGGCCCAGCGCACGTCCCGGTCGCAGTTTGAGCCTGGAAACACGACGATTCCCACCGTCATGGCTGCTGCTCCCCGTTGCCATCCAGTAGCTCCAGGCACCAGTTCTCGATCACAGGGTTGGCCAGCAGCCGATCACTGAGCAATTCCAGTTGGCTCTGGGCGGCCTGGCGATCAATGGCCTCGAGCTCCAATTCGATCGATTTGCCGATGCGCAACTTGCGGATGCCGTCTACCCCCAATCGAGCGGCAGCGGCCCTGGTGGCTTCTCCAGCCGGATCAAGCACCGATCGCCTGAGTGAAACCTGAACGCGAGCGCGGAAAAGGGGCACCTGAAGAGCTGGAGGTTTGTTAAATCTTGGCAGCTCGGTGGTCCCACACCCGCGCAGCTGATCAGCTTGAAGGCAGCCCCCTGCCCATTGGCCGTGTCCCGGCATCGCAGTCCATCTCGGCGCTGCCTGAATCGCTGCCTGACAGCGCCCGGACTGGTCGCGCTGTGGGCCGCTGGTGCCGCGTGGGCGGGGCTGTTCAATCCCGCGGCCAGCTTGGCCGGGCCCACGAGCCGCGAAGTGCCTCTGGCCGTGCCCCTCCGCTGCAGGGTTGGGGATGGGCCATGGCAGGGCTGCGTCATGGAGGTGGAGCAGCCTGGAGCCCGCTGGGCTCTTGTGGTGGGCGAGCGCCGCTTTGGCTTCCGCCACGACGGCTCGGGCACGGTACGCATGCAAAACCCGCAACGCGGGCTCCCACCTGGATCGTCTGGCGAAGCCTGGATCCCCGTGGAAACCTCCTGGATTTCCGGCCCCGCCCTGTGCTGGAACGGCGTCTGCGCCCAGGGGGACATTCCACTCGACTAAAGGGCCCTGATCTCAACGCGAGCACCAGCTGGTGCGTCAAGCAACAGCCGGCGCATTGAGGAGGTTGGCCTGCTGTAGGGAGGCTTCGATCGCGCCCTGATCCAGTTGAAATCCCAGCACCACCAGCTCGAGTCCAGGGCTATGGGTGTGGGCGTCGGTTGGGGCAGCGCCCCCCTGGTCAAACCAGCATTCGAGCCGGGGACCCACCGCCTGAATCTGAAGGGGACGGGCCTTGCCCGGCAGCCAAAGCCGGCCCTTGAGGCGGATTACTGCGCTTTGGCGCAGCAGGTGCGCGAGTTGTTGCTCCAAAGCCTGACGCCCAAAAGCGCCAGGAAGCTCCAGGGCCAGCGCTTCGATCGCTACATGGCTGTGATCGTGGTGCTTGTGATCGTGGTGCTCGTGATCGTGATGGTGCCCTTCGGGATCATGCGAGCGATCATTGCTCGCGCGGCGTTCCAGGCCTAGAACGAGCTCAGGGTCGACGTTTCCGCGGGCAACCGGCAGCACAACGGCCCCCGGCCGTAGAAGGGGCATGAGGCGCCGGTGCACGGTCTCCATGGCGTCTGGAGTAAGGCAATCGGCTCGGCTCATCAGCACCAGATCAGCCGCCTCCAGTTGCTCCGCAAACAACTCGTCAATGGCTGAGGCGTGATCCAGGCTGGGATCGGCCAAGCGCTGCGCTTCGAGGGCCGCAGGATCGGCCACCACGCTGCCGGCTGCCAACGCCTCACCATCCACCATGGCCACCACCCCATGCAGCCGGATCCGCGTGCGAATCTCGGGCCAGTGCAGGGCGGCAATCAAGGGCTCGGGCAGGGCCAGACCACTGGTCTCGACCACGATTCCATCGAGGTCGTCTGCCCGTTCAAGCAGGCGCTCCATGGTGGGAAGGAAGTCGTCCTGCACCGTGCAGCAGAGGCAACCATTGGCCAGCTCAACCAGCCGGCTGTCCACGTCGTCGTCGGGGCAGAAGCCACAGCTGCGCAGCAGGGCCCCATCGATGCCCACCTCGCCAAATTCGTTGACAAGCACCGCCAGCTTTTGACCGCTGTGCAGCAACAAATGGCGCAGCAGCGTGGTTTTTCCGGCACCCAGAAATCCTGTCACCACGGTGACCGGCACCCGTCCGCTTGAGTTAGCCATCTCAGGCCGCCAGCCCAGCCAAGGCCCACGTGCAGCCGCATGCGATCAGGGCAAGGGCCAACCAGCGCAGGGCATTGGGGGATAGGCGAGACACGGCAGGCCGCAACACCACCAGAGACATCACCAAGAGGGATGCCTGGGATAGCAGCAGTCCCAGGCCGTACGCCGTGAGCGGCATGGTGCTCCAGCCGAACACCGGGCCGCTCAGCACGTAGCCGTGCAAAGCCATCGCCGGCAATAGCGTTGGGGCTGGCAGGCGACGCAGCAGCACCAAAGCCTCCACCACCAGTGTGATTGCGACGAGGATCTCGGCGCCTGGCAAGCCAGGCCAGACGAGACCGGACGCACTGCCCAGCAGACCCACCACCAGCAGGGCCAGGGCCCAGCGCAGGCGGCGCTGCAGACCCACCAGGGAGAGAGCGAGCAGGAATAGCAGGTGGTCTGGCCCCAACACCGGGTGGGCCAGACCGCTCAAGATCCCGTTCAACACTGTCGGCTGCATCGCGCTGAGATCGGCGACGTGGTGAGCCAATGCCGGAGCTGCGCTGCAGAACGGGATGAGGACAAGAGACACCAGCACGCCCCGGCCTAATGCCTGTTTGGCCTGGGGTGAGCCGCAACGATGCAAATCCAGAAGTGTCATGGGGCCGGTCCGCGCCGTAGGTCAATCAACACCGGCGGGCGTTCTGACTGGGCGGCAACGTCGAAGCGAACCCGGCAAGGGGATCGAATCGTCGGATAGCGCGCCTTCACAGCTGCGGGACAGCGCCGGATTTGCACCGGACTTTCCCCCTTACCTCCGGTGGCTGTTCCCCACCGGAACCGGAGCGTTCATGGTATCCGGCTGAAGCCCTACCGACACGCCAGGCTGTCCCGGGTCGCCACCCCCGTCACCGGGTTGACCCCTGCGGCGCGTTTGCACAGTGCCTTCTGTTCCGGCAGATCGAGAACCGCATCGGTGAAGTCTGCCCCTTCAATGCTGGCTCCCTTGAAGTGGCTCTGCATCAGCATGGCGTTGCGCAACAGAGCCCCGCGCAGGTCCGCATCTTCGAAGTGGCTGGAGAAGGCCACAGCATCCTCAAGGTTGGCCTCCCGCAGATCGGCGCCCTGTAGGTCGCTGCTATTGAACACAGCCCCTCGCAGATCTGTCGCGCTGAGATCAAAACCCGCCAGCGACGCTTTAAGAAATTCCTGCTGCTGCAGGTTGCGGCCGTGCATGTCGGGCTGGAGATCCTGAAGCGAGCGCTGGCTGCGCAGCTCCGGAGCCGTGATGGCGGAGGCCGGCGCAACCGCAAGGCTCCAGACCAGCACCAGGGTCAGGGACGCCACGACCCAGCGGGACCAACGGCTCATGGGTCTGGAGGAATGGGAGCCCATGGGCGCGCACTTACGGTGGGAGATCAAGTTATGTCAACCATGGCGATGGCCTTGCGGGTTGTAGTCCCGCCCCACCCCCTGATCACCCATTGGCTGGGCGTGTTGCGGGATCGCCATACCCCCGCTGCCCTCTACGCCACGGCCACCACCGAGCTGGGGCGATGGCTCACCTATGAAGCGTTGCGGGATTGGTTGCCCCACCGGCGCCTGGTGCTCGATACCCCCCTAGGCCCTTGCGAGGCCGATCTGGTTGATCCTGCGATTCCCTTGCTGGCCCTGCCCCAGCTCACGGCGGGCCTCGGCCTTTGGCAGGGTGCCCAAACTGTAATTCCCGCGGCCCAAGTGCGGCACCTTTGGGACCACGGCGGGGTTCTAACCGGTTTGGATGGCCCGATTGAATCCCGCTGTGGGGTGCTGGTGTTCACCGCTGAGCTGGCTGACGGGACGTCACTGATCCAGCTGCTCGATCAACTGGCCAGCCGCGGCGTGAGCGGAGATCGGCTGCGGGTGGTGACAACTCTGGCGTCGGGCCCCGGTCTCAAGGCGGTGGGAGAACGCCATGGTGCCCTCACCCTGTACACCGCTGGGATTGATCCAGACCTCAATGAACCGGGCCAAATAGTGCCCGGCATCGGCCCGGTGGCCGAGCGCCTCTTTGGCGGCACGGTGGTAGCGACCCCGTGATGGAAACCAGTGCAGCCCATGCCTAGGCTGGGGCCAGAGCAACGTGGAGCAATGGGCGATCGAAACGGCTGTTCCACCCAAGGGGGTGGCGGATCGGCCCTCAGCGTCATGGCCGGGGCCGTCATCGGTGCCGCTGGCTTGGCTTGGTGGTTGCTGTCGGAGGCAGAACGGCGGCGCCAGCAACCTCGCCAGCCACGTTCCCTGAGCCTCTCGATGCTGCGGACCCCTGTGCAGGCCGACGTTGGGACCGGGGCGGCGAGCGAGCTGCACGAGCGCGATCTGCACGATCGCGTTCACGAGCTCAACCAGGCCATCGACGACGTGCGCCGACAGCTGGAATCCATGAACACCCAGGGCTGAGGCCACGGGCGCCTAAGGGCCGGTGGGTAGGTTTTCCGTCAGAGACACCGCAGCCGCCCATGCTTCGCTCCGCCGCGATCACCCAGGGGATCCAGCGCTCACCCAACCGCGCCATGTTGCGGGCTGTGGGCTTCGGCGACAGTGATTTCAGCAAGCCGATCATCGGCATTGCCAACGGCTACAGCACGATCACGCCCTGCAACCTCGGGCTCAACGAACTGGCCCAGAGGGCGGAAGCGGCGGCCCACGCGGCCGGTGCCATGCCCCAACTGTTCGGCACCATCACGGTGAGCGACGGCATTTCGATGGGCACCGAGGGGATGAAGTATTCCCTTGTGAGCCGGGAGGTGATCGCCGATTCGATTGAGACAGCTTGCAACGGCCAGAGCATGGATGCTCTGCTGGCGATCGGTGGCTGTGACAAGAACATGCCAGGCGCCATGTTGGCCATGGCCCGCATGAACATCCCCGCCATTTTTGTGTATGGCGGCACGATCAAGCCTGGCAAACTCGGCGCCTGCGACCTCACCGTGGTGAGTGCCTTTGAAGCGGTGGGGCAATACAGCGGCGGCCGCATTGACGAGCAGGAGCTCACGGCAATCGAGAAAAACGCCTGTCCGGGCGCCGGCAGCTGCGGTGGCATGTTTACCGCCAACACGATGAGCGCTGCTTTTGAGGTGTTGGGCCTGAGCCTGCCCTACAGCTCAACCATGGCGGCAGAGGATCCCGAGAAGGCCGACAGCGCCGCCCGCAGCGCCGAGGTGCTGGCGGATGCGATCAAAGCCAACATCTGCCCCCGTGATCTGCTCACTCGCGAAGCCTTTGAGAATGCCATCAGCGTGATCATGGCGGTGGGCGGCTCCACCAACTCCGTGCTGCACCTTTTGGCTGTGGCCCGCACGGCCGGGGTTGATCTCACGATTGACGACTTCGAAATGATTCGCCAGCGGGTGCCGGTAATCTGCGACCTCAAGCCGAGCGGCCGCTACGTCACGGTCGACCTGCATCACGCCGGCGGCATCCCTCAGGTGATGAAGCTGCTGCTGGATGCGGGGCTCCTGCACGGCGACTGCAAGACCATCGAGGGCAAAACTCTCAAGCAGGTGCTCGCTGAGGTTCCCTCCGGGCCCCCCGCGGGGCAGGACGTGATCCGCCCTCTCAGCAATCCGCTCTATGCCAAGGGTCACCTGGCAATTCTCAAGGGCAACCTTGCCGAAGAAGGTGCTGTGGCCAAGATCAGCGGCGTCAAGAATCCGGTGATTACTGGCCCTGCCCGGGTGTTTGAAAGCGAGGAAAGCTGCCTGGCCGCCATTCTCGAGAAGCAGATCCAACCCGGCGATGTGGTGGTGGTGCGCCAGGAGGGCCCCGTTGGTGGGCCCGGCATGCGCGAGATGCTCAGCCCCACCGCGGCGATCGTGGGCCAGGGGATGCTGGATTCGGTAGCCCTGATCACCGACGGTCGTTTTTCCGGCGGCTCCTTTGGCCTGGTGGTGGGCCACGTGGCCCCCGAGGCCGCCGTGGGCGGTACCATCGCCCTGGTGCACGAGGGCGACAGCATCACCGTGGATGCCAAGCAGCTGTTAATCCAGCTGAATGTTCCGGCCGAAGAAATCTCCCGGCGCCGCGCCGCCTGGACCAAGCCCGAACCCCGCTACAAAACCGGTGTGCTCGGCAAGTACGCCCGTCAGGTCAGCTCCAGCAGCCTTGGGGCCGTTACCGACCAGCCCTGAGCGGTTAGTCGAGAGGAACCAATAGGGCCCTGAGCCGCCGAGCCAGGGCCTCCAGTGGCGCACCATCTTCGGGCCGCTCGCAGCGAAGACCAGATTCAGCCTCCATCCACACCGGATGGCTGCCTTGCCAGAGCAGCGGCCGATCAGGCCCTTGACACCAGCCCAAGGTGAGATTGAGATCGCGACCACTGCGGTAGATCTCAAGCTCCAGATCGCCATCGGGCCAACGCGCGCCATCAGGATGGCGTGCCTCCAGCCGCAGGCAACAATCATGGCTGCTCTCCGCTTCACCCACGAGCAGCACCGCGTGCCGCAGCGGTTTGCGGCACAGGTCAGCGGCGGCGGCCACCAGCTGCTGCAGGTTGCTGTTGACCAGCTCAGGGGTAGCCACGGATGGCGTGGAGTTCCAGGTGGATCGGGCCGGCCCGAAAGCCTGCATTCACCCCCCCATCATCGGCGAAGCGGGAATGGAGCAGTTGCAGGCGTGTGATCCGGCTCGCATCAAAACGCACCGGCAAGCCCACGGGCTTGGCGCGGACGGAGGCTGTCAGATCGGCGAAGGGAATCTGCACCAGCGTGATTCCCGAGTTTGCCGTGCCGAATTCGACCACCCAACGCAGGCCACCAGGAATCAGATTGGTGAGCCCCCCCAAGCCGTCGGCACAGGCCACCGCCAACTTGAACCGGCGTCCGTCGCCTGCCAGCTCGAGCTCCAGGCCACTGCAGCTGGAGAGATCCAATGGCGGCGAGAACAGGGGCGAGCGGCAGCTGATGAAGCCACCGCCCTCAGCGATCAGGGTGCCCTCGAACAACAAGCCCGTCGGGCCTATGCGGCAGCTTCCCTGGCTGCGGCCGCCCATCACGGTGTCGTTGAGGGCATGCCAGCCGCTGAAGCCGTCGCCCACGGCAATCGGGATCATCGATGCAGCCCGGCGGCGGCGGCCCGATCGGTCAGGATCATCACCTCCTCAGCGGGTTGAACGAGCTTGGCTGGGGTGCGCTCGGTTGATTCCAAGGGATCCAGCAGGCGCTGCAAGGCCTGCACTTTGCCAGCGCCACTGACCAAAAACAGCACCCGTCGAGCCGCGGAGAGCGTGGGGGCGGTAAGGGTGACGCGAGGGAGCCCCTTGCCCTCCCCCAGCGTGACGGCCCGATCCTTGACGGTTGGAGCGGCTGTTCCTGGAAACAGAGAAGCGGTGTGACCATCGTCACCGAGCCCCAGCAACACCAGATCGAGGGCCGGCTGGAAGGAGCCCCCGCACAGCTGCTGCACCAGGGCGGCATAGGCCTCAGCACCCTCCTGCGGACTGCTGAGCTCCGTGGGCACCGGGTGCAGACAGGCGTGGCTGCCTGGCCCTTCCGCCATCAGGGTTTCCCGCAGCATGCGGGCGTTGCTGGAGGGGTCGCTGCCGCTCACCCAACGTTCATCCCCCAGCAAGACATCCACCCGATCCCAGGGCAGATGTTGTTGGCCCAGTTGCCTGTAGGTGGCGCGGGGGGTCTCACCGCCTGCCAGGGCGATCTGGGCCCGATCCCGTTCCGCCAGCACCAGATCCAAGGCCGAAGCGATCGCCTGGGCCGTCTGCCGAGCCAGATCTTCTGCCGATTCGGCCACGATCAGCCGATAGCGGGTTGGGGGATTGCTGGAGGAGGTGGGGTGTGACTGCATCAGTCGAGCCATTCGGTGTGGAAGCTGCCGGGCTTATCAACCCGCTCGTAGGTGTGGGAGCCGAAGCAGTCGCGCATCGCCTGGACCAGGTTCTGGGGCAGGCGGCCACTGCGGT
>JBIPLV010000084.1:0-9067 GCA_044369475.1 Cyanobium sp. | reverse complement strand
AGCTGAAGCCCCATCCCTACGTGAGCCTCGGAGCGCCCTATGGGGCCCATGGGAATCCTTTCCAGCTGCGCAGCAGTGTGGTGGAGCGGCTACTCCAGGCCGATCACGCCCTCCGGCAGGCCCAGCCCCAGTGCCGCCTGGCGATCTTTGATGCCTGGCGGCCCCTGGCCGTGCAGCGCTTCATGGTGCGCCATGCCGTGCTGGAGGAGTGCGCCCGTGCTGGTGTCAACCCCGATCAGCCCTCGCCCGCGCGCGACCGTGTGGTCACCGAGGTGGGGCGCTTCTGGGCCCCACCGAGCGATGATCCGGCCACACCGCCACCCCACAGCACCGGTGCGGCCGTCGACCTCACCTTGGCGGATGGTTCGGGCGTGCCCCTGCCCATGGGGGGCGAGATCGATGCGATTGACCCATTATCGGAGCCGGCGTTCTACGCCCAGGCCGCTGTGGCGGAACCCGGCGGAGATGCGGCCCTTTGGCATGGGCGTCGCCAGCTCTTAGCCGGGGTGATGGACGGTGCTGGCTTCGCACAGCATCCCAACGAGTGGTGGCACTTCAGTTGGGGCGATCAACTCTGGGCTTGGCACCGTGGCGAAGGGCAGGCCCGTTACGGGCGGATTGCCGATGCGGCCAGCTCTTTGGCAAGCTGATCGGCCTGCTGGGGCGGCAACAGCTGGCGCTCGACGCAACGCTTCAGGCTGCACAGGGTGATCTCCAATTGCAGCTCCCGGAGACGAACGAGCACGGCCGGGCTCTGGTCGGCATAGAGCAGCAACTGCCGCTGAAACGCCGATCGGATGCGCTCCACATCGCAGGTGGTGCGATCGGGGTCGTAGAAGGTGGGCCTGGAGGGGGGAGGTTCCGGTTAGCGGCGGCCCTGGCTCCACGCCGGCGGAGCCAGCAGCGCTGAGCCCAGGACCATCGAGGCCAAGAGCCTGGTCACCCGATCCCCACACTGAGCAACTGCTGCACGGAGTCGCGACCGCTCTTGACCACAAAATCACCGAGGCTGCGTCGCCCACCCGCGCTTTGCCAGGCCTGCAGCAGGGGCTCAAGCGTGGCTTCCAGGGCCTCCAGGGGCATCTTCTCGAGATAGGGTTCCGCCAGGCGGCTGAGGTTGGGAGTGCCACCCAGCCAGAGTTGGTATTGATCGACGCCGCTCCCCACCAGGCCGATCTCAGCCATGTAGGGGCGGGCGCAGCCATTGGGGCAGCCGGTCATGCGCACCAGCACCGTTTTTGTAATGCCGAGCCGTTGCAGGAGCGCCTCGAGCCTCTCCAGCACATCCGGCAGGATGCGCTCGGCTTCAGTCACCGCCAGACCGCAGAGGGGCAGGGCGGGGCAGGCCAGGGCATGGCGTGCCAGAGGGGCTGGGCTCTCGGGCGATTCAAAACCGAGAGCCGCTAGCTCATCGCGCACGCTGGAGCGCTGGGCCACGCCGATGTTGCAGAGCAGCAGGTCCTGGTTGGGGGTGAGGCGCACCTCGAGCTTGTAGGTATCGACGATCCTGCGCAGACCGCTCTTGACGGTGCCGGAGAGACGGCCACAGAGCACAGGCAGGCCGACAAACCACAAGCCACGGCTTTGGCGGTGCCAGCCGAGGTAATCCTCGAGCTTGGCCTTGGGCTCCAGCCGCATGCCCTTGATCGGATGGGGGAAGTAGCGGGCCTGCAGCTCCTGGCGGAACCAGGCAACACCACGGTCGTGGATCAGGTATTTCATGCGCGCATGACGGCGCTGCTCTCGGTCGCCATGGTCGCGTTGCAGCGCCACGATCGACTGAATCAGATCGAGCACATGCTCGGCCGCTACGTAGCCCAGGGGGTCGGCCGTACGGGCGAAGGTTTCCTCCTTGTTGTGGGTGCGGCCCATGCCACCACCCACGTACACGTTGCAGCCCTGGGGATGGCCCTGGGGATCGCAGAACAGCACCAGGCCGATGTCCTGGGTGAGCAGGTCCACGGAGTTGTCGCCGGGCACGGTAACGGCCACCTTGAACTTACGGGGCAGATAGGTGCCTCCATAAAGGGGTTCGGCGGCATCGCCGCTGAACACACCGCCCTCGTGTTGGCGGGCCTTCACCTTGGTAACGGCGGCGCTGGGCTTGATTCGGTAGCTGAGCTCACCATCAACCCAGAGGTCGAGGTAGGAGCCCTCTGCTGCCTGAGGGGCGAGCAGGTCGGCGATCTCATCGGCCAGTTGGCGTGCCGCCGGGTAGCCGCCCTTTTCAAACGGTGCCGCCGGAGCCATCACATTGCGGTTGATGTCACCACAGGCGGCCAGGGTGGAACCGAGATGACGCACGATCGTGCCGATCACCTCCTTGAGGTTGTCCTTGCGGACGCCGTGCATCTGGAAGGCCTGGCGGGTGGTGGCGCGCAGGGTGCCGTTACCCAGCCGATCGGCGAGCTCGTCAATCGCGAGATACAGCGGCGCCGGAACCCGTCCACCCGGGTTGCGCAGACGCAACATCATCTGCCAGTCCTTGTCCTGGCCTTTGACCCGATTCTCGCGGTTGTCCTGCTGGTAGCTGCCGTGGAACTTCAGGATCTGGACGGCGCTGTCCGTGAAATTCGGGGCGTCGTTGCCAAGTTCGGTGAGCAGCGGTTCCTTGAGGTGACCGCTACCGGCCTTCAGCTGTTCAAATTTTGACGGGGCCTTGGCATCGGAGCCGTGCATGACTTGGGGCATCGGTTCCTGGCTCAAGGCTCGGCATGTGTCCGAAGTTAGCGAACAGCGTTCAATACAGTCGCGCTGTCTCGCCTGCAGCCCGTGTCGACTTTTTTGCTCGAAATCGGCACTGAGGAACTTCCCGCCGACTTTGCCCGGCTAGCCCTGCCCCAGCTGGAGCAACTGGTGCGGAGGGATCTCGACGGGTTGAGGCTTGGCTTTGATCAGATCTGTTGCACCAGTACGCCTCGCCGCTTGGTGATCACGGTGGGCGGGCTGCCGGAACGCCAGCCGGATCTGGAGGAAGATCGCAAGGGCCCCCCCAAAGCCCAAGCCTGGACCGAAGGCAAACCCACGGCAGCGGCTTTGGGGTTTGCCAAGCGCTGTGGTGTGAGCGCTGAAGCTCTGGAGATCCGCGACACCCCAAAAGGACCGTTTGTGTTTGCCCGCTGCCGCGAAGTCGGGCGACCCGCAGAGGAGGTGCTCTCGGGCCAGATTCCTCAATGGATCAGTGCGCTTCAGGGGCGTCGCTTCATGCGCTGGGGCGAGGGCGACATCCGATTCTCCAGGCCGGTGCGCTGGTTGGTGGCCCTGCTGGATGCCACTCCCCTGGCGGTGACCCTGCCTGGGAGCGACCCGCTGGTGGCGGCGGGCAACATGAGCCGGGGGCATCGCCTCCACACCGATGCGGTGGCCATTTCTTGTGCGGAGGCCTATGTCGCTGCTTTGGCGGCTGCTGGCGTAACCGTGAATCGCGAGCATCGTGGTGCCTTGATTCACCATGCCGTCACCACGGCGGCGGCCGCCCACGCTGCCGATGCGGATCTGCCAGACGAGCTCTTTGAGGAGCTGATCGACCTCGTCGAATCGCCATCGCTGCTGGAGGGCCAGTTCGATGCCCACTACCTAGCCCTGCCAGCCGAGGTGCTGAGCACTGTGATGCGGGCCCACCAGCGCTATGTGCCCCTCTATCGCCAGGGTCTCGCCAGCGATCCCCTCGCCCTCGATGCCCGTGACAGCCTGCTGCCGCGGTTTCTGTTCATCAGCAACGCCTTGCCCGAGGCAGCCGCCACCGTGTCCCGAGGCAATGAGCGGGTGCTGAAGGCGCGCCTGGCTGACGCTGAGTTTTTTGTGCAGGCCGATAGGGCCGTGGCCAGCATCGATCGCCGCGACCAGCTCTCCCGCGTCACCTTTGCCGCAGGTCTCGGTTCCCTGCGCGACCGCACTGAGCGTTTGGAGTGGTGCACCGACGTGCTGCTGGAGCATCTCCAACCACCCACCGCTGTTGTTGACCATGCCCGCCGCGCCGCCCACCTCTGCAAACACGATCTGGTCAGCCAGATGGTGGGGGAGTTCCCCGAGCTGCAGGGGGTCATGGGCGGCAAGTATCTGGTTGCAGAGGGGGAGCCCCGCGAGGTTGGCCTGGCCGTGTTGGAGCATTACCTTCCCCGGGGCGCCGGCGATGCCTTGCCGAGTTCCGCTGCCGGGGCCGTGGTGGCCTTGGCAGAGCGGCTGGAGTTGCTGCTGAGCATCTACGCCAAAGGGGAGCGCCCCACCGGCTCCTCCGATCCCTATGCCCTGCGGCGTGCCGCCCAGGGGCTGCTGCAGATCCTCTGGGATCGCGGCTGGCGGCTTGATCTGCTGGCGCTGCTGCACCGCTCCGCCCAACATTGGGCACAGTTGCTCCCCCACTGCAACGTCGACAGGGAGGCCCTGGCCGCTGAGCTGGCCGAATTCCTGCGCCAACGGCTGGTGAGCTTGCTCGAGGAGGAGGGCTTCGATGGCGACCTTGTGCAGGCTGCAGCAGGCTCCTCGGTACCGCTGGCGCGGGTGCTCGGGGACCCAGAGGATGCTCGCCAACGGGTGGCTCTGCTGGCCGAGCTGCGGCAGCAGGGTGATCTGGCCGCCGTGCAGGTGGTCGTGACCCGCGCTGCGCGTCTTGCGGAGCAGGCGGATCTCGGCACCAAGGTGCTGAGCGCAGCAGGGGTGGTCCAACCGGCCCTGTTCGAGAAGACGAGTGAAGCCGGCATGCTCGCGGTGCTTAACCAACTGGAGCCGATCGCCACAAGCCCATCCAGGGACCGCTACGCGCATCTGGCCCGTGGTCTCTCAGCCGGATCGGATGCCCTCGCGGCCTTCTTTGACGGGGATCAGAGCGTCATGGTGCTGGCCGATGATCCCGCCGTGCGCCAAAACCGCCTGAACCTTTTGGCGGTTCTGCGCAATCAGGCGAATGTGCTGGCTGATTTCAGCCGAATCAGCGGCTAAGGCTCAAGGGAAGCCATGACCGCCAGCCGGTTGGCCAACCCCCTCAGGTGATGGGCCGTGGGGGCTACTGGCCAGCCAAAACGGGCTTCCGCTCAGATTCCTGATCGGCCTTGGCGCTGGATGCCTGATCAGGCGTGCTGGCTTGGTTGCGCACTTTGATGCCACCCTTGATGGTGCTCACGGCAAGCATCGCGGTGACTTCAGCCTCATCCCGCACGGCGCTGTCGACCGGCTTGTAGCCCTGAGGTGCCAGAGCGTTGCCGCGAAGCACCGAACCCAAGGTGAGCAGGGTGAGCTTCAGCTGCTGCCAGGGGTTCATCATCACCACCCGCTTGTAGAGGTAGCTGTCGAAGGTGAGGCGCTGCACGTCCTTGTCATCGCACATCTCCACGAAGGCTTCACGGGCCGCATCGTTTCGATAGAAGATGTTTTGCAGCAGCTCCAGCACCTTGTAGGTGGTGCCGTACTGGCGATCCCATTTCTTGAGGTACTTCTTGAGGTCGGCCTCACTTGGCACCTTGGTGCCACCGGCGCTGGCCTCAACAATCTGCTCAGCGCACATCCGGCCGCTCTTGGCTGCGAAGTAAATGCCTTCGCCCGAGCTCTTGGTCACATAGCCGGCGGCATCACCCACCAGGGCCATGCGGCCCACCACCCGACGCGGACGAGGATGTTCAGGAATCGGGTGGGCTTCCACCTTGATCACTTCGCCATTGACCAGGCGCTTCTTGGCACGCTCACGGATGCCTTCCTGCAGGCTTTTGATCAAGCCTTGGTTCTGTTGCATCGTGCCAGTGCCCACGGCTACGTGGTCGTACTTGGGGAAAACCCAGGCGTAAAAATCGGGTGAAACGTCGGTACCGACGTACATCTCGGCAAGGGTCTCGTAGTACTTCATTTCCTCGGGCGGAAGCTTGATCCGCTCCTGGAAGGCGATGGCCACGTTGTAGTCGCCGGCATCCATGGCCTTGGCCACGCGGCTGTTGGCGCCATCTGCGCCAACGATCAGATCCACGTCGAGGGTTTTGGTTTCGCCGGTGGCCCCACCCGAGGCGTAATCGGAGTAAGTGAGGGTGTACGGGCCCTGGCGGTTGACGCCGGTGTCGATCTTGGTGACCAGCCCGTTCACGAGGTGTGCGCCCAGATCGGCGGCGCGGTCGCGCAGAAAGGCATCCATCACCTCCCGCCGGCACATGCCGATGTATTCGTCAGCGTTCTCAAGGTTGATGTCCACCTCCCGGTTGGAGGGGGAGATCATTTTCATGTTGCGAACCTTGCGGTCGATGATCGATTCCGGCAGGTTGAACTCGCTGACCATGCAGAGGGGAATCGCCCCGCCACAGGGCTTGGCGTTGTCGAGCTTGCGCTCAAAAATCCAGGTTTCGATGCCGGCCTTGGCAAGCACTTCGGCCGCACAGGAACCACTGGGGCCTCCCCCCACCACTGCGACACGCAACATCGGAAAACCGCTCCGCCAGGAAGGAAGTGGCTCGGAAGCTAACACTGCTGAGCGGCCTGTTGATGGCCAATCGGCATGCCCCGCCTAGGATCTTTACTGCTCCCGTTTCCAAGGCTGTTGATTGGTGCCAGGAAGGGGGCCAGCGTGACCCGCCGCAATCCCCTTAGCCCCAAGCAGCGGCCCCCTACCCAGGATGGGCTCTCCCAGCCTGGGCAGTCCCAGGCAGGCGGCCTGGACGACATTCCCGTTGCGCGCCGCACTGCACACCCGGGAATCCCGGCCAATCCCTGGCCACTGCGGCTCACGGTGGCCACTGGGTCGCTCCTGCTTGGCTTGGTTGTGCTGCTGCTGTGGCGGCCACAGCCCCTGCAGCGTCTGTTGGCACCTTCGCCGGTCAAGGGCCTGAACGCCCGCACGGGCCCCGATGGGAGGCTGCTGGGCCATTTCCCTTACACCGAACTGACTGCCTCCGACCGGGTCGCAGTGGCTCCAGGCCTGACGTTGCATCGTGACGCCGCCGCCGCTCTGCTGGCCATGCAGCGCGATGCGGCCAACAGCGGGATCGAGCTGGTGGTGCTCAGCGCCTTCCGCTCGATCAAGCTTCAGCAGGATCTGTTTTTCGGTGTGAAATCGGAGCGTAATCAGAGTGCGCGCGAGCGGGCGATGGTCAGTGCACCTCCAGGCTTTTCCGAGCACAGCACCGGCTATGCGATCGATCTGGGTGACGGTCGCGCTCCGGCCACCAACCTCTCGCCTGCTTTCGACCAAACCGAAGCATTTGCCTGGCTCCAAGCCCATGCTGCCCGCTATCACTTCATCCTTTCCTTCCCCCGCGACAACGCACAGGGCGTGAGTTATGAACCTTGGCACTGGCGCTTTGAAGGCAGCGCCGAGGCGCTCCAGGTGTTTGAGCCTGCCCAGCGGTTGGCCCGCTGATGGTCATTCCAGAACTGCTGGCACCGGCGGGCAACTGGGAGGCGTTGCGGGCCGCGGTGGCCAACGGTGCCGATGCCGTTTACTTCGGCGTGGAGGTGTTCAACGCCCGCATGCGCGCGGCCAACTTTCGGGTCAGTGAACTGGCGGAGGTGATGCACTGGCTGCACCAGCGCGGCGTCAAGGGTTTCCTCACCGTCAACGTGCTGGTGTTCAGCGACGAGCTGGACCAAGCCGCCGCGCTGGTGCAGGCGGCTGCAGCGGCGGGGGTGGATGCGCTGATCGTTCAGGACATCGGCCTGGCCCGCCTGGCCCGAGCCGTGGCGCCGCAATTGGCAATCCATGGATCGACCCAGATGTCGATCACCAGCGCCGCCGGCGTGGCCCAGGCCGCAGCGCTGGGGTGTGAGCGGGTGGTCCTCGCCCGCGAGCTGACCCTCACCGACCTGGAGCGTCTCCAGCAGCAGCTTCAGCATCGCCAGCTGGCCATGCCGCTGGAGGTCTTCGTGCACGGTGCCCTCTGCGTGGCCTATTCGGGCCAATGCCTCACCAGCGAAGCCCTCGGTCAGCGCAGTGCCAACCGTGGCGAATGCGCCCAGGCCTGCCGCCTTCCCTATCAGCTGATCGTGGATGGGGAGGAGCGCGACCTTCACGACCAGCGCTACTTGCTATCACCCCAAGATCTGGCCGCCTGGGAGCTGCTGCCCCAACTCCAGGCGATCGGCATTGCCAGTCTCAAGATCGAAGGGCGCCTGAAGGACGCCAGCTACGTGGCCGCCGTCACTGATGCCTACCGCAAGAACCTCGATCAACTCGCCGCGGGCAGTGCACCAGGCTCCCTGCCCGCCATGCAACGCCGTTCCCTGGAGCTGAGCTTCTCGCGGGGGCTGTCCACCGGTTGGTTGGCGGGCATCAACCACCGGGCCCTGGTGCATGGCCGTTGGAGCAAGAAGCGGGGGCCCCGTATCGGCGAGCTCGAGCACTGGGATCCCAAGGGGGGATGGTGGATCGTGAACACCCACGAGACGCTCAAGCCCGGCGATGGGGTGGTGTTTGAAGCTGCTGGTGGCGATCCCCTTGAGGCCCCGGTAGAGGTGGGGGGCAGGGTGATGGCGGTGCAGCAGCGGCCAGGCCAACGCCTGGCAATACGACTAGGGCCTGGTCGTGTCGACGGCCGTGGATTCCGGCTCGGCAGTCCCTGCTGGCTCACCAGTGACCCCAGCCTGGAGCGCCACTGGCAGCACCTGGCCAGCCAGACCGTGCCCGAGCGCAGCCGCCTTCTCCACCTGGAGGTGAGGGGCCAGATGGGCCAACCCCTTGAGGTGCGGGTGCTCATGGCGGCAGGCCTAGAAGCCGAGTGCATCAGCTCCCTCGTGCTGCGCTCGGCCTCAGCGCTGCAACCGGCAACCGGGCAGCCCCTTAACCGGGATCGTCTGGAGGCCCAGCTTGGCCGGCTTGGCGGCACCCGATGGACCTTGGAGAGCCTGGAGCTTGCGCTCGATGGCGATCTGTTTCTGCCCATGACCCAGCTCAACCAGCTGCGGCGTGAGCTCGTGGATCGGTTGGCGTCACTGGAGCGGAATCCCGTGTTTGCTGGATCGGTCGAGCCGTCTGAAACCTGCGTTGATCTGGAGGCTGTTCTGCAGCAGCTGGTTGCCGTCGAACCGGCCGCGAGCACCGCGGCGGGTATGGATCAAGGTCCCGCGTTGATTGTGCTGGTTCGCACGCTGGAGCAGT
>JBIPLV010000323.1:0-28501 GCA_044369475.1 Cyanobium sp. | reverse complement strand
GAGCTGAAGGTGTTTCTCACCGCCACCACGGCCGAGCGGGCGCGGCGCCGCGCCCTCGACCTGGAGCAACGGGGCTTTGCGGTGCCGCCCCTGGCGGAGCTGGAGGCGCAGATCGCCGAGCGCGATCACCTCGATTCCAGCCGGGCTGTGGCACCGCTCACCCAGGCGGCCGACGCCGTGGAGCTGATCACCGACGGCCTCAGCATCGAAGCGGTGATCGAGCGACTGGTGGATCTGTTCCGCCAGCGCGTGCCCCACGACGCCTGGCCGGAGCCAACGGCCTAACGACCATCGCGCAGCAGGCTCTCGAGCAGGCCGCCACAGGCGTCCTCCAACAGGTCGAGCACATGCTCAAAGCCCTGCTCACCGCCGTAGTAGGGGTCGGGCACCTCGCTGGCCCGGTGCTGACGACAATGGCTCGTCATCGGCTCAATCCGCGCCAGCCTCGGCCGATCCCCTAGTTCGCGGCCCAGTGAACGCACATTGTGCAGGTTGTCGTCATCCATGGTGAGAATGCGATCGAAGGCGCTGAAATCAGCCAGCTCGATCTGGCGGGCGCGGCTGAGCAAGTTAATGCCACGGCGCTCCGCCGCGGCACGCATACGCCGATCAGCTGGGTTGCCCACATGCCAGCCGCCGGTGCCGGCGCTGTCAGCCACAAAACGGTCCTCGAGGCCGGCTTGGGCGAGCAGATGCAAAAAAACCCCTTCAGCGGCCGGAGAGCGGCAGATGTTGCCGAGACAAACAAAGAGCAAGCGTTGTTCAGCCATGGGTGCCTCCAGAGTTATCAATGCGGTGCAGTGCCAAGGCGGAACGCCTCTGAACCACATCATGAAAAAGTGGATCCGATCCGACGGCGAGGCCAGCTAGCGCACGCTTCAGAGCAGCAAGGCTGAGGTCCGAGACGCGTTGGCCCTGGTGACGAGCCAAGCCCTCGAGACCAACAACAACCGCGTAGCGGACGATCCACTCTCCATCTCCACAGGCAGCGAGCAACGCCTGCAGGCTCCTCTCAACCAGCTCCGAAACCTGATCCTCAGGCAGAGATCTGAGATCGAGACGTCCGAGGCCAGAGGCTGCTGCGCGCCGGACTGAAGGCCCAACATCCGTCGCCAAGGCACGCTCAAGCACCTCAAGGCCACGGGGATCACCAATGCCAGCCAAGGCGCGGACCGACCATGCCCGGGCGCCATAGTTGTTGGTATGAAGCGACGCAAGAATTGGCTCAACAGCTGGTTCTCCGATGGCGATGAGACCATCGACCGCTGCAACGGCAGCTCCGGGATTGTTAAAACCCAGGATCTCCAATAAACAGGTCGTTGCAGCGGGATGCTTGGCCTGAGACAAGCGCTCAACAGCACTTAAGAGAGCATCAGCAGAATCCGCTGATCGCACGCTGGCAATCAGTTGTTCGACCGACATTTTGGCTGGCGATGTGTCAGACAACATTTAGAGCAACCCATCCATCACCTCAAAAATCTCCTCGTCGAAGCTGTCACTCGGCGCAGACTCAACCAAACCCCTTAAGGCAATGAGTTTGAGGCTGTTTTCTGCCAGGGTCGCGGCAATTGCCTGGGTCGCGGGTCGCCACCCAGCTGCTCCAAGATCCATCAAAGCGGCGCGTCTGACCTGCAATTGAGGATGCAACAACAAGGCCTTGAGTCGTTCACCCCAGCGGGGCTCTTGGGTGAGTTGAAGCAGTGATCGGCATGCCGAACTTTGAACAACAGGACGCTCATGGGTTGAAAACGACTCCAGAACCCCAAGGACTTCATCACCCGAGATCCCGAGATCACCAATGGCCTCCAACAGGGCCTCGCAGGGCTCGACCAACGTGGCCGAATCCAACGCCCGAGCCCCAGCGACGTCCGGGCCAGATTGCAGTCGCGCGAGCAGGGCAGGCAATGCCGCCTTGGCCTTGAGGCTGCCAAGGGAGCGAGCGGCCGCCTCCCTCAATCCGTAATCGGGGTCATCCAGCAGTTCAAGGAGGGTCGGAATCGCCTCACTGGCGTGTGGGCCCAGCTTGCCGACGGCACGGGTGGCATTGCGGGCGACAGCATTCTCTTCAACACCATCACCAATCTGACGAGCCCGCCGTTGACGCATCGCTGCCAGCAACAACGGGAGCGTGTCTGGATGCTGACTGCGATGGCGACCCAGCCACCAGGCGGCGTAGTACTGAGCCGAGGGGTCATCTGTTGCCCGCAACCACCGCAAAGCCTCCTCTTCGTCAATAGGCTCAGCCATCTCAAAGGGTGTGGGGGATGGAGCCGACATAAACCGCCCGAAATCAGAAGTCAAAAAGAAAGACCCCCCAATCGGGGGGTCTTGAAATCAAACCGTGCGATGAATCAGATCAGGGCGTTGATGGCGTAGTCGATGTAGTTGTTGGCTTCGGTTGCAGCCTCACCGCCGAGACCATGGTTGGCCTTGATGTACCTGAGAGCTTCGACGTACCAGGAGGGGGACAACTCGAAGGTGCGGTTGATCTCGTCGAGACCAGCGATCAGGTAGTCATCCATCGGGCCGGTGCCACCAGCCACGAGGCAGTAGGTCACCATGCGCAGGTAGTAACCGATGTCGCGGGAGCACTTGGACTTGCCCTCTGCCGTGGCGGCATAGGCGGGTCCCTGCATTTGGGTGGTGTAAGGGAACTTGGAGTACACAGCCTGGGCTGCGCCGTTCACCAGGGTGTCGGCCTTAGCGGTCAGAGCCTTGGCAGCGTCGAGACCAGCCTTGGCGCGATTGAAACGACCGAACGCGCCTTGGATTTCGGTGTTTCCGAGGAAACGACCCTGGGAATCAGCTGCGGAAACGGCTTCGGTGAGAGGCGTCTTCATGACGGAGAATAAAGAGGGGTGGACGTGAACTGATGCCGGATCAGGCAACAGCGGCAGCAGCACGGTCGAAGTAGGTGCCGATCTCGCTCATGAGGGCGGTGCAATCACCCTGGGTGATACCGGCCTTGTCGTTGGCAATGGAGATGGCGGCTTCCTTCATGAGCTTCACGCCAGCGGCAACGGAAGCACCGGGGGTACCGAGGGCCAAGTAGGTCTCGCGCAGACCATTCAGGCAGCGGTCTTCCATGACGGAAGCGTCGCCGGTGAAGATGGAGTAGGTGACGTAGCGCAAGATGATCTCCATGTCACGCAGGCAAGCAGCCATGCGACGGGAGGTGTAAGCATTGCCCCCAGGAGAAATCAATGCGGGCTGCTGAGCGAACAGCTGGCGAGCAGCTGACGAAACGATGGTGGAGGCGTTGCTGGTGATGCGGTTGACGGCATCCAGACGCTTATTGCTGTCGGAAACCATGGCGGCCAGAGCATCGAGCTCACCGGCGCCTATAAATTGGCCCCGGGCGTCAGCCTGGGCGACAACCTTGGTGAAGGCGTCGAACATTGAGTTACTCCTTTGGGCTTCGTCTGAGGGAGGGGGCTGCAGACGCGATGGATGGGTCTGCCGGGAGGCATGCCGCATCCCGTCGATGAGATTGTCGCCACAGCCCAGCCCGCGTCCGTCGAGGCGTTCATAATGTTTAACCATTCCCGCACCACTAATCAGCAGTGTTAAGGGATGACAAGTTTTTGAGGTTCATGCGTTTTTCCGCTTAAACGGCTGAACTTCTCGTACGGTCAGTCCGTTCATTGTTGATGGATGGACCCCGGCATGGCCAAGGTCGGCGTGCTGTTGCTGAACCTCGGCGGCCCTGAGCGCATTCAGGATGTCGGCCCGTTTTTGTACAACCTGTTCGCCGATCCGGAGATCATCCGGCTGCCCAACCCGGCCCTGCAGAAGCCGCTGGCCTGGTTGATCAGCACCCTGCGCGCCGGCAAGTCGCAGGCGGCCTACCGCTCCATCGGCGGCGGCTCGCCCCTGCGGCGCATCACCGAGCAGCAGGCCCGCGAGCTGCAGAGCAGCCTGCGCCAGCGCGGCATCGAGGCCACCAGCTACGTGGCCATGCGCTACTGGCACCCGTTCACCGAATCCGCCGTGGCCGACATCAAGGCCGACGGCATCGATGAGGTGGTGGTGCTGCCCCTCTACCCCCACTTCTCGATCAGCACCAGCGGCTCCAGCTTCCGGGAGCTGCAGCGGCTGCGGCAGGGGGATCCGGCCTTCTCAAGGCTGCCGATCCGCTGCATCCGCAGCTACTACGACGACCCGGGCTACATCGGCGCCATGGCGGAGCTGATCGCCAGGGAGATCCAGGCCTGCCCCGACCCCAGCCAAGCCCACGTGTTCTTCAGCGCCCACGGCGTGCCCAAGAGCTACGTGGAGGAGGCGGGCGACCCCTACCAACAGGAAATTGAAACCTGCGCGCGGCTGATCATGGAGCGGCTCCAGGCCGACCTGGGCCACCCCAACCCCTACACGCTGGCCTACCAGAGCCGGGTGGGGCCGGTGGAGTGGCTCAAGCCCTACACCGATGACGCCCTGCACGAGCTGGGGGCCGCCGGCGTGAAGGATCTGGTGGTGGTGCCGATCAGCTTCGTGAGCGAGCACATCGAAACGCTCGAGGAGATCGACATCGAATACCGGGAGATCGCCACGGAGGCGGGCATCACCAACTTCCGGCGGGTGCCGGCGCTCGACACCACGCCGAGCTTCATCCAGGGGCTGGCCAACCTGGTGCAGCAGGCCCTGGAGGGGCCTGAGGTGAACCTGGACCAGGCGGCCGCCCTGCCCACCCAGGTGAAGCTTTACCCCCAGGACAAATGGGCCTGGGGCTGGAACAACAGCTCCGAGGTGTGGAACGGCCGCTTGGCGATGCTCGGGTTCTCCGCTTTCCTGCTGGAACTGATCAGTGGCAGGGGGCCCTTGCATGCATTCGGGCTGCTTTGATCCCCGTGGTGCTGAGGGTGATGCGAATCGAAATCAATCAAGTCCAGGTGCGGCACCAAAAGGCCAGCTCGAAGTTTGGCCTGCACCCGATCGCCTAACAACTTTGAGTGGCTGAGATTCTGAACACCCAACCTCAAAGACGCACCACGAAGGCACGAAGGGGGGAGTCGCGGATTCTCAGGAGATTTTTCCGCAAACTCTTAGATTGCGAAGGTGCCCGTGCCGGCACAACCGCCCTCCTAGACGTCCCCCATGGCCGTTGCACTTGCCTCCCAACTGCGGGAAGGGACCAAAAAATCCCACACCATGGCCGAGAACACCGGCTTCGTGAGCTGCTTTCTCAAGGGTGTGGTGGACAAGGCCAGCTACCGCACCCTGGTGGCGGATCTCTTTTTCGTGTACTCGGCCATGGAGGAGGAGATCGGCAAGCTGCGCGCCGCCGGGCACCCCGTGGTGGGGCCCGTGGGTTTCCCTGAGCTCAACCGCCGCGAAACCCTCGAGCAAGACCTGGCCTTCTATTTCGGCGACAACTGGCGCAACAGCGTGAAGGCCACGCCGGCCGCACAGGAGTATGTAACCCGCATCCATCACATCGCCCAGGAGGAGCCTGAGCTGCTGGTGGGCCACCACTACACCCGCTACATCGGCGATCTCAGCGGCGGCCAGATCCTCAAGAACATCGCCCAGAAGGCGATGAACCTCGGTGAGCACGATGGTCTGCGCTTCTACGAGTTTGAAGCCATCCCCGACGAGAAGGGCTTCAAGACCTACTACCGCACCACCCTCGATAACCTCCCCATCGATCAGACCGTCGCCGACCGCATCGTGGAGGAGGCCAACCACGCGTTCCACCTGAACATGAAGATGTTCCAGGAGCTGGAGGGCAACCTGATCGCCGCCATCGGCAAGGTGCTGTTCGGCTTCCTCACCCGCCGCCAGCGCACCGGCAGCACAGAGGCGGTGGTGGCCTGAGGCTGCACTCCTGGCCTGGGTGACGTCAGCGGTGTGTCCACTCTGGCCCTAGCCCCTTGGGGCAGGGCTTTGGCTGCTTGAAAGCAGCAGCACAGAGGCATTCAGTCGTTGATGCGGTCGACCCTCGCCAGCCTGGTGACAGACCCAGCCTCAGGTAGGTCGATGGAGCCGGCCTTGAAGGTTGCATGGAAGAACCATTGACGCCCGTCCTGACTGCGCCGATCGACCTTGAAACTGCACAGGCCCAGATCCGTCAGCGCCAGACTGAGGGCATCGCCACTGCAGCCGTGGCAGCTGATGTGGAGATCTGACAGGCCTTCGACAGCAACGCGATAACTAGGCATGCCCATGCCGCGTGTTCGCCCCACCTTCCCATGGCGAGGCAGCCAACGGAGCCCGACACAGCGCGCAAGTAGCGAACGCCACAGCAGCCCTGATGCCGGCGGCTAAGATTTACAAAACTTTACGGTTCGCTGAGCGCAAGATGGCCTCTTCTCCTGATCTGGCCTCCCTCTACCAGCTGCTGGCCAAGCAGCCAACGCCCATTCTGCCCTCGGGTGAGCGGCGAGCCGTCCTTGGGTGCGGCTACGTGGGAGAGGCTGTTGCGAGGGCCTGGAAGCAGGAAGGCCATGAACTGTGGGCAACCACAACACGGCGCGAGCGGTTGAGCGAGCTGTCCGAATTGGCCGATAGCCCACTGATCTTTGATTCAACCGACTCCAGCACTCATCTCGATTTTGTCGCAGATATCGATGGAATTCTGATCTCTTTCGCGCCTTCAAAGAGTTCTGTAGTTGACCTGACTCAATACCGCAGCACATTTCTTGGTGGCATGCAGCGTCTCATTGAAACGCTGGATCGGCGCTCCCACAACTCGCCGCTTCAGCTTGTTCATCTGAGCAGCTGTGGTGTTTACGGCAACCGTCAGGGTGCGATCACCAACGAAACTGCTCCCACAGACTCCGAGCACCCCGTCAACCAGGTGCTTGTCCAGGCCGAGGAGATGATTGCGTCCATTCGGTCGCACAGGATCAAGGTTTGCGTACTGCGACTGGGCGGCATCTACGGACCTGGCCGCGACATTCCAGCGATGCTGTTGTCAGCGGCCGGCGGCTTGGTGCAACGCAACGGCCTGAATGTGCCGTGCTGGATCCACCGCGACGACATCGTTCGAGGTGTTTGCTTCGCTTTTGAGCAGGGGCTGAACGACACATACAATCTCGTCAACGATACGCAGCTGAGTGGACAGGAGCTCACAGATTGCCTGTGCGAACGGGCTGGCCTACCCCTAGCCAAGTGGATGAAGATCAACACGAGCGATCGGGTGTTGAACGCACGCGTTAGCAATGACAAGCTGAAGCAGCTTGGTTTCACATTCACTCACCCTTGCATGGTGGGGTGATACGTGCGCACCGCCCGGCGAGCGATTCGATGATCTTGATCGCAGGCGATGAACAAATAACGCCCCCATCGAACTGCTAGGCGATCCCGGACCGCTTTATTCGATTGGCTTGCTTGCAGCGGGCTGAGTCTCGAGATCAAACAGAACATCGTGGATGTAGGCCTCGGTCCAATCTGAGCCGTAAAAGCGACTGAGCATGCCGCGGGCAGGATCCTTCTCGGAGCGGTAGCGCGTGTAGCGCTTTTGGCCAGCCAGCAGCAGTTCTGATCGCTCCATGCTCACAGGAGTCGCCGATGCCTCAAGCCTGAGGTACAGCTGGAGGTACTCCTGAAATGCCGGACGAATCACCGCATCGATCAGGCGATCCCCCTCGGAACCCAAGGGAATCCGCGTCCAGAGAAATCCCGGGGAGAAATAAGGCTGGGCCTCCGCGGGAATCGGGCCTCCGTCCGGCAGAGACTGCTTCCAACGCTCAAAAATCGGCAGGAGCAGATCCCAAACCGCTTCGGTATGGAGGCGGTCTCCACGATCCACCGGTTGTAGATCCAGAGCCAACAAGTGGCCATTGGGAAGCGTGACCAAATCGGCGCCAAAAAAAGGCAGGTCATAACGCGTCCGTGGGTTGATCACGAAGTTGAGTACGGACGCGGCGTCCCCCGCTGACACACACGCAGCTCGGGCTTGTCGGAATTTCTTGGTCTGGCATGCCCAGGTCGCCGTGGCCACCGGAACAGGCTTCGCCTTGGAGCCCGTCACACCATCGCGGGCGAGGAATTGAGGGTGGATTGGATAAGGCTCTGGGCCCAGCGGTTGCAAGGCGGCAACCGCTTCATCCAGAAACCATTGCCACCGCCAATCGGAAAGTTGAACTGGGTCGAGGCTGTTGGCCCGTGTTGTCGCGGGATTAGACATCGGCTTCACAGGCGCGCGGGGAAGAGGAACTCACTTAAGAAGGCATCGGCCCATGGCTTGCCGAAATGGCTTGAAAACAGGCCGTGGGCGGGGTCACGCTCGGCGCTGTAGCGGTCGTAAGCCAGCTGCAGGTCAGCGACCTCCTGGGCCGTGAGCGGCACAGATTCGCAGCAGGCGCGATCGTGCATCTGCCAATAGGCGGCCATGAACCCCTCAAAGGCAAGGGGAAGAGAGGTCTGCGCCTCCTCGGCACCTCCGCGACAGAACAGCAACCACGGCGAAAAGAATTGATTGGGGTCAAAAGAGCGCATGGTCTCCTCGCCACTGAGATCGGGGTAGCGTTCGTGCAGGGCGGACAGTTCCTTGTAATGGCGCTGGAGATAGGCCTCTCCCTGCTGCAGGGGCTGGAAGTCCAGAACAGCAACCAACTTTTGACGCGCCCCAAACCACAGCAGGTCCACACCAAGAATCGGGTGATCCAAGGTGCAATCTGGATAGGCGACCGAGTTCAGAACCTGCAAGGTGTCGCCTGCATCCAACCGTGTGACGCGCCAACGCCGAAATCCAGGGGCGCTCCAGAGCCAGCTGCGGATGGTGCTGCTCTGCTTGTCCGACTGCTTCAGGGCAAATTGAGGCTCAACTTCAAGCGGCTCTGCACCACGCGACTGCAGGCCGGCTTGCAGATGCTCCAGAAAAGGGTCAAACATCACTCGCCTCCTGGGGTGGAGTACCGCAAAGCGAGCGCTTCGGCCTGACGACGGGTTGCAGCCAGGTCATCGGACGACGGGCAGCGGAACTCCGTGCAGTAGGTCGCCATCGAGACCCCATCAAGGAATTGGACCGAGCTCACCCGCATCCGCACCTGGTCGGTGACGAACCAACAGCGTTCGATCCCAACGTTTGTGTCATAGCGTGTCTTGATGGTCAGCAGGCCATCCGCCGCAAAGCTGTACTCACTCAAGACCGGCTTCTGTTCCACATAGCCCTTATCCCTGAGCAAAAAGCCACGGGTGGGATCCAAAGGGTTCGGAGCATCGACCAGGACTGCGGCGTAATCCTCTGAGCGGCTGCTCTCCTTAAGGTTGCTCTCCCACCAAAAGCGTGCTCCGCCGGCGGCACCTCTAAGGGCAAAACCAAGACTTTCGCAGACCTTGGCCATCACCGGATCCTGCTGATCAAAGGGTTCGATGATCAGGTTTGAATCAGCAAACTCATCGTCCTGATGATCCAGGTGGTGGACTGCACGACGGGTCATCCACTGGCCACGACTGGCTTGAAAGAAGTCCCGCATCGACATGGGGACATCAAACAGACCCCCCATGATCAAGCCTCGGGCTGGGCCAGCTGGCTCTGGAGCTGGCCCAGCACCTCCTCCAAGCGCGTGAGCTCCGGGTGGTCCGCCAGGGTTCGGTCGATCTTGCTTTCGGGCAGCTTGAGCTTTTGCCCCATCGCAATGACATCCTGGCGCAGACGGTCGCGGTAGGCCACGAGCTGCTCAATGGATTCTTGGATGTCCTGTGAGGTTGCGTCCATCTCGGAGCCACTGGTCTGTAGAGAAGCTACGAGGGGTCAACCACCGCCCACGGGGACGGAGCAAATCTGAAACAAAGATGAAGAGGGCATCACCCTGGAGAGCTTGAGCACGCCACAGCACGACGCAAAACGCTTGCAGGGCAACGGCAAAGCCAGAATAGGGATGTTTGATAACGAAGGTTTGCGTGTCGAAGCTGATTGACGGGAGCTGCCTCGGGATTGCCCTTATGGTCCTTATGTGCCTTGACCCAGTGGGCCAAAGCAACGTCACCACTGTCATGGCTCCAGTGCTCTGGAAGTCATGCAGGAAGCAGTAGACAGCCGATCGGTTCTCCGAACGAGTAAAGAACTGCATTAGGTGGCCTCAGCCTCCCCAAACAAGTCCCCTCTCATGCTCGACGCATTTTCCCGCGCCGTCGTTAGCGCCGACGCCAAAACCGCCGCCATCGGCGGTAGTGCACTTGCTTCCCTGAAAGGCTTCATCGCCGAAGGGAACAAGCGCCTTGACGCTGTTAATGCAATCACCTCCAACGCCTCCTGCATCGTCTCCGACGCTGTGACCGGCATGATTTGCGAGAACACAGGCCTGATCCAAGCCGGCGGCAACTGCTATCCCAACCGTCGTATGGCTGCTTGCCTGCGCGACGGGGAGATCGTTCTTCGCTACATCTCCTACGCCCTGCTGGCTGGTGATGCTTCCGTCCTGGATGACCGCTGCCTGAACGGCCTGAAGGAAACCTACATCGCTCTGGGCGTGCCCCTTCAGTCCGCCGCCCGTGCTGTGGCCATCATGAAGGCCTCCTCCACGGCTCACATCAACGAGACCAACACCACAGGCACCAACCCAGTGGAAACTCGTTTCCGCAAGATGGAAACCGTTAAGGGCGACTGCTCTGCACTGGTTGCCGAAGCTGCTTCCTACTTCGATCGCGTGATCAGCGCCCTCAGCTGAATCATCGATAGATAGGCTTTTTTCAACACAAACACCCATCTTAGGATCTCAACGATGAAATCCGTTGCAACCACCGTTGTGACCGCCGCTGACGCAGCTGGTCGCTTCCCTTCCCAGAACGACCTCGAAGCCGTTCAGGGCAACATTCAACGTGCTGCTGCTCGCCTGGAAGCTGCTGAAAAGCTGGCTGCCGGCCTTGACGCTGTCACCAAGGAAGCTGGCGATGCCTGCTTCAACAAGTACCCCTACCTCAAGCAGCCCGGTGAGGCTGGTGAGAACCAGACCAAGGTGGACAAGTGCTACCGCGATCTGGCCCACTACCTGCGCCTGATCAATTACTGCTTGGTTGTGGGTGGCACCGGCCCCCTGGACGAGTGGGGCATCGCCGGCGCTCGCGAGGTGTACCGCACCCTGCGTCTGCCTACCGCTGCTTACGTGGAAGCTCTGACCTTCACCCGCGACCGGGCTTGCTCCCCTCGCGACATGAGCCCCCAGGCTCTGAACGAGTTCAAGGCTTACCTCGACTACGCCATCAACGCCCTCTCCTGATTTCTCCCACGGGATCAATTTGAGCGCAGGAGGCCTTCGGGCCTCCTTTTTTGTTTCTTGCACAGCAATGGTGAAGAACGCGAAGCGGACAAGCCAAGGATTAAGCTAGGAAGAAACAAACGGGACCCCAGAGAACGTCGTGAGCTCAGAAGAACTCGAAAGGCTATTTGAGGACCTAGAGCATCCAAATCCCTACATCCAAACTCAGGCATTCACTGCCATGGGAGAGCGCTGGAAAGAGGAGGCAATCCCAAGGCTGGTTGCACTGCTCAGTCAACCCAATGTGGGACTGAGACGAGCGTCGGTGCGGGCTTTGGGGGCTTTTGGCGCGTCAGCGATGCAACCGATCGCTGATTGCTTTCAAGCAGCAGAAGATGCCACTGTTCGTGCAAGCTGCGTGAAAGCATATGCACAATTGGCCTCGAACTATCCCGGCTTGCCGTTCAGCAATAGCGCCATGGCCGTATTGCGGGATGGGCTCAGAGATGAATCTCCCGTCGTCGCCGTGGCGTCGGTGATGGCCCTCGGCCAGGTTGGCAAACAAGCTGTGGCGTTGCTTCTTGAGGTCAGCCGCGGCGACAACCCCGCCCAAGGGGTTGCCGCCATCAACGCCCTGGCTGAAATCAATGATCCAAAAGTTGAAGAAGGCTTCAATGCATTACTCAACGAGGAGACGCTGGATTGCTACGTGAAAGAAACGTTGAGCTCGGCTGTGATGCGACTTAAGGACCTGCAACGCGTCAGGCGTCCTGACTGTTCAGCTGACTGATCGCCAAAGCAAGGACGCTTTGGACATCCGTATGGTTTTCTTGCTGCAACCGCTTGTGCAGAGCCGGAATCGATGCAATTGCCCTGAGCTTCATCAGGGAAAGTGCTGCGTTCTTTCGAACTTGTTCAACTGAATCGTGGAGCAATGGCTCCAGTTGAGGTGCGGCCCAGTCAGGGTCATGGAGCTTGCCGAGCAACGTCGCCGCCTCAGCACGAACATCAGCATCGATGTCAGATAAGGCTCCAAGCACAAGATCTTTGGCGGCGTTGTCCGCCAAGCTTTGAATTTGATCGCCGAGTGCAGCGATGGCGGCACAGCGGATTTCGGGATGCTGCGAAGCGGCAGCATCCCGAAGCGCTTCCGGTGCACGCGCACCGACAAAGGCCAGCGCCCAACTGGCGAGGCCAAGCTGCATCGCCGTGCTCTCAGGATGGATCAGCACCTCAAGGAGAAGGGGGATGGCCTCAGCACCAACGGCCGCCATCGCACCAACGGCTGAGCCTTGAACCACGGGATCAGGGTCGCCGCGAAGCGACTCGAGCAGCACCGGCAAAGCACGGGGGTCCTCAATCAGGGTGAGCGTCTTGGCGGCCGCCCGTCGCACGGTGACGCTCTCATGGCTTGAGAGGGCTCGGCAGAGGGAAGGAACCGCAGCTTTGCCGACAGCACCAAGACTTTCCGCAAAAGTCAAACGCATCAGCCCCCTGGGATCCCCAAGACCAGCCACCATTTTTTCGATGGCAGTCGCATCATTCGGCGGGAGATAGCCTCTGCGAAGTTGCTGCTTGAGCTCTTCAGCCAACTCACTGGCTTCCTGCTCGTTGAGCTGCTGGGGCTGCCCGTTCACGCTGGAGGAGAGGGCCTCAGACACAAGCGCGGAGTTCAGACGTTGCTGAATTATCCACCCCTGGATTCAGGCTTTAGGGTCTTTGTCACACACAAGCTGCCATGACCTGCTTCGTCGTCTCACACAACCTCCAGGTTCTCTCCGAAGCCTTACCCAGCCTGAGTCCAGCGGTGCTGGCAGAAACGCTTCAAGCCAGCAGCCAGCACATCAGCTCAGCAGAAGCTCTGCAACATCCCCATTGGCTCGTGCGCATTGAATCGGAGCTGGAGGCCAGTGCTCTGGCGGTGGAATTGATCCGCGCATGGCGTGCCATGCGGAAAGGCATGGGGCACGGGGCAGACCATGAACTCCTGGCTCTGGGCGGACGCAAAGACAGCCCAGGCATGCCGGGGTCACCACTCCAACGTGGAAGCTGGGGCGTTGACGTCGTGGAGACGCAGGATGGGAACGCGTTCCTGAAGGCCATCGACTGGGACGGACTCAAACAAGGCCGGCCCGATGATGGGGTATTTAACCTGAGGGGCTAAACCTGTTTTGTGCGGTTCCGGCGGCGGGTCTTCGCTTCGGTCTGGACCACGGAATCCGTGGCTTGCTCCGCGCTACGGAAAGGGGCTGATGCCTGTTGCCCGAGGGAATGACGCTGCACCCCAATGACAGCTGATCCGTTCTGGCGCATGGCACGCATCGCCTGGGAGAGAGCACCAACCGGGACACGAACCTGACGGGGGGTGCAAAGGGACGTGCGGCCACCGATGGCGGTTGTGACAGTCAGCGCATTGGTGAGTGACGGACCCATAGTTGTCTCGTTTGGCTGGACCCAGGTTGCCGGGGCCACGTCGCCGAAGCCAGCCCGTAGACAGTTCTTAACGAGGGCCCAGACAGGGCCCTTGAAGCACCAAAGTCATCGTTGAGAACAACGTCTGCGGTCTGCGCAGGTTGCATCCGTGAGTCGCTTCAACAACATCCACCTGGGCCTGTCGCATGAAGAGGCTCTTCGCATCCTCACGCTTCCAGAAGGGGAGCTCGACGCTGCCAGCGACTACTACATGGCGGCTTCTCACCTGATCAATTTCCCAGGCGACACCTCCGAAGCGGCCTTAATCGCCCTGCTCAAGAAGCCCAGCAGAGGGCAATCCATCAGGCTCGCGCAACGCAAAGCTGTTGAAGTGCTAGGACAGCTTAAGGCGGTGCAGGCCATACCGGTCATCGGCGAATGTTTGGAGAGTGATGACATTTACCTAATTGAAAACAGTGCCTGGGCACTGCAGCAACTCAACTGCCAAAACCAGGACATCCATCAGCGCCTGATCAAACTGCTGAACGATGGGTCACAAAACAGGCGCGTGATCATCCAAAGCCTGGCCGGCCTGAACATCAAACAGGCCGCCGAGAACATCAGAGCGCTCATCGATGACCCGCAGCCTGGGGTACGGGGCGCCGCACGAGCAGCGCTCGCACAACTCACCGAGGAGCGAGAGTATCTCGATTCCATCGAGGAACACCTGGTTCTGCCGAACCAGATGGACCGCCAGTCGGCCATCCAGGACATCATCGACGGGAGGTCGCTGGAACTGCTGCCGAGCGTGCTGAAAGCGCCAGTCTCACCAGCATTTCGATTCAGAGCCCTCAAGGCTCTCTGGCCTGAACAGACAAGAGAATGCATGGGTCAGTCGCTGACCGTCACGATCGACGCTCTGTTGATGGACGAGCCTGACGATCTTGTGCTGGTGCATCAGTATGACCAGACTCCAGATCATGCATTCCTTCTGCAGGAATTTTTTGGCACGGACTTCAGCCGCTGTTATCTCGCACTCCAGACCCTCGAGGGACAATCCGCTGACAGCATCTGGCCATTAATCAAGCAGCGCTGGGAGGAAGAAGCACACAACGACTATGGGGCCCACTATTTCTTTATCCACCTCTTTCGGAAACTCGTCAACTGGCCAGATGCGGCCCGCAAAGAAATCGAGAACTGGCTCATCGATGCCGCAGACACACGACGACCACAATTCATGAAATCAAAGCCGGCAGCCATTTTGACGCTCGCAACGGTTCTGCCCGAGCGCTGCCATCAAGAGCTCGAGCGCTGGGGTGATCCAGAGCGAACACCATTTTGGGAGAGCCGCTACGCGGCACTGATGGCGATGGAGCAGCTCGGCCTTCAACCAACCCACACTGAGGATCCGGACCCATTTGTCGCAGCAAAGATCGAGACTTTTAAAGGCTGATCTCGGAATAGCGGGTCTGATTTGAGCCACGGGTAGCCCAGTACTGCACAAGCTTCTCCCCACCAGGCCTGGGGACGCTGGCTGTAGCACGGAGGATTTTGAACGCGCGATTTGGTCCCATAGGCCAATTGCCGACAGCCTCAACAGTGCGGATCGATCCTCCAATGGACTCCAAACAATGCTCAAAGCGCTCCAGCTGAGCCTGATCAACCGTTTCAAAAATAAAATCCGTTCCCACGCAGATCAGGTGTTGGGAGCGAATCCATGCCCGCAACTGGTGATCGAAGGGTGAAGATGGCATTAGACAACCACCAGAATCTAATCGCTCAAGCCAATGAGCCAATCGTCCTGTAGATGCTCCGCGAGGGAAGCCATGCGCTCAAACTTGAGAAAACCATGCTCTGAACCCCAAACCAACTGATCCGTTTGAGGATCAAAGCCACGATCCCGACTCGACCAAGAGGTCTGATCGACAAAAACCTCGCTGACGAGGTAGGTGAGCATGCCCTCGCGTGGGACCAAGCACCCCTTCCCCGGCTCAACAGACCCCTGGTAACCATGAAAGGAGTCACCTTTGAAATGCATCGAACAGCCGCAACGTTGATGCAACCGATCAATCTTGATCTGATCAAGAAGGAGGATGTGTTGTGGAGCGCCCGCCACGCGTTCGGGGTTGCTCAAACCGTAGTTATCCACAATGTGCATTCCATGTCGCCCTTCCCGCAAACGGTGGACTCCTTGGCGGTAGGGGCGCCAAGGATCGTGATCGTAACTTTGCTCAGAATAAAACCCAGGCCCCTGAAAAACCTCCCAGGGAAGCGGCAAAAAGAAAATATTGATATGGGCAAACTTGCTGGGATCAGCCTGTGCCTGATTACGGTTGCTGAAGTGGCCGCAAAGTATGCGGGCAAACTGAAGCGACGCGTGCATCAAAGGGTGAGCCGTCTAACTTCAGACGCGAATGATGTTTGCAGAACTCCCGAACCTTCTGACGTACGAAGAACAGATGAACGGCAGCGCACATGCTCAGAAACAAACCAGATGCGCTCCTCGGCAATGGACTGGCCATACTTTGTGCTCAACACAAAGGTGCCGTCCGAGAGAAAACAGTATTGCGAAATCGCTTGCTCGGCTTCGGCATAACCAACGCTTCGGAGCAAGATGCCACTGCTATGGTCAGCCGGGATAGGCACCAGCACGCAGGAACCGCTGGAAACCCCAGATGGGTCATCCGGCTCCCAATCGCTCTCTGCACTCCACTCCATACGGAATGGAGACTGAATCAGCCCTGGATCCTGCGAGGCGGACTCAAGGAGCTCCACGACACGATGATCACTGGCAGAAAGCTGCTCAATCGTGATCTGACTAAGCACCTCTTCGAACTGCTGAAAAGCGAGGGAATGGCCACTGCGCATCGAGCGCCAAGACCCTTCACTGCGCTCAACGAAAGACGCCAAATCCATTGAGATGCGGAACTCAGATCCGATCGTCAAAGCTGGAGGAGGAACCTTCGCGTGCGCGCTGGACCATATGAACCATCGACTCAACCATCATCGACAAAGCCGATTCAACCTGGGAGACAGAGCCAGGGGCTTTGGGTTCGAGCCTGGATTGCTGGTCAAGATGGCGCTGAGGAATCGATGGCATCTGAGTTGGACCGTGAACGCAGGAGGGCAAGAAAAAGCCTGGAATCGTACTTCCAGGCTAGATCATCGCTCATAACCGCTGCGGTCCGGGGCCCCAAGCATCAAGGATTAGGTTTTCGTCATAGAAAGGATCCGGCCACCGCGGCGCTGGATCCCTTGGATGGCCATGCCCAAGGAGCTGTATGGAGCGGTGCTGGTCTGAACAGAACGGCGGCGCACACCGACCGGAGCGGCAGTGGTCCACGTGATCGTGTAGCGCTTGCTGTCACGGCCACCAGGGCCAGGAAGTTTGGGCCCAGCCCCAGGCGCAGAGGCCGTTCCAAGACTCATGGTTAACCGGGATTGGCCTGAGCCATCAAAACCAGCGAAACCAGAATCCATCGCAACAGAGCGGGTATAACTCAGGTTGCTCTGACCAACCTGAGTGGAGGCTCCACGCATCGAGGGGACATGTTCGAGGCCAAAGGCCCCGATGTATTCATCGCTGAAGGTGTAGCTGTTGATCTCAGCCTCATAGCCCTCATTCGCCAGTCGCTGAACGTGTTCGCTGACCTCAGCCTGGCTATGGGGTGCTCGGCCGAGCAGATGCTTAAAGTTGAGTTCGACAAAACGGTAAGGACCGTTTTTCTCCAGGAACAAACGACGATAGGTGTCGGATTGGGCGAGGGCCGTGACCAGGCCTTGCACCGTGAGGTCGCCATTCACATAAAGGCTCTCCGCTGAGGCAGAGCGCTCCTCGTCCATCAAGTGAGCATTGCCGAAAACCTGGCGGTAGGCAGCTCGAATTACAGCAGTGGTGTCAGTCATTGGAAGAAAAGGAAGGAGCAGTCAATCAGGCGTTGAGTAATCAGAAATGGATCAGATCACTTCGGTGATCGATACAATCCGCCCGCCACGGCGATGGATGTAGCCCAACTGAGACGTCATGTCCTTGCCCGAAACCAAATAGCTGGCGTTAGGGGTGCGCTGGCGGCCGCCTGCTGGTTGCGCCTGAACAACAATCCGGTAGCGCTTTCCGGTGGGTTCCGTTGTGCCCGAGGCGGCAGCAACACGGTTGATGCGCTGGGTCGTGGAGTTCCAATTGCTTGGGACGCCATTCGTAGCCACTGATGCCACAAGGCTGGACGCAGACTGGACCGTGTCGCTCGCGGCGTAGCCTTGGGCTAGGGAGAGATGGCGGTTGAAGGCCACTTGGGAACGACCGGCCTCCGTTGCAATGCGCTGGTACGGGATCGTGTCCTCACCAAAGGTTTGCTGATATTCAGCGGAGTCGACATAGCTGTTGATCTCCGCCTCGTAGCCATGGGTGGCGAGGCGCTGAATGTGCTCACTAACCTCGGCTTGTGAGGTGGGCGCTCGGCCGAGGAGGTGCTTGAAGTTCAGCTCGACAAAGCGATAAGGAGCATTGCTGGCAAAAAAACGACGGCTGTACTCAGCGGACAGGGCAATGGCCCGGACAAATTCGCGGGTGCTGGAGACACCCTCGGCGAACTTGCTTTCTGCAGTGATGTTGCGCTCGCTTTCCATCAGATGGGGATTACCCATGACCTGGCGGTATGTGGCCCGAATCAGCGCCTGGATCAGATCGGGGGAATCACCAGGCGTCCGCGCAAAGACTTCCTGTTCACGCTGCCCGAGACCGAAGCCCACATACAGGTCACCGCGCATCGGAGCGCTGTCACCGCCATCGGAGAGCGCACGTTTCACGGCCGAAAACTCGGTGCGCGCCGTTCCTGTGCCCGAGAAGCCACCACCACCAACAACAGCGCTGCGGTACACCTGAGCGGGTACTTTGATGGTCAGCCCGATGCCCTGGGCGAGGGAGCCCAAAAGCTGACTTTTGGCGCCAATGGCCGTGTCGCTCCCTGCGAAGTTTTGCTCGAGAAGCGCAATGCGATTAAAGCTCGCCTGAGGCATGCCGGGAGCGGAGCCCCAGCTGCGGGCATAGGGAACCGTGTCCTCGCCGAAAGCTGAGAAGTACTCGTCTGAATCGAGAAGGTGATCAATCGCGGCATCAAAACCGCCAGTCGCCATCTGAGCAACCTGAGCCGTAACCTCCGCTTCAGTGGTGGGCCCACGGCCAAGTAGATGCTTAAAGCTCAGTTCCACTGAGCGATGCGGGCCAACCGACTCGAAGTAGCGAGATCGATAAAACTCAGATTTCGCTAGCTGACGAACAAACTCACGCACCGTGATTTCGCCTTGGCGAAGGCGGGACTCAGAGCTGATGCAGCGCTCGCTCTCCATAGGCTGCACATTGCCAAAAACCTGGCGATAAGCAGCACGAATCACCATGGTCAGTGCAAACTCATCGTCCGGAGCGAACTCATCGCGGGTAGAAGAGGGATCCTGATTCCGGAATGTGCCGTTGGTCAGCGCTGCCTCGCCAGAGGGCAAGCGGGTTCGGCTGTATGAAACAGGGCCCGAAATCAGCTGGGTGGCTCCGAAGCCGAGGGAATTGGAACGGTTGGGTGACATGGGAACAATGGGGATGGAGGATCTGATTAAGTGGTTGGTGTTGTTATATACGATGACAGGGCAGTTAACGCCACTTGATCATCCGTGTTGGTTAGACTCAACCCTTGCGCGAATACATGAAACTAGGTCACCGGTGTGATGCTGGCGATCTTTCCACCCTCAAGGTGAATGCGCTTGAACTGCTCAGAAAGCTTGTCGAAGGGAACGTAATAGACACGATTTCCACGGGTGTAACGGGAAACACGACGAACGTTGTTCGCGCTGTAGGCCGTGACTTCGACACGGAAGGTTTTGCCTTGGTCGGAGGCGCCCACACCTAGACGGGTCGATGCATCGGCCAGATTCTTCGCAGGACGGAAACTGAAGCCCTGGGACTCCAACGAAGAGGGAGGAACGACTGCCATGGGGCGGTTCTGGTAAGCGGCGGCCCCGAGCTTGCTGGAGATACCCGCCAAATCACCCTTCAAGCTGCTACTGCTGTTACCACGCAGAAGCTGAAAGCTCCACGTGAACTCCTGCATGGTTCCGCAGCTCTCAGTCTTCCAACCGCGCTGGTAGGGGACGGTCCACTCCCCGTAGGTGTGTTGATAGTCGTCGGAATCCAGGAAACTATCGATGTCGGCCTCGTAGCCCTTGGCATCCAAGCGCTCTGCATGATTCCTCATTTCCTGGAAATCAACGGGAGCTCGACCCAGCAGGTGCCGGAATGCAAGTTCGATGTAGCGATAGCGTGGACAAGCATCGAAGAAGCGGGCCTTGTAAAGCTCGCTCTTGGCGATGCTGCGCACAAATTCACGTACACTGATTTCGCCAAGCTTGAACTGAGATTCAGCGACGAGCTGACGCTCACTCTCCATCACATAAGCATTGCCCAGCACCTGCCTATAGACGGCAGCAATTATCTGCTCTTTCTTGGCGTCGTCATCACCGGGAATGAGCTCGAGAGGGGCTTCACTCTCCTGAGAGAAGCGCTCAACCCCAAGGAGAGAGGCAGGACCGAAGGGCATTGGCCGAGGATCGTGTCAACAGGTCCATCTTCAGTGCAATGGAAACCAATACACCCTTAGCTTCATAAAGCTCAACCAATTGTTTCACAATGTTGCGTGACTTCACGGAGGCCTACCGCTCAAGGCTTGACCGTGTTGTCTCGCGGGTCAACGGGTTCCAGGTGTCCAACTCCATGTATGGTCTCGACAACAATGCAGCCCGCTCAGGCTCAAGTCCCAAACAGCCGGAAAAATCAGAGCCGGCCAGCGTATCTGCTCCCTGGAGGCGGGCATCTGTCAAATCGGCGGACCGAAAATCAGCAAAGTCAAGCTGGCAACCCGTGAAGCTGCTGCCCACGCATGAAGCACCCCGCAAAACGGCATGGCGCAAATCAGCACCGACAAAGCGAATGTGATCAAGCAGCGAACCGCTGAGGTCTGCTCCGCTCAGATAGGCCCCCATCAAATGGCATCCACGCAGGTCCAACCCACGCAAATCCGCGCTGTTCAGAAAAGCCCCGTTCAAATTGGCCCCAGGACCCACAGCTCCCGAGGAGCTGAAATCAAATCCCTCAGGGAAACGTGTTAATGCATCGAAGCGAGCCAGACGCAGATCAGCCCCATCCAACACACAGGTGCTGAGATCGGTGCCGCGCAGATCAACCCTGCAGAGAGAAGCACCTCGAAGATCAAGCTGAGCTAAGGTCCGTCCACTCCAATTGGCACCCCTCGCATCCAGGGGTGTCGTAGAACCGACCGATGGCAGCTGCACTTCAGGGGGCTGCCACTGCAACAGGTCGAGCACTGGATTCAGTGACGTGAAAGCAAGACGTTAGAGCTACTGCAACGATTACGAGTGCCGTAGAGCAGCAAGAGCGACAGTCAGCAACACGCGTGTAATCTCAAGGCCACCAACCACTGCAAATGCAAGCCACACCTTGATAGCCCAAGCCGGCGGCTGACCGTTGATCCACGCGTCTGAGACCTGACCCGTGGGGGCAAGGATCTGATTGGGCGAAGGGGCGCGCTTGGCCATCACATCCCGCCAATCCGAGCCGTAGCGCGGGAATTGCTGATAGATCGGCAGCTCACCAGCGCGCCGACCTGGCAACAGCCTTGAGCGCTGAGAAGGTACCAGATCAAAACCGAAGTTGGAGAGGTATTCGTCGCTGTCCAGCAGCTGATCAACAAACGCTGTGAAGCCCCGCTCAGCAATCACAATCGACCAGCGCAAGCGCTCTTCGTTCGAGTAAACCAGGCGACCGAGCACACGGCCAATCACCTGATCAATCATTCGGTAATTAGAGTTACAGTGGTAGTAATCACTGAGGAATCGTTCAGAAAGCAGCAGGCCGCGAATAAAATCTCTTACAGTAATCGATCCATTGAGATATTGAGATTCCAAATAAGGCTCACGATCAACCTTCAGGGCATGAAAGAAGATCTGCTTGTAAGACCTTTCAATGACAGCCTTACGTTCATCCCGGTCAGAGGGAGCACTACCACCTTGCATGCAAGCCATCAGGGAGACCCGTGAGTTCTGGGTTGTGCAAGGAGCTTCCAGAAGGGGTAAAGCCATTCAATGTCAACGCGCTGTGGCCATAGTGGAATGGGTCCGAGCCGTTCCTGGCAAAAGCTTCTTAGGTCGTTACAGAGCCGCCAAAAAGCAGTTCACATAAGTTATCGAAAGAATCCTGAAGCAGCGCTGCGACTCTGGAGCGGCCATAAAGGGCCTCGAAGGATACGCTCGAAATCGAACCCAACTGTCTCAGGGCAAAAGCGAGCCCATCTATTGGTACATTCATGACCAAATAAAGCTCATTCAAAGCGTCAATGGACTGCTGATCGCAAAAGCGAGGCCTGGCTGCAGCGACGGCATACATCACAACACGATAGAAATTCGTGCAATCACGCCAACAAGCCTGAGCGCGCTCTGGGGTTGCCAAGGGTCCGCCAGCAACAAACAATCCCGGATGATGCAGCGCCAAAGCCTGACGGGTTTGGCCAACACAAGGATCGACAAGGGCCCTCAGCGCCAACAGCTGCTCGAACGAAAGATTGGAATACCATGCAAAGCGTTGCAGCTCAGTATCACTGAGTTGACGTTGACTCTGATTCGCATCTACAAGAACTTGATGGAGACCATCGGGAAGATCTTGAAACAAGTCGGTGTTAAAGACTTTTGCCCGTCCAATCAGAGATTGCAAATCGGAGTTGCCGTCAACCATCCGTGTCTCTCAAAATAGAAAGCCCAGGCAATCGTGGTAATCAAACCAGGGCAATACTCAAGAGCCAATGAGGCAAGATTCTTAGAAACCCCAAGATTCAGGAGAGTTTCAGTGAATTGTTCTTTGGTCTGAACCGATTCTGGACAAATTGCTGAACCAACAACCCAGGTCAGTTTATTCGCTTCAAGACTTCCACCAGACTTTTCACACGCAAAAAAAAGGTTGGCACTGTCTCCCTTGGCTGTGACCTCGTTTTGCCACATCTGAATGCAATCTTCTCGGAGATCAATCCGAAGGCACTCGCCTTCACGATCAAATCGAAGCTCTTGATCGCTGCCTGACAATAGACGGAGCCTATCGATATCGTGATTTAGCAGGAGCTTCATTGCTCAACCGATGAGCCTGTAGGACAACCTAATTCCAACAGGCCGGCATTTCCTCGCTCCAGTCGCAAAGCTTTTCAAAACGAAACGGTCCAGCAATTGAGCCCCAAAGGTGCTCATGGGTGACAGGGTCATAGCCACGGTCGATGGTTTGCATCGTTTGAGTGGTTAGCTCAAAATCACTCAGAAGATAAGAATCACGACCCCTCCTGAAAACCTTGCAATTACAGCCAGGCTCAACCTTCCCGATAAATCCTTCACTGGTCTTTTCAACCAAATAGGTACAACCAGACAGAAGTCTTAGATCAGCCTCGACAAGTTCGGCGAGCCTCGCTGGCACTTCTACAGCACCATAAAATCGCTCAGGAGACTCAATGGCATAATTAACAATCACAAGGGTTCCGTCGTCGCGATAACCCGGGCGTAGAACTCTAACCCGATAGGGTTCATTCGGAGCAATCGCATATGCCTGCTCAAGCAGCAAACTATAGGCTTGAAGGTGAGGGACTGGGCGAATACGAACCAGAATATTTCCGTACAACGGTGGGTTTTCAAATGCCTGAGCCTGGTTGCTAAAGCTTCCCGAAAGCATTCGAGTTAGCTCAGAGGCAAAGTTTGACACTTGACTTGAGGGATGCTGGAGAACTTAAATTTTCTGTAGCGACACTGAATTCAGCCAGGGAGGCAAGATCAACAGGTCGACTTAGGGCAATCAACAACTGCCTGTCGTTAAACGCCACAGTTGGATAGGAGTCATCCTAACAGGCAGAACTGAAAACAAGAGTTCCATCCGCCCATTGGCGGGTCGTTGCATCCAAGCACCCTATGGGTGGTTGGATGCTGCCTGATGCGATGGGGAGAGGCGGTAAAAAGATAGGCCCCTCCACTGAGTCTCTCCATTTGGTACCCCTGCGAATTCTGTGAAAATCACATTTGATGTCGGCTATTAGTTGTCGCCGTTGATGTGCGGATTTGTATCTCTCACCATCTTGGCGGGCTCTTGGTGGCGTTCCGCAGCCGCCGCTCTAGACACCCAATCGGTGGTTGATTGACAACCTCGATTACGAGCTGCATTAACCCCTATCGTTCTGCTTCACGCAGGCGAACTCGCGAATTATTTTCCAGGCGGCCCACCGTATCAAAACAAGGCACCATCCAATACTCTTCATTGAACGAGCCCTCACACCAGAGCTCACACTGCAAGGATGCGAGCCGGTCGCCCTCCGCTTGCAGTCATGGCGGTTGCGTCTTGCTTTGAAGCCGATACCATCCACCCAACCGCAGTTCTGCTCCCATGTCGACAGGAACGCCAGCAAGCCCGGAGACCCGCTCACAGACAGACGTCCTTGCATCGCTCAGCCTATGTCTGGAGGCATTAAGCAACATTGGCGAATCATTGACGTTCCGACTGCTTGAGCTTGAGCAACGGTTCGAGGCTGTAGAAGAAAAAATCAGTCAATTCGCTGCGTCCCATTCGGCTGCAGAAATGCAATCAAAGACCCTTTCAACCCTGGAGTGTACCGAACGTCGCATTGCCCGGCTTGAAGACTTACTCTCCAATCCAAGCCCTGCCCAAATGGTGCAGAGCGAAGCCATTGGCGAGCTTGCACATGACGAGGAATGCTTCGAAGAGAATCCATTCCCCGATGAGGTGGAAGAGCCTTTTATGGATGAATTAGCAGCTTAAGACATTCGACTCTTACGTCTCACCTGAATCGACTAGTGCCCGAATAAACGAAGCCTGAAATCAGCCACTTGAGATGCCAACTCCGGGTTGCTGAGAAAAAAAGGATGATCAGAGCAAGCCTGGATGGCCAGATCCTTCTTTTCTGCCAGACTCAAATTGGCATGCGCTCCACAATCAGCCTGCCGTTTAAACGCATTATCAAAAACCATTCCAAAGCTGTCAGCGTTATTGAAAAGCTCGCCAGGTTTATCGGGGATAATGATTGGCATGGGTAAATACAGTTGGATCTAACCCAGAAATGATAAATTAATGAATGCCAGGACCCAGATTTGAACTGGGGACACGGCGATTTTCAGTCGCCTGCTCTACCAACTGAGCTATCCCGGCCCGTCGCCTCAGCGACCCTGGGATCTTAGATCACAGCCTGCGGCGGGCCGGGGTGCGGGCCAGGCTCAACAGCCCTTGCACCGCATGGCCGCTGGCCTGCAGCGCAGCGGCGGCGGCCACCGCCGTGGCCCCCGTGGTGAGGATGTCATCCACCAGCCAGATGGGCGGTCGCCGGGGGGTGGCGGCCGGCGCCGTGAAGGCCCCGCGCTGGTTGCGCTGCCGCAGGTTGCGCCCCAGGTGGTGCTGGCCGAGGGTGGGGCGCCGGCGCCGCAGCAGCGTGGGCACCACCTGGGTGGAGGGCCCCGCCCAGTGGGCCAGGGCCTGGGCCAACAGCAGCGGCAACGGATTGCCGTGCCGTTTCCAACTGGGGATCGGCACCAGCACAGCCCCCGGCAGCACCTGGCTGCAACAGCGGTGCCACTCCAGCGCCAGGGCCCTAATCAGGGCGGGCTGCGGCGCGGGCCGCTGGCACAGCAGCAGATGCCGAAGGGCACCGTCGTAGGGGGCGGCGGCACACCACAGCAAGGGCTCATCCCCCTGCAACCCTCCCTCCGGCAGCGCCAGCCGTTGCAGACAGGTGCCGCACAACAGCGGCGGGGGCGGGGCGGCGGCGCCACAGAGCGGGCAGCTGGGCTCCGAGATCAGCGCCAGGGCCGAGCGCCAGAGCGAAGGCAGGCCAGGGATCACGGGGGCAGGCGGCGGTGCGTGCCCAGGGCGGGCCAGCCTCAGGGTTCCCCCGCGGGGGGAGCATCAGCCCTGGGGCATGGCCCGCAGCATCGCCACCAGGGTGCGGTGGGCGTCTTCGCTGTCGCTGAGGGTGTGGTCGAACGGCACCTCCAGGCTGCGGCCATCCACCTCCAGCTGCATCGCCTCGGGGCGCACCGCCAGCATCCGCGCCTCCTGAGGGGCCTCAACGCCGCCGTAGTGGCGGGCGTAGGCCAGCACCGCGGCGGCGTGGTCGTCGTTCATGTGTTTGCAGATCCGATCGCTCACGGCGGGGGTGAGGGGGTCGGCGGCCATGGCGCAGGCGGAAGCTGCGGCGATTCTGCAGGCAATGGTGTGGCGCTGGGTGCTGGGTGCTGGGGGCTCGGCCCTAGCCCACGCCAAAGCGCTGCCAGAGCAGCAGGCCCAGCCGCACGGCACTGACGCTCACATACCCCGCCAGCACCACAAACAGGCCCATGGCCAACCAGTCGCGCAGGCGTGAATTCATGGCGGGGAGCAGGCGGAAAGCGCCAGTCTGGCCATGCCCTGGGCCGCCGTGCACTGCGGGCGGTTGCGCACCGGCACCCCCAACAGCCGCTGCCGGATCAGCCGCCACTGGGGGTTGCGGGCGCCGCCGCCCAGGCTGATCACCCGCTGGATCGGCGAGGCGCCCAGCTGCCGCAGCCGCCGCCAGCCCTGCTGTTCAATCGCCGCCAGCCCCTCCAGCAGCCCCTGCAGGTAGAGGGCATCGCCCACGGGCCGCGGTTCGAGGATCGGCTCCAGCGCAGGGTCGTCCACGGGGAAGCGCTCCCCCGGCCGCAACAGGGGCCGCAGCGCCAGGCCGCTGGGGCGGCGTGGATCGATCTGGCGGCTGAGCTCCATCAGCTGCTGGTCGCTGTAGAAGCGCCGCAACACGGCGCAGCCCGCATTGGAGGCACCCCCCACCAACCAGCGCCCCGCCAGCCGGTGGCAGCTGATGCCGGGGCCTTCGATCGGCTCGGGCACAAATTGCTTCAGCACCAGCGTGGTGCCCAGCACCGTGATGCCATCGCCGGGCTGGGGATTGGCGGCAAGCACCGCCGCACTGGCATCGGTGCTGCCGGCGACCACCTGGCAGCTGGGGGGCAGCCCCAAGGCGGCCGCCGCGTCATGCCCCAGGGGCCCGAGCCGCGTGCCGGAGGCGCACACCTGCGGCAGGGCAGCCGCCCAGGGTTGCTCGGCGATGGTGCCCCACCAGGCCTGGGCCCGCAGATCCCAACCCAGGCGCAGGTTGTTGCCCTCCTCCCCCCAGCGCCAATCCGCCAGCAGCCAGCCCATCAGCCAATCGGCCTGGTGCCGCAACAGCCAGGGGCCCTCGGAGCCGGCGGCCCGCGCCTGGGCCAGCAGCCGCAGGGCCCGGGCCAGGCTGCCGCTGGCGCTGGCGGCGGGGGCCTGCGCGCCGGCCGGCCCCACCAGGGCCGCCGCCGCAGGGGCGTGATCCGGGCAGGCCTGGTGGTACGGCAACGCCAGCCCGAGGGGCCCCGCCAATGGGGTGCCATCGGGGCGGCAAAGCAGCAGCGTTCCGGAGGTGCCATCGAGGGCGATGGCCACCACCCGCGCCCGCAAATCGGCGGGAAGCCTGCTGCAGAGACCAATCAGCCCGGCGCGCCAGGCCTGGGGATCGTCGAAGGGGCCGGGGTAGGGGGCCTCAGCGGCCGCCGCCAGGCCCCCCTGGTGATCGATCAGGGCAACACGGATGCCGCTGCTGCCCAGATCAACACCGAGGCCGAGGGGCTCAGGCGGCAACGCGGCTGGCGGTGGCCTGCTGCAGGGTGGCGGCGATGGCGGCCACGTTCTCCCAGGGCAGGTTCAGGTCGCTGCGGCCGAAGTGGCCATAGGCCGCCACATCCTGGTAGAAGCGGCCACCGCGCTGCTGGGGCAGCTGGCGCAGGCCGAAGGTGTTGATGATGGCGCCGGGGCGCAGGTCGAAGTGCTCCTGCACCAAGGCGGTGAGATCGGCATTGCTGATGGCGCCGGTGCCGAAGCTCTCCACCAGGATGCTCACCGGCTTGGCCACACCGATGGCGTAGCTCAGTTGCACCTCAGCCTTGCGGGCCAGGCCGGCGGCCACCAGGGCCTTGGCCACATAGCGGGCGGCGTAGGCGGCGGAGCGGTCCACCTTGGTGGGGTCCTTGCCGGAGAAGGCGCCCCCGCCATGGCGGGCATAGCCGCCATAGGTGTCCACGATGATCTTGCGGCCGGTGAGACCGGCATCGCCCTGGGGGCCACCCACCACGAATTTGCCGGTGGGGTTCACCAGGAAGCGGGTGCTGTCCTTGGCGGGGCGGAGGCTGAGGTCGGCGGTGGCGGGCTCCACCACGTGGGTCCAGAGGTCGGCGGCGATGCGCTCCCGCAGGGCCTTCTCCTCGCTCACCCCATCGATCTCGGCGGTGTGCTGGGTGGAGATCAGGATCGTGTCGATCGCCACGGGCTGATCGTTTTCGTACACCACGCTCACCTGGGTTTTGCCATCGGGCAGCAGATAGCCCAGAGAGCCGTTGTGGCGCACCTCCGCCAAGCGGCGGGCCAGGCGGTGGGCCAGGCTGATGGGCAGCGGCATCAGCTCGGGCGTTTCATCGCAGGCGTAGCCGAACATGATCCCCTGGTCGCCCGCGCCCACCAGATCCAGCGGATCACCGGCGTGGTCGTCGGCTTCGTTCACCCCCTGGGCGATGTCGGGCGACTGCTGATCCAACGCCACCAGCACCGCACAGCTGTTGGCATCGAAGCCGCCGGCGCGGGCGCCGCTGTATCCGATGCGCTCGATCACGCCCCGCACCAGGGTGTTGAAGTCGACGCGGGCGGTGGTGGTCACCTCACCGGTGATCAGGCACAGGCCCGTGTTCACCACGGTTTCGCAGGCCACGCGGGAGGCCGGGTCCTGGGCCAGCAGCGCATCGAGCACCGCATCGCTCACCTGATCGCAGATCTTGTCCGGGTGGCCTTCAGTCACCGA
>JBIPLV010000083.1:0-9176 GCA_044369475.1 Cyanobium sp. | reverse complement strand
TCGCCGCTCGGGCCCTGTCGGCGGCGCGCGCCTCCAGCGCCTCGGCAATCGCGTAGAGCGCCATCACCATGGCGGCCTCGGGCCAATGGCCGATCAGAAAGGCGCCGGTGACGGCGACCGTCATCAGTGCGTTGATGTTCAGCCGCCCCTGCCGCAGGGCCGCGAGTCCCTTGACATAAACCGGCAGACCGGCCAGGGGAATGGCACCCAGCGCCAGAGCGATCTCCAAGCCCTCATGCAGCCAGGAGGGAGGCAGAAAGGAGTGGATTCCTTCCGCAGCCGCCGCCAGAAGGAGGGAAGCGATCAAACGGGCCCAGGGCACGGAGTTGGCCACCGGCGCAGCCGGGATTCCTGCCTCCAGCACCTGCGGCGGATAGCTGAGCCGGCGCAGGATCGTTTCCGCCTGGCTCAGAGCGGCCGGCTCGGCGCGAATCGCCAGGGTGCGCGAGGCCAACTGGAAGCGCAGTTCAGCGATGCCGCTCACCCCTGAGAGGGCCTGGCGGATTTCGTTCTCCTCAGTCGCACAGTCCATCGCCTGGATCCGCCAGAGCACCTCACCACCTCGGGCATCTGGAGGCGTTGCCGGCGGGCCCGGGGTACTGCGGCAGCCAGGCTGTTGACCATGGCCATCGTCATGGCCGCAGCAGGCGTGATGGGAACGCTCATGGTCGTGAGGCATCGGACCGCAGGAGGCTGACGCCTTCAGCATCAACCCTGTAGCCACTCCAGGGTCAAGCGATCGTGGCGCTTCTGCGCCCTTCGACAATGACCTCTTGACCCTCAAGCCACTGGAGGGTTTTTACTGAACCGGTTTTCCTCCAGCCCGCCGTGACCAGTTCCCTGCTTGCCGACAAGCTCAGGCAGGCGCAGTCTTCCCAGCCTTCCCGCTCACCCTGGCTGCGGGTGACGATGGGAGTGCTCGCCACGATTGGCCTGCTAGATACAGGCTCGATCACCCTCAAGCGGTGGGGGATGATCGGAAGCCTCACCTGCCCCGGCGGCAGCAATGGCTGCGACCAGGTGCTCGGCAGCGCCTGGGGGACGCTGTTCGGCCAACCCCTCTCCCTCTATGGGACCCTGGCCTATGGCCTGGTGCTGGTTCTGACCCTCGGCCCACTGCTCTTCAAGGGGGACAGCCGCAGAACCTTGGGCGGACTGTCGCAGCAAGCGTTGCTGCTCCTTTGCACGGGGATGGCCGGCTTCAGCATGGTGCTGGTGGGCCTGATGCTGTTCACGATCAAGGCGGTCTGTGTGTTCTGCGTGCTGTCAGCCGTGCTCAGCACGGTGCTGTTTGCACTCAGCCTGCTGCTCAATCGCCAGGAAGAGCGGGGCTCACTGATCTTCCGGGTGGTGCTGACTGGTCTGCTGGTGTTCCTGGTGGGTCTGGGCTGGGCGTCGCTGGCCGATCAGCCGGCAGTCAGTGGTGGCCCCGGAATGGCACCGCCCGTGCGGGCCGAGAGCTCACCGGCCAAGGTGGAACTGGCCAAGCATCTCACTCAGAGCGGCGCGAAGATTTACACGGCCTACTGGTGCCCCCATTGCAACGACCAGAAGGAGCTGTTCGGCAAAGAAGCCGCCGCAGAGCTGACGATCATTGAGTGTGCCCCGGATGGTCGCAACAGCCAGGCCGCTCTCTGCAAGCAGAAAGGAGTCCAGGGCTATCCCACCTGGGAGATCAAAGGAGTGATCGATTCAGGCGTGAAGCCGCTTGAGCAGCTGGCCCTACTCAGTGTCTACAAAGGATCACGCCAATTTTGACCGCGCAGGCTAGACCGCGGCAATGAAGGACGGTCAGGGCGATGGTCTCACTTTGGACAGGCCCAGGGATCGACTTTCCTGGTCGGTCGCTCTGCGCATGTTCGGTCCCGCCTACCTCGTGGCGGTGGGCTACATGGATCCAGGCAACTGGGCCACCGATCTGGCGGCCGGATCCCGCTATGGCTACGGCCTGTTGTGGGTGGTCGCGGCCTCCAGCCTGATGGCGATGGTGCTGCAATCCCTCTGTTGCAGGCTTGGCATCGCCACGGGACTGGACCTGGCCCAGGCCAGCCGCCGCCTGTTGCCCGACGCGTGGCGGATCCCGCTGTGGTTGCTGGCTGAGGTGGCGATCGTGGCCTGCGACCTGGCGGAGTTGGTGGGCAGCGCCATCGCCCTGCAGTTGCTGTTCGGGCTGCCCCTGCCCTGGGGGGTGGCCCTGACCGCCGGCGATACGTTGCTGCTGCTGGCCCTGCAGCACTTTGGACTTCGCCGGCTGGAGGCCCTGATCATCGCTTTGGTGGCGATGGTGGGCGCCTGCTTTGCCTGGGAACTGGCGCTCCTGAAACCCAACTGGATGCAGGTGGCTGCAGGGTTTGTGCCGCAGCCATCGGTGCTGCGTGATGGGCAGCAGCTATACATCGCCGCGGGCATCCTGGGGGCAACAGTGATGCCCCACAACCTCTACCTGCACTCCGCGCTGGTCAACACACGCCGGTGGCCGGAGCATCCGCCCTCCAAACCATTACTCCTGCGGTTGGCCAACCTGGATTCGGTGATGGCGTTGTCATTCGCCTTTCTGGTGAACGCCGCCATCTTGGTCCTTGCGTCCGGAGCCTTTCATGGCGTTGTCGCCGAACCCGTTGAGGATCTACACCAGGCGCACACCCTGCTGAGCCCATTGTTGGGAACGACTCTTGCCGGGACCGTGTTCGCTGTCGCACTGCTGGCTGCGGGCCAGAGTTCCACCGTGACGGCCACCATGGCCGGACAGGTGGTGATGGAGGGCTTTCTCAACCTGCGACTGCCCGACTGGCAACGCCGGCTGATCACCAGGGCATTGGCCCTGATCCCTGCCATGGCCACCGTGATGCTGCTGGGAGATGAAGCCACAGCCCATCTGCTGGTGCTCAGCCAGGTGTTGTTGAGCCTGCAGCTGCCGTTTGCGGTGATTCCTCTCGTGCAGTTCTGCTCCAGGAGTGGCTTGATGGGAGCGTTGCGCGCGCCCATCTGGCTGCAGGGCATCAGCTGGCTGTGTGCCGCCATGATTGTGATCGTCAATACCTCCCTGCTCACCTCGGTTGTGGGTTCCATCAGGCCATGGGAATGGATTCCCATCACTGCAATCCATGGTTGAACCAGCGCCTAAAGCACAGGCGGTCCTCGCCGCGGCTTATGCCTCACTGCTGATCACCGCAGCAGCCCAGGCTGCACCGGATTGCTTGGCCTTGAAGAACCAACGCGATCAGCTCGCCCGGCAGGCGATGAATGCCGAAATCGCCCTGATGCACTCGATACGCCAGCGACTTTGCCCCAGGGTGGAAGAGAGAGCTGCGCAGCTCAATGCACTGGAACATGAAACGGCGACGCCGGAGCCATTGAATTATGAAAACTACATCCGCTGCCGAGAGAAAGCCGAAATCCAGCTACAGCGCAGTCGGCCATTTTTATATCGCAATTTACGGGAATTTACCTTTTACACCCCCGAGGGATCACGCCTTGCAAGGGCTTCTGATGAGGCCCAAAAGCTTCTCGATCGCAGCTGCACGATGCAAGGAGACTAAGAACTGATCCGGGGACGCTGCCGCGGCCTCGTGTAGATCGAGTCAACCAGCCCCGCCCCCGAGCGCAACAGCAATGGCGTAGCCACGGCCGGACTGCCCAGAGTGACCATGGCTTCTCGGTGCAATGGCTACTGGGGGAAACGTGACGCCCCTCGTGTTGGCCCCCCCCCGGCGGAGCACCTGGCCAGGCCCTGGCATGCAGGACCAAACTGATTGCCCTACGGGAATCCCGTCATGGCCCCGTCGCCTATTCGACGAGGACAGCTGGCCGGTCTGGTCGCCGCCCTGCTGTTTGGCATCAGCGCGCCACTGATCAGCACCCTCACCGGCGCAGGCTCGGCGTTGAGCATTGCCGGCCTCCTCTACGGCGGCGCCACCCTGGCCCTTCTGGTGGTGCGAACGATTCGGGGCACCAGGGCCGAAACGGGGCTGGGCCGTGAGGACCTGCCTGCGCTGGCGACCCTCACCCTGCTCGGCGGCGTGGTGGGACCGGTGGCCCTGGTGCTGGGCCTGGCCCACCTACCGGCGGCCTCCAGCTCACTGCTGCTCAACCTCGAGGCCGTGTTCACCCTGGCGATCGCCGTTCTGCTGGGCCGTGAGCACGTCGGCCGGCAGGGGCTGGTCTCGGCCCTGCTCACCATCGCCGGGGCGGTGCTGCTCTCGGAGGGTTCCCTCAGCGGAGCCACTGCCGGGGGCAGCGCCCTGATCGCTCTGGCCACGCTGGCCTGGGGGATTGATAACAACCTCAGCCAGCGCCTCAGCCTGCGCGATCCGATCCAGATCGCCACATTCAAGGCGGCCGGCGCCTCGCTGCCGATGTTGGCCCTGGCGTTGCTGCTGGGGCAGCCCTTCCCGGCACTGCCAGTGACGTTGGTGCTGCTGGCGATCGGGGCCCTGGGTTATGGAATCTCGATCTGGCTGGATCTGCTGGCCCTGCGCGATCTCGGAGCGGCCCGCGAGGCGGTGCTGTTCTCCACCGCGCCCTTCGTCGGCGCTCTGTTCTCCCTGCTAGTCCTGCGGGACTCCCTGACCCCCCAGCTGCTGGTGGCCGCTGGCCTGATGGCCGCCGGTGTACTGCTGCTGCTGCGGGAGCAGCACAGCCACTGGCATCGCCATCAGGCGCTGCGTCATGCCCATCGCCACCGGCACGATCCACGCGGCGGCGATCCCCATCACGAGCACCGCCATCAACCCGACGACCTGGAAGGTGTCGCGTCCGATCAACCCTTCTGGCATGCCCATGAGCATCGGCACGACGAGCTGGAGCATGCACACCCGCATGTGAGTGATGCTCACCATCGCCATCGCCATTGAAAGCACAGCTGTCATGGCCGAATTTCAGCTCAGGTGTGCCCTATTACGTTCAGCTGTCGCGGCGAAAGCTCCGTTTCAGCCACAGCGACACGTACACCAGCGAGACCAGCACCGGCACTTCAATCAGGGGCCCAATCACTCCAGCCAGGGCCTGCTGGGAGCTGATGCCCCAGACGCTGATGCAGACGGCGATCGCCAGCTCAAAATTGTTGCCGGCCGCCGTGAAGGCCAACGCCGAGGTGCGCTCATAATCGAGCCCACTGCGTGTTCCGAGATAGAACGCCATGCTCCACATCAGCACGAAGTAAAGCAAGAGCGGCAGCGCCACCCGCACCACCTGAGCGGGATTGGACGTGATCGCCTGGCCCTGGAGCGCAAACATCAGCACGATCGTGAACAGCAGGCCGTACAGAGCCAGCGGTCCGATCCGGGGCAGGAAGCGTTGCTCATACCACCGCAGGCCCTTGGAGCGCACACCGATCTGCCGGGTCAGAAAACCAGCTACCAGCGGAATCCCCAGGAAGATCAGCACCGCCTTGGCGATCTCCCAGAACGAAAAGCTCACCACCTGCCCCTCCAGTCCCAACCAGGCCGGCAACACCTGGAGGTAGAAGGTGCCCAGCAGTGCATAGATGAGCACCTGCAGAATCGAATTGATCGCCACCAGCAATGCGGCGGCCTCGCGATCGCCCTGGGCCAGATCGATCCAGATCAGCACCATCGCGATGCAGGGGGCGATGCCGATCAGGATCAACCCGGTGCGGAAGGCCGGTTGATCCGGCAGGAACAACCAGGCCAGGGCGAACATCAACAGCGGCCCCAGACCCCACACCAGCGCCAGGGCCAGCGTCAACAGTCGCCGGTCGCGGGCGACATGGCCGAGTTCGCCGTAGCGAACCTTGGCTAGCACCGGGTACATCATCAACAGCAGGCCGGCGGTGATCGGCAGGGAGGTGTGATCCACCTGCACCGCACCCAGCACCGCCTGCAGGCCCGGCAACAGCCTGCCCAGCAGCAACCCAGCGGCCATCGCCAGCAGGATCCACAGCGGCAGCAACCGATCCAGCCAGGAGAGGGAGGCAAGCACGGTGGCCTCCTGACCCGGCGGCGCCGAGGGGGCCGGATGGTGGTGGTCCTTCATCGGGCAGGAGCGGCTGAGATGACGACCGGCGTGTCTGTTCTATCGGGCCCATGGGATAGGGCTGCAGCCCTCAGCGTCGCCCCGCCGCCCGAAGCTCCTCGCCCACCATCGCGATCCGCTCCACCCCCCTGGCCAGCGCTTCGCGGCTGGTGTGAACCGAGTGGCTGCCAAGCACCAGAGGGTGGTCGTGCCGCACAGCGCTGCCCAGCAGCAGCCGGCAGGGTTCGGTGGCCTCAATCCGCACGGATCCTTCGCCGGGCTTCAGCACGGCCAGCTCCTCCCGGAGTGCCTCGCTCGCCACCAGCGCCTGGCCGCGGTACACGAACATCCAGGCCACGCGGTGGTCGCTGGGGGGCTCAAAGGTCCAGCTCTCTCCCGCATTCAGCACCACATCGAGATAGAGCAGGGGCGATGGCGAGGGGATCGGGTTGCTGCTTTCGCCGTAGCGGCCGAGCAGCACCCGCACCTGACCCAGCTGCGGCACCGTCTCCGGGCTCACGTAGATCCCCTCAGCTGGGCCGTTCTCCAGCTCCGGCGGCAGGGCCAGCCACAGTTGGAACGCCGTCACCCGTGGGCCGTGGGGATGGATCCGGCCCTGGTGCCAGGTTCCCCCGCCGGCGCGCATCCATTCCAGTCCCGTGGCCTTCACCAGTCCCTCCTGGCCGGCGGTGTCCTCGTAGGCCAGATCGGCATTAAGGGCGTAGGTGAGGGTGGCGATGCCGGAGTGCGGGTGCCAGCCGAATCCCGTGCCATCCGCCACAGGCGCGTCGATGAAATCCAGGAAGACGAACGGCTTGATCCGTTCACTGATGGCATCCCCCGGGCTGACCATGCGGCGGATGAAGCCGTGCTGCTGCCCCCGGGTGCGGGCCTCGATGCGACGGCCGTTCATGACGCCTGGGGGGCGTGAAGTGCTGCGGCCAGGGCGTCTGCGATCGGCTGCTGGGCGAAGCGGATCGACCAACTGTGCACCGCGTTGTGACGGCAGCCGTTGATATGAAACGGATCGCTCTGGGCGATCGCCTCGGCGGCCTCTTTGGAGGAGGCCCGCAACACCAGCAGACCGCTCACTATCCCCACCGGCGTCGGCACACCCGGAGACAGTGCCTCAACATCAATCGGGCCGGCGAACAGCAGGACCCCGCTGGCGTGTTGGGCATGCGCCCACGCATAGTGCTGCGCCAGCAGGTCCGTCCCCTCGGGCGTGGCGGGATTGCGCCAGCCGGCGAGGGTTTCGGCGACGATCACGAAGGTTTCGTGGTGCTGCAGCGACGGGCCTGCCGGAGTGGTGGGGATGCTCATGGGGACTTCAGGGGTGCTGAGGGTCGCAATGGGGACCAAGGATCAGGCGCTCTGCCGCTGATGGCTGCCATCGCAGAAGGGCTTGTTAGCGGAGGCACCGCAGTTGCAGAGAAACACCGTCTGATCGGTGTCCAACTTGAGGATGCGGGGAGCCTGGCCGCTGCCCTGATGACTGCCGTCACAGAAGGGTCCGTTCTTGCTCAGACCGCAAGTGCAGAGGGCGTGGGTGCCTCCCTTCAGCGCGAGCGGAGACGGGTGCGAGGAAGGGGACATGGTCGTCGTCCTGCTGGGTGAGGGCTGATCAGCCTGGTGATGTGCCGCGACCAGGGCCATCGCCCATCGCCGGCCCCATCACCTTGCAATGAAGCAGCAACTAGGACAATCCCCAAAAAACGGGATAAACTATCCCGCTTGTGGGACAGCTTGATCTCAACGCCGCCCTGGTGCTGGTGCGGGTGGTGCAGGCAGGCAGCTTCCGCGCCGCCGGTGAAGCGCTCGGGATGCCGAAAACCACCGTGAGCCGGAAGGTCTCCGAACTGGAGGCCCAGCTGGGGGTGCAGTTGCTACAGCGCACCACCCGGAAGCTCTCGCTCACTGATGCCGGCATGGCGTTCGTGGACGAGGCAGAAGCGGCGATTGCCAGGCTGGAGGCTGCGCAAGAGGCCGTCACCGAGCTGCAGCGCGAGCCCCGCGGCAGGGTGCGGGTCAGCACCGCGGTGACGATCGGCGAGCTGTTTCTGGCCCCGATCTTGGCGGAGTTTCTGGAGGCCTTCCCGGCGGTAGAGGTGCAACTGCAGCTCACTGATCGACCGGTGGATCTGGTGGCGGAGCGCTTCGATGTGGCGATCCGGGCGGGGCATCTGCCCGATTCCAGCCTGATCGCCAGGCGAATCGGCTGCTCCACCTACCGCGTCGTCGCCAGTCCCGCCTACTTGGCCCGCCACGGAACGCCGCAGCGCCCAGCGGATCTGTCGTCCCATGCCTGCCTGCGCTTCACGCGTTCCGGGATGGAGGTGCGCGACCGCTGGCCGTTCGGGGCTGGCGCTCGCAGCAGCGAGGTGCCGGTTAGTGGTCGTCTGGTGAGTGACGACTTCGTGGTGCTGCGCACGGCGGCGGAGCAGGGCCTGGGCATCGCCCGCCTGCCGGGCCTGCTGGTGCATGAGGCGATCCAGTCGGGACGCCTCGTGGCCCTGCTCGACGATCAGGCGCCACCCCCCAACCCGTTGCATCTGCTCCATCCGGGGGGAGGTCGCCTGCCAGCAAGAACACGGGCATTCATCGACTTCATTCAGCCGCGAATGACACAGTCACTCGCCGAGGTTGGCTCGATGGTGCGCCGCTGAGTCATCGCTGCTCAGGCCACATGGAGTTCTGACCTGGTGATGGCCTCACCCCCTGGGTACGGTCAGGCAGTGAAGAGGTGCCGATGTTTCGCGAACTCGTCCTTGCGATCGGTATCCCCCTGGTGCTGCTGTTGTTGGCCGTGCTGGCGCTGGAGCAGTGGCGCGATCAGCTACCGGGTTGGCTGCAGCGGTTGGCCGAGCGCCCGTCCTGGCTCTGGAACACCGGCATCGGGCTGATCATCGGCCTGTCGCTGCTGCGCTGGCTGCTGCAGCGCTGAGGCTCATGCGGGGACAGGTTGGCGGTGCTCAGCCGAGCGCACCGATCGATGCGACACCAGAAACGCCTCGATCCAGTCGTAGTGGCGCCGCTGGCAGATCCGATCGGCGATCGAGGGGGCATCAGGCGGTACTTGGAAGCGCTTGCGAAATGCCTTGGTGAACCCCTCCAGCGCCGGGCGCGGCAGGCCCCGCACAGTGGCCAGGATCTGCTGGATGGTGGCGGGATCGAGGGGCTCAAGGCCCATCTCTGCCATGGGC
>JBIPLV010000301.1:0-9192 GCA_044369475.1 Cyanobium sp. | reverse complement strand
GGGTGTAATTGAGCTGCTTACCAATGAGTTCGTAGTGATCGCCGGTATGGGGGCAGCACCAATGGCCGCTCCCCTCCAAAGGCAGGCCTACCCGCTCGCCATGGGCACTCATCCAGCCCACCTGTCGAGCTGGCACCCCCACCATCAGGGCAAAAGGTTTGACGTCACGATTCACCACCGCCCCGGCACCGATAAAGGCATGGTGCCCGATGCGACTACCGCACACAATCGTGCAGTTAGCCCCCAGCGTGGCGCCCTGCTCCACCCATGTGTCGCGGTATTCATCCTTGCGGCTCACCGCTGACCGTGGGTTGTACACGTTGGTAAAAACCATGCTCGGCCCACAAAACACATCGTCTTCAAGGGTGACGTTGTCATAGACCGATACATTGTTCTGGATCTTGACGTTATTGCCAATTCGAACGCGGTTGCCGACAAAGACATTCTGCCCAAAAGAGCAGTACTCGCCAATTACGGCACCCGAGGATATATGCACCCAGTGCCACACACGACTAACGGCACCGATCGTGGCCCCGTCGTCCACGATGGCGGTGGAATGAACGGTAGCTGTGGGGTGAATCACGCTCGAGAAGGTAGGGAGACAGACGAGAAGTTCAACTGAAGCAATGGGCCTACGCTGCTGTTGTTAGGATTCCCTACAAACGCAGCGGCGCAAGTCCCCGCGGCACGATCCCCTTGAGATCAAGCAGGACGCCACCCGGCTCAAGCAACTCCTGCCACTGCCCCTCGTTCAGCTGACGGAACTGCTGATGGGGCACCAAAGCCAGCACGGCGCCAAAGCGGCGATCGGCAGGCAGCTGCGGCTCCACCTCCAGCCCATACTCCCTGTTGGCTTCTTCGTGATCTACCCAGGGATCCACCACCTGAGGCTCTATCCCGTAGTCGCGGAGGGCCGTCAGCACATCCACCACCTTGGTGTTGCGCAGATCCGGACAGTCCTCCTTAAAGGTGAGCCCCAGCACGAGCACTCGTGCACCCACAATGTGCTGTCGCCGCCGCGCCAGTTCCAGCACCAATTGCTCGGCCAGCCAGCGGCCCATGCCGTCGTTAATGCGGCGGCCGGCCAGCAGCACCTGCGGGTGGTAACCCACTTCCTCTGCCTTGTGGGTGAGGTAGTAGGGATCCACGCCGATGCAGTGGCCGCCCACCAAGCCGGGGCGGAAGGGCAAGAAGTTCCACTTGCTCCCCGCCGCCTCCAGCACATCAAGAGTGTCGATGCCCAGCTTGCGGAAGATCATCGCCAGCTCGTTCACCAGGGCGATGTTGAGATCGCGCTGGGTGTTCTCGATCACCTTGGCGGCCTCCGCCACTTTGAGGCTGGCCGCCTGATGAGTTCCCGCTCTGATGATCGATCCGTAGAAGCCGTCCACCCAGGTGGCGGCCTCGGGCGTGCTGCCGCTGGTCACCTTGGTGATCGTGGTGAGCTTGTGCTCCGTATCACCAGGGTTGATGCGCTCTGGGCTGTAGCCGCAATAGAAGTCTTCGTTAAAACGCAAGCCGGATTCCTTCTCCAGAATCGGCACGCACACCTCTTCTGTCGCCCCCGGATAAACCGTGCTTTCGTAAATCACCAGAGGGAGGCTCGTCGCTCCCTGAGCCGCACGGGCCTGGAGTGCTCGGCCCACCGCAGCACTGGCCTTCTCCAACGGTGTGAGATCCGGTCGTTTGGCGCTATCGATTGGCGTGGGAACAGTCACCACAAACACATCCGCTTGCGCCAGATCAGCGGAATCCGAGGTGAACTCCAGCAGCTCAGCCGCCTGCAGCTCTGCAGCGCTGGTTTCGTTGGTGCGATCGTGGCCGACGCGTAACTCCTCCAGCCGCTGGCTGTTGATGTCAAAGCCGATCACCCGGCGACGCAACGGAGCACCCGTACGAGCGCAAGCCTGGGGCTTGGCAAACTCAACAGCAAGCGGCAGTCCCACATAGCCCAGGCCGATCACGGCCACGGTGCAGGTCTCAAGGGGAGGAAAGTTCATGCCTGAATGGCCAAGTGTTGTCGTGCTCATACCCCGTAAAACTGCCGATACCAAGTCACAAAGCGAGCCACTCCCTCACGCACTGGCGTATTGGGCTTGAAATTTACCCAGGCCTCCAGTGCCGAAGTATCCGCAGCCGTTGCCGGCACATCACCGGGCTGCATCGGCAACAACTGCTTCTCGGCAGTCACCCCCAGCGCCTGCTCCACCGCTTCGATGTAGTCCATCAGCGGTGTGGGGTTGGAATTGCCAATGTTGAACACCCGATGCGGCGCCCAGCTGGTGGCTGGATCGGGGTTCTCAGCATCAAAAGCTGGATCCGGTGCCGCGGGCTTGTCGAGCAGCCGCACCAGGCTCTCAATGATGTCGTCGATATAGGTGAAATCGCGCACCATCTGGCCATTATTGAACACCTGAATCGGCTCACCGGCCAACATCGCCTTGGTGAACAAAAACAGTGCCATATCCGGCCGACCCCACGGCCCATAAACCGTGAAAAAGCGCAGGCCCGTGGCCGGCAGCCCGTAGAGGTGGCTGTAGGTGTGGGCCATCAGCTCATTGGTCTTCTTGCTGGCCGCATAGAGGCTCACTGGATGGTCCACGCTGTGGTGCTCCGAGAAGGGCATCCGCGTGTTGCCGCCATACACCGAACTGCTGCTGGCATACACCAGATGCTCCACGCCGTGGTGGCGGCAGCCCTCCAAAATGTTACCAAAGCCCACCAGGTTGCTCTGGATGTAAGCCGCCGGGTTCTCGATGGAGTAGCGCACTCCCGCCTGGGCTGCCAGGTTCACCACCTTCTGGGGCTTGTGCTGCTGGAAAGTGGCCTCCACGGCAGCTCGATCTTCCAGGTCGGCTTCGATCAGCTGGAAAGGAGTGCCCGTTTCTGAAGCTGCGGCCTCCAGCTGTGAGATACGTGCTCGCTTTAGGGACGGGTCGTAGTAGGGATTGACGTTATCAAGCCCCACCACGGGTGTTCCCTGCTCCAGAAGCCGGCGGCTGAGGTGATAGCCAATAAAACCGGCGGCGCCGGTTACCAGAACAGTCATGCAGAGCAGGGAGAACGAAAAGAGATAAGAAGCGGCGTCCTGAGGCTGCACCCAGCGCAGCAGCAGGAGCTACTCCACGGTGACACTCTTCGCCAGGTTGCGCGGCTGATCCACATCCAGCCCCCGATGGGCAGCGATGTGATAGCTCAGCAGCTGCATCGGGATCACCGTCAGCAGCGGACTGAGCAGCTCGTCCACCGTCGGCACCGGCAGCAGCGTGTCGAACAGCTCCGCATCCGCACACTCGGGTGCTACTCCGATCAGCTGCGCATCGCGCGCTTTGGCCTCCTGGGCATTGCTGAGCACCTTGTCGAACACCATGCCCGGCACGGCGATCGACACCACCGGCACCCGCGCATCGAGCAGCGCGATCGGGCCGTGCTTCATCTCTCCGGCCGGATAGCCCTTGGCGTGGATGTCGCTGATCTCCTTCAGCTTCAGGGCACCCTCGAGGGCGACCGGGTAGGTGATTCCACGCCCCAGGAAGATCACGTCTTGCGTGTCGGCGAACAGGTGCGCCATCTGCTCGCAGCTGCGTTCATGGTCATCCACCATGGACTTGGGTGTGGGGGAGCACGGCTATCGAGGTGCGGATGGTCCAGCGGGATTGATTGATGATTGCCGATTCCTCCAACAAAGCCTCAATGTCAGAAGCGGCTGCAGGTCATGAGGGGGCTGATCAGGGCAGCACCTTGATTACAGATGGGGGCTCAGACATCTGTTCCGCCTCGGGCAATGAATCGGTTCAATGGGGGAGCCATACCGCCATCAACCCCACTCTCCTTCTCAAAGATGAGGGCGGTCGTAGACATAGCTCCGCCCCCTCGATGGCCGGGGCACGAGCAGGGCTCCAGAGCCTCCTTCAGCAACGTCAATCTCCCACACCACGCAGCCGATATCCAGCACCAAGCCCCTCATCTGCAGCGCCACCACAGAGAGATAGAGAGGCAGCCATTTATGCGAACTCTGCATAGCCAACAGCCTTGGCAGCAGCTGCCAAAGCCATGTCCGTCCTCAGCTGCAGCAGACCGTTTTCCGCAGACCGTAAATTCGCTCCAGATTTGAGACCGGTTTGAGGCGTCCACAGTCGATCGGCGGGATGACTGCAGCGCTGCTGCTGGCTGCCACGCCGGCCGTGCAGGCCGCGCAACCGCTGCTGACCAGGGCTCCGAGCGCCAGCCCGCTGCAGCGGAGCCGCGTCGTGTACGACGCCTACATCCTCGGCCCGGGCGACAGCCTGCAGGTGGAGCTGCTCGACATCCCGGAGCTCAGCGGCACCTTCTCGATCGGGCCCGACGGCACCATGTACCTGCCGCGGCTGAGGGCCCTCTACGTGGAGGGGCTCACGGTGGAGGAGCTGCGCTATTTCCTCACGCAGCAGTTCAAGACCTACGTGAAGAATCCGCAGCTCTACGTGCGGCCTGTGCGCTACCGCCCGATCCGCATTTACGTGGGCGGCGAGGTGAAGCGTCCGGGATATTACACGCTGAGTGGCAGCCAGGAGCTGCGTTCCCTTTCCGAGCAGGCGGAAACCTCGCAGCTTCGGGCAGGCACAGCCACGGAAGAAACACGCCCCGGCTTGAACCAGTTGCCGGGCGGAGCTCCCGCGGCAGGTGGTGGGGAGTTGAGCACCTTCGGGGCCCTGTTTCCCACCGTGTTTGACGCCATCCGTACCGCCCAGGGCATCACCCCCTTTTCCGACCTGGCACAGGTGCAGGTGACCCGCCGGCAAGCCATGAGCGCCGGCGGCGGCCGCATCCGCACCAACCTCAACTTCCTCACCCTGATCACAGAAGGCAACGAGTCGCAGAACATCCGCCTGTTTGATGGCGATGTGGTAAGCGTGGGTAAGAGCCCCGTGGTGCTTCGCGAGCAGCTGCTCAAGGCCGGCCAAACCAACCTCAGCCCCCAGTTCATCCAGGTGTTCGTGAGCGGGCGGGTGGTGACCCCCGGCGGCGTCACCCTGCCCCAAGGCTCATCGCTCAACCAGGCCCTCAGCCTCGCCGGCGGAACCAAGCTGCTCAAAGGCAAGGTGGAATTCGTGCGCTTCACCCGAGAAGGCGAAGTCGACCGGCGCCTGTTCAGCTACAGCCCCAACTCCGCCAATGCCACCTACACCAACCCGATCCTGATGAGCGGCGACATCATCCGCGTGCAGGATTCCGCCCTCTCCGCCGGCATTGGCGTGCTCAGCGAAGTGACCACACCCCTGCTCGGCATCTACTCGATCTACGCCCTCTCCAACGGAGCCTTCCGCTGATGACGGCCATCCCGCAGCTGCCGCAGCCCACCCCACCGGCAGAAGACGAGATCGACCTGCGCCTGCTGGCCGCCGCCCTGCAGCGGCACTGGCGCCTGATCGCCAAGGTGGCCGGCGGTGCCCTGGCCCTCAGCACGCTGTATGCGTTGTTCGCGCCGCGGGTGTGGGAAGGGGAATTTCAGATCGTGCTGGCCAGCCGTGATCAGCAAGCCAGTGGGGCCCAGCAACTGCTGGCGGCCAACCCCGGCCTGGCCAATCTGGTGGGAGCCAAAGGCGGCGAAGACAGCCTGGAAACCGAAGTGAAGATCCTGGAGAGCCCATCAGTGCTCAAGCCAGTGTTTGATTTCGTGCGCAGCAGCAAACAGCGTGCGGGACAAAACGTGGATGGCCTGCGCTTCAGCGATTGGGTGGAGAGCGTGAAGGTCGACCTGGAAAAGGGCACCTCCGTGCTCAACGTGAGCTACACGGACACCGACCAAGGCTTGATCACAGCGGTGATCAACCGCATCTCCAAGGAATACCAGGCCTACTCCGGCCGCGACCGTGAACGCGGCATTGCCCAGGCCATCCAATATCTCGATCAGCAGATTGCCCGCTACCGCCAAGAAAGCGTGGCCTCCCTGCGCCGGGCCCAGCAGTTCGCCATCGAGCAAGACCTCACCGCCCTCAAGGGGGAAGCCAAGGGCGACGACGAGATCGCTAACGCCTTCAACATCGAAGCCATCCGTGTGCAGGCGGCGAATGAGATCCGCAACATCAACGAGCAACTCAAACAGCTCAACAGGCTGGGCAACGATCCAGAAGCCCTGATGTACATCGGGCGCACCATTCCTGAACTGGCCAGCCAGGGCCTACCGCAAACCCTCGATCAGATCGACACACAACTGGCCATCATGCGGGCCAAATTCACCGACCGGGAAGAGAGCATTCGCCGCCTACGCGAACGCCGCCGCGTGCTGATCGACACGCTCAAACGCCAGACCTACGGCTACCTCTTCGCCAAACGCACCGCCGCCCAAGCGAGCCTAGCCGCGGCCGAACGGCCGAAGGGTGTGTTGATCCGCTACCGCGAACTGCTGCGGGAAGCGGGCCGCGACGAGGCCACCCTGACCCGCCTGGAGGCCGAACGCCAGGCGTTGGCCCTCGAGCAGGCCCGCAAGCAGCAGCCCTGGGAGCTGATCTCCACCCCCACCCTGCTCGATGTGCCCGTATCCCCCATGAAAGGCCGCACCATGGCGCTAGGGCTCTTGGCCGGCCTGGTGGCCGGATGCGGCGCCGCGCTGGTGGTGGATCGCCGCAGCGGCCGCGTGTTTTCCGAGGACGAACTGCAACAGCTGCTGCCCGGGCCCCTGCTCGCCCACCTCAACCCCAGCGATGCCGCCGGCCTCGACGGCAAGCTGACGCTGCTGGCCGGCGGCCCCCTGGCCGGCAGCCACCACGTGGCCCTGATCCCCGTGGGGCTCGCCCCCAAGGCCCCGGATGTGCAACACCTGCTCCAGCGCCTGCAGCAAAGCCTGCCCCACACCGATCTGCACTGCACCGCCGATCTGGTTCACGCGGCGGACTGTGACCATCAACTGCTGATCACCAGCCTCGGGGCCGCCACCCGCACCGAGCTGAGCAACCTGCGCCAGCAACTGCAGCTGCAAGGCCGCCCGATCACCGGCTGGCTGCTGCTGGACGAACGTGGTGCCGCCTAGGCCCCAGCCCAGCCCCAGCTCGGCCCTGGTGCTGGCGGCAGCCCTGGCGCTGCCCTTGCCCCAGGCCAGCCGTGCCCAGCCGCAGTGGCAACCCTTGCCCGCAGCCCGTGGCGTGGCCCCCGCAGCTCCCCAATGGCGGCCCCCAGCGCCAGTACCCGCCAGCAGCGGCGGACCCCAGCCGCCGCTGTGGACGCCCGTGCCCCGCGCCGATGGCGCCGCTGGTGCGCAAGCACCGATGTGGCAACCCATCCCGGCCGGCGATCCAAGCGCCGCGCTGCCCCAGCCCTCCCCAGCAGACCCCAACCGGCCCCAAGCCCCCACCAGCGCCGCAGAAGCCGAGGCCTATCTCAAAGCGCTGACGCCCCAACCGGTCGACTACCCCCCGCTGCTGCGCCTGGGCCCCGCCGTGCCCACCGCCAACCAGCTCGGTGATCAGCAGGGACAGATGAGTGCCTACACCCTCTCGCCATTCACCGGCGGTGCCGCCAGCGGCACGGGCAACCAGAACTACGCCCTGCGCCTCGATGGCGGCATCAATGAGGTGCTGCAGCTCTCGGCCTTCTACAGCAACGCTGACGACCCGCTCTACGCCCCGATCACCGGCCGCAGCGTGCAGCCCGGCAACTTCTGGGAGAGCTATGGCGGCGCCCTGCAGTGGCAGCTGCTCAACCAGAAGCAGTGGAAGCTAGGGCTGGGCGGCTCCCTGGAGGGCTGGAACGTGGGCAGCGGCGGTGGCGACTCGTTCACCACCAAAGGCCAGCCCTGCAGCAGCCCCAACATCTTCAACAGCTCCGGCTGCCGCGTGTTCACCAGAAACCTGGTGGGCTCCATCAGCCTGCCGCTGAGCTGGCAGGCCAGCCAGCAGTGGCAGCTCAGCTTCACGCCGGGGGTGAGCTTCCTGCCATCCAGCCAGGGGGAGGGCCAGGGCGGTGCCGGCCAGTTTTATGGCAACAACGCCTTCGTGAGCGGCGGCATCAGCTGGCAACCCAGCCGCCACCTGGCCCTGTTCACCTCAGCGCTGATGCCCGTGGGCCCGGGCAACAACAGCTTCAACGGTGATTTGCAGTACAGCCGCGTGCCCATCCTCAGCGGCGGCCTCAACTGGGCCCTCAACCCCCGCATCGCGCTGGAGGGGATGCTCACCAACGGCTGGGGTGGCACCCCCGCCACGGCGCTGCTGGCCCTGCCCTCCAGCAACCGGCTGGGCTACTTCGCCCGCTTCGTGTTCACCCCGGCGGCCGCCGACACCCCCCAACCGGAGCTCAACCCCCGCCAGCGCTCGATCGCCCTGGGGGGCCTCACCGTGAACACCGCCCTGGTGCCCCCCGATGGCACCACTGAGCTGTGGGCCAACGCCGACAGCGGCGGCAACATCTTCGGCTTTGTGGGCCAGTCGATCTCCAACATCTTCCAGCTGGATGTGTTCAAGAGCGGCTGGTTCAACAACGTTCCCCAGAACACCGCCATCTCCGACGCCTACACCACCAACAGCGCCTGGCAGTGGCGCATCGGCGGCAAGGCCGTGGCCCTCAGCCCCCTGCGCGGTGCCCCCTTCTGGGGGGCGGGCCGCATCAGCCTGGGCCGTGAAAACCCACCCGGCAGCGGCCAGGGCTACGTGTTCGCCGAAACCGTGAACACCTGGGAAGCCAACCGCTGGCTGGCGCTCCATTTCAACCCCAAGGTGGCCTGGAGCGGCGTGGGGGTGCCCTGGGGTTTTGGTCTCGGGGCCAGCATCCAGCTCGGCGAGAGCTTCCAGGTGATCCCTGAGGCCAACCTGGTGGCAAGCTCCTGGAACCAGAGCAACGCCACCCTGGCGCTGCGCTGGCTGGCCAGCGACGCCCTCAAATTCGATCTCTACGTGAGCAACGCCGCCGGCCTGCTCGACATGGGCCAACTGCTCACCGCCGACCAAGCCCGCGTCGGCGGACGGGTGATCCTCAGCTTCTGATCTGCGCGCCACCCAATGGCAAGGGCACTGCCCCACAAAAGCCAGTAGCGTGAAAGCCGACAGGCCCTTCCAATGGCACGTGAATTCAACGTGGTTGTGGAACGCGATTCCGAGGGCTTCTTTGTGGCAACCGTGCCCGCACTCCCCGGCTGCCACACCCAAGCCCGCTCCCTCGACCAACTGATGGAACGGGTTCGAGAAGCCATTGAGCTTGTGCTCGAGTTGGAGGGAGAAC